>CAVFDI010000037.1:0-18388 GCA_963621145.1 Paludibacteraceae bacterium | reverse complement strand
ACTCTGAAAATAGCGTTACCGTTACGCTGTTGGCCGATTTCGATGCGGGGGCAATCAAAAAACTGCCCGAAACAATTTTGTGCAACGCTTCGGAAATTCCCGCATTGCAAGATTCGATTCCAACCACTGGTGGCGATGGAAATATCAGTTATCGTTGGTTGATGGACGGAGGAGAAATCACTGGCGCAACTGTCGCAAACTACACACCAACGGCAGCACAACTGGCCGACCATGCGCAGCACACATTTGTGCGTCAAGCCAAAGACAGCAAGTGCAGCGATTGGGAAACTTCCGAAAATAGTTTTGTCGTTACGCTGCTGCCCGAATTTACGCCCGGCGCGATTAAGAAATTAGGTTCGTTGGAACTTTGTCCCAATGCAACAATTCCTACGCTACAAGACTCGATTTCGGCTTCTGGTGGCGACGGAAATATCAGTTACCGTTGGTTGATAGACGGCAAAGAAATCGCTGGCGCAACTGCCGCAAACTACACGCCAACTTCCGAACAACTTGCTGACAATCAGGCACATACATTTGTGCGCCAAGCCAAAGATGGCAAGTGTAACGACTGGCGTAATTCCGAAAACAGCGTTACCATTACGCTGCTGGCGGCGTTCGATGCAGGGGCAATCAAGTCGGTAACCGACGAACTGCTCTGCCTCGATGGTGACCAAACGACACTGTTGGCCGAAAGCGAAACAGCAGCCACAGGCGGCGATGGCAACTACACCTATCGCTGGGTCATCGAGTTGGTCAGCGTTGATGCTCATTATACCAACACCATCATCGATTCTACGAGCAACACACTATCGCTCAGTTTCCTGTTCGACCGCACGCAACTGGCAGGCTGCACCTTCCCCGTGGCGGTAAGCATTAAACGCCAAGTTCATGATGGCCTTTGCAACCTCGATTGGATTGATTCGGAAGAGAGCGCTGGCTTTGTCATTGCACAAAACGAAATCGACACCATCACGCTGAATGTCTGCGAACGCGATTTTCCGTACACCTACACCTTTAATTATAGCAGTCAGTCGGGCAAAGGTAGCCGCGATGTTACCTTCAAAAATCCTGGCGAAACACAAGTCATCACCGACGATGCCACAATGCAAGGCTGCCAGCGCACGGTGGTTCTGATAGCCGAAGCCACGCCAACGCCGCAAGTTGCCATTGTCGATTCGTTGCTCGAGGTGTGCGAAAGCGATGTGGCGAGCGATTTCTTCGTTCAGATTGAAGCCGTTTCGGGCAATCCAACCAAATACAAACTGCTGTTCGACGATGCTGCGTTTGCGAGTGTAACCGAATTTACCGAGATTCCAGCCGATGGTCGCATTGCCATAAAAGCCGTCGGAACGCCCGAACCGCGCATCTACACGGCATCGCTTGTGTTCTTGGGCGGCACCGAATCGTGCGAAAGCGAGGCGCGCCAACTGCAACTCTCTATCTCCATCGATGGCTATCTGCACCAGAAATGGAACGATGTGATAGTGGTGAACAACAGCGGCACGCTCGAGGGTAAACCGCTCACATTCATGGCATATCAGTGGTACCGCAACGGACAAAAAGTGGACGATGCCACACTGCAACACATCTACGAGCCGCTGGATGCTGCCTCGCGTTATTTTGTCGATCTCATTGGAAACGATGGTCACCGCTATCGCACTTGCGAATTCAAACCAGAGCTGAAAGAGGAGAGGCAGAATGTCGGCATCGAGGTCTATCCTGTGCCTGCGCGCCCAAGCGAGAACATTGTGGTTGATCTGAATTTCGATGAAAAACTCCTCTCTGGCGGTTCGCTCGAAATCTGCAATGCACAAGGTTTGAAACTGTTTGTTACTTCGTCTGTTGAAACGGAAATGACTATAAATCAACACTTTACGCAAGGCTTCTACATCGTTCGCTTTGTCGATGCCGATGGCGAGGAACACTTGGCGAAGTTTATTGTTAAGTAGTTTAGTAGCAAGATATGAGTAGCAAGTAGCAAGAGAATTAGGAATTAGGAGTGAGGAATTTTTAGTTAGAAAGTGCGAAAGTAGAGACGCACCGCATGCGTCCGAACGATTCAACGATTCAACAATTCAACAGTTCAACAGTTCAACAATTCAACAATTCAACGATTCAACAATTAAACATACTCGAAATAACACAATCCGATATGAAGCGAAATGCTCTAATACTCATTGCCGCCTTGTGTGCTACGGCTGTGGTTGCACAAGAAGAGGCTGATTTCATTTTTGGTGATGAACCAACCGATAGTGCATCGGTAGTTGCCGACTCGCTCGCAGTCGACCCATTTGCCGAGGCTATTGCTGCCGATGTGGCGTCCGACAGCATTCAGGTGGAACCCGAAGAGACCGACACGCTCGCGCCGCTTGCGCTCGATGCCGATTCGCTCTATCTCGACGATGAAGCCGACATCGACACTGTTCGTCGCAAACCCGAAATTCACCCGCTGCGCAAAGGCTCGTACTTTCAGTTTGGCTTTGGTGCAGGCGTGAGCGATCTGCTCTACGAGGTGGAGGCTGGCTCGCAATATGTGCTGCCGTCGCTCACTGCCAACATCGGCTATACCTATTTCTTCATTCCCTGCATGGGTATCGGGACGGGCGCATATTTCAGTCACTATGGTTCTGTGGCGACGCTCACGGGCGAATATGGCAAAAAAATTGACACATGGAATGGCGTTACCGATACCGATGGCGATACCTACAATCACCGCACGCGCATGCAGAGATGGAAAGAACGCCAAGTCATCTACATGGTCGAAATTCCGTTGGCACTGCATTTTCAGCAGAATTGGGGACACCGCACGGGACTCTATGCTCAGTTGGGTGCAAAATTCGGTCTGCCCGTCTATTCCGATTACAAAGTGATGAGCGGATCTATGCGTCATGTGGGCGAATATCCGCAGTACAATTGGAATATTTTAGGCGTAAACGAAACCGCTCACGGCTTTGGTCTTGAGGAAAGTGCTGGACAAAATGGTTCAGTGAAAGGTTTGCCAACCACCAAAAATAACCAATTCCGCTACAATGTCTCGGCATTTTTCGAGATTGGCGCGCTGGTTCAACTCAGCAATCGCCTCGATCTGTTCATTGGTGCATATTTCAACTATGGCTTCACCGATATCGACCCGTATGGTGGCACAATACAACCTAACAAATCGCTCGAAAGACAGGATATTGGCTTCAAAAATGCCGATCATCCATTCATGAACGAATATCAGGGCTTGATTGCCACCAAACAGTTGAAAGGCGTTGGCATCAAAAACGGCATCAATGCGGCTTCGGCAGGCATCAAAATCGGTTTGAATCTGTTTGCTGGGCGCACGCAACCCAAAGAGAAAAAAGAGCGCGAGAAGAAGCCGCGCAAGAGCCAAGAACCGCAAATAATCTATGTTTACGACACCATTCGCATTCAAGATACCATTGTTTTGGCCGACACCATTGTGCTGAGCGATACCATCACGCTGCGCGATACAGTTAATGTGCCTACGGTGGTCGAAAAAGTGGTGATCGAAACGCGCCACGATACTATTGCCAAGGCTGTTGCTACGCTCGACGAGGAATTGCGCAAATCGGTCATCTTCTTCGATTTCGATAAATACGATCCTAAATTGCAGCCCGCCGACATTCTCGACAAGGTGGCAGCTGTGCTTGTGCAGCATCGCGACATGGGCATCGAGGTGAACGGACACGCATGCAAAACGGGTTCCGACGAATACAATCAGCAACTATCGATGAAACGCGCGCGCGCTGTGGCGAATATGCTGCGTGCCAAAGGCGTGAAGGATTCGCAGATGAAAGTGCAGTCGTTTGGTTCTACAAAGCCGTTCCGCTATAACGATTTTGAGCATCAGAAATCGAAAGATCGCCGCGTGGAGATTATTCCTGTGGGACTAGTCGATGAGCAGACGCAGCAGCAGAGTGCCGCCGAAGCCAAAGAGGCTAGTCAGACCGACAAAGGCGTGGTGAACAAGACCACGCGCGAAATTCCGTTGGTCGAGATCGATGGCAAAATGGTGCCAATTTTCTTGAAGTACACCGAATTCATTGGCGAGGTAACCATGAAACGCGGCATGTATCTGGCGCAACTTTCGCGCAAATGGTACGGCGGCGAACAGGCCTTCTGGGTCTACATCTACGAGGCCAACATGTTCCAAATTCAGGATCCGAGCGACATCGAGCCTGGCACCATTCTGATGATTCCAAAACTCGATCCGTCGGTTGGCAACCCCAACGATCCAGAATGTATTCGCAAAGCCAACGAGCTGAAAGAGAAATATCTGCTAAACAAATAATCAGCGTAATTTCAAAATCGAGGGCGTGGCATTAGTCGCGCCCTCTTTTTTTTGCGGAAGACAAAATTGCGTATTTACGCAAAAATTTCTTCTGCGTAAATTATTTCATCTGAAATTTTGCTAAACACGAAAAAAATTGTACCTTTGCAGCGATTTTCCAGAGGAGATTGCTCCGCAACGAAAATCGGGCCTATAGCTCAGTCGGTTAGAGCATCGGACTCATAACCCGCAGGTCCTTGGTTCAAGTCCAAGTGGGCCCACTGCAAACGAAAATCGGGAAGCATCGCACGATGTTCCCCGATTTTTTTTGTCTGTGTTGCTGCTATTTCAGCACTCATTACTCGTTATTCCCAACTTATTCGCCATCTCGTAGATTACAATTCCTGCGGTTACGCTCACATTCAGCGAGTGTTTTGTGCCATATTGTGGTAGTTCGAGGCAGGCATCGCAGCGGTCGATAACGCTTTGCTTAACGCCTTTCACCTCGTTGCCAAGTACGATGGCAATCTTTTCGCCTCTCTTTGGCACAATCTGCTCGAAACCGATGCTTCCTTCGGCTTGTTCTATGGCTAGAACTGTGAATCCATCGCGTTTTAGAGTGTCGACGGCTTCGTTGGCATCGGCAAAATAGCGCCAATCGACTGTGAATTCAGCGCCAAGAGCGGTCTTGTGAATTTCGGGTTGCGGTGGCGTGGCGGTGATGCCGCAAAGCACCACTTGCTGCACGCGGTAGGCATCGGCTGTGCGAAAAACGGAGCCGACATTGTGCAGACTGCGCACATCGTCGAGCACAACCACAAGCGGAATTTTGTCGACCGCCGCAAATTCTTCGGGCGACAGGCGCAAAATCTCTTCGGTGTGCAGTTTGCGTGGCAAGATTTACAAGAGTTGAAAGTTGAAAGTTCGATAAGCCGCAGTCACGGACTTATTTTTCATTATTCATTCTTCTTTTTTTATTCGAAGAAGAAGTAGCCCTGCCGGGAATCGAACCCGGATCTAAAGTTTAGGAAACTCGTATTCTATCCATTGAACTACAAGGCCTTATGTCAGAGTCAGAAAGTTTGTAAAGTTTGAAAGTTGTGTGCTGCGTTTGATTTTTCGCTGCAAAATTAGCGTTTTTTTGCCGTTTGAGCAAATTAGGAGTAGAGTTGTTTCAGCACATCGAGCGATTTGAGCGTGCCAAATTCGGGCAAGTGCAGTCGATAATAGTCTATGATGTGCTGCAAAATGTCGTTGCGCTGTGTGCGCGAGAGTGCAAAAAGGTGCATGTTGGCGTAATCCATGCGCATCAGTTGCACAAAAACGAGTGTCTCGTCGGCTGTGAGTGTGTTTTCGCTGATTTTTTCGCGTACGAATAGGCTGTTCGACAAATCGAACATTGCTCCTTCGCAGAAATCGCTCAGATTTGGGAAGAAACCGAAAAAGTAGGTGAGTTTTATCAAGAAAACGAGGTGAAAATTGGCGATTCCGCGCTCTGTGGCGTTGAAAATGCTGATGGAACTGCGCACAAAATCGAACATCTGCTCATCGGGCATGGCGGGCTGCAGCGTGTGACAAAGAAATTCGCAAAGAAAAAATGCTACACCATTTTTTATTGGGTCGGTTGTGATGTTGTCGGTTGGTTGGTTGCAGTTGCATTCGCGAATGTACTGAAATTGGCGA
Organism: Paludibacteraceae bacterium; assembly: GCA_963621145.1. Lineage (GTDB taxonomy): Bacteria > Bacteroidota > Bacteroidia > Bacteroidales > Paludibacteraceae > W0P28-013. Next base: position 12,429 of record CAVFDI010000037.1, on the reverse strand, counting down.
TTGGGGCGCACATCCATCACCACATCGACAAGCGAAAAAGGCTGCATCAACACGGCGGGCAAAGCGCTGCGGCGTCCGCTCCCTTTCACCATGCACGACACAAGTCCGTTGCTGCGCGTGAACATGCGCACCACATGACTGCTCTCGCCGTAGCGAAATGCCTGTAACACAATGGCTTGCGTTTTTTGCATAAGGGTAGGTGCTAAAAATTCTACGCTTCTATATTTTTCTTTGGTAAGTTACTAGACGTTTTTGCGCCTTCAAAAACTCTTTCAATCTATTCAAAAATTCTTGCAAAGATAATTTTTAGGACCTACCTAAAGTGAAAATGATTTTCAGATTGTCGTGTTATGTGAGTTTTTGAGGTTAGTGGCTTATCCTCTCACCTATAAATTTTCAACTCTAATTTACCACTTTATAAAGGCTACCGGGCAGTTGGCGCACTAGGCCTTTGAACTCCATCTGCACGAGCAAAGGCAGCAATTTTTGCAGCGGAATGCCGCTCTGTTGCGACAGATGATTGATGTAGACCGCGTCGGCTGTGTGCAGCACATCTATCACTTTTTGTTCCTCGGGTGTGAGTAGGTCGAAAAGTTCCTGCTGACGTGCGCGCGAAAGCGGCTGACTGTCCCAACTCATAAATTTTTCGAGATCGGCAGCGGTTTGCACAAGTACGGCTTTGTTGCTGTAAATCAAGTTGTTGCAGCCTTGCGATTGCACATCGCTGGCGCGACCGGGTACTGCAAAAACATCGCGGTCGTAGTCGTTTGCCAAATCGGCGGTGATGAGCGAGCCGCCTTTCAGAGCCGATTCGACCACCAAAACTGCATCGCACATGCCAGCCACCACACGGTTGCGCTGCACAAAATTGGCGGCAATGGGCTGCGTTTCCGACGGAAATTCGGTGATTATGGCGCCACCATCTTCTATCATTTTTCGTGCCACAGCGCGGTTGGCCGAAGGATAAATCTGATCCAAACCATGCGCCACCACACCAAAAGTGCGCAATCCGTTGTCGAGCGCCGCACGATGAGCTGCCACATCGACGCCATAGGCCAAACCGCTCACAATGGTAAGACTGGGCTGCGTCTGCGCTAAATCGGCAATGAGCGCGTTGCACACGTCGCGTCCGTAGGGCGTGATTTTGCGCGTGCCAACCACCGCCAAGTAACGACCAGCATTAAAATCGGTGCAGCCCTTGGTGTAGAGCAGCAGCGGTGCATCTTCGCACTCCTTCAGTCGACGTGGATAGGTGGAATCGCTAAAAAAATGCGTCTGAATGTTGTATTTTTCGATGAATTCAATCTCACGTTCGGCGCGCGCAAAGACCTCTTTTTGCGATAGCACCGCTTCGGCCAACACCTCGCCAATGCCTGGAATGGTGCGCAGCGACTTGGGCGATTGCTCGAAAATGGCTTCGGCACTGCCAAAATGAGCTAGCAGTTTGCGACCATTTATCGGTCCAAGACCATTGATCAAAGTCAGGGCGATTTGGTATTTTAGCGTTTCGTTCATGGTTTGTTTTTAAGAAAATGGCTGTGTTGTTATTGTTTCTTCGAGATTTTGCCGATGAGAAGGCAACATGCCGTTGCCAACCAACCGCCAAGAACATCGGCTGCGAGGTCGCCCCAACTGCCCGAGCGCAATGGTGTGCAGAATTCTTGCAAAATCTCCATCAATCCGCCATAAAAAATGGGCAAAACGAGCAGAAAAATGGCATTTTTTGTCAACGAAAAACGCTGTTTCACATCGAGAAACGCAGCCACTGCCAATGCTGCATACATTGCGGCGTGCACCCATTTGTCGGCGTGCGGCACTTGCAGTTCCGATGGCGCAGAGAGTGGTGCGAGCGACAACACTGCAATGGCTGCCGCGCACAAAATTGTCTTCCAATAGCGAGTAAAAATGCGCATAATTTTGCAAAAGTAGCAAAATTCTCTCAATTCAAACCATAAAATGGCGAAAAATGCATATTTTTGCGGCAGAATTATTTATTTAGCCCAACTAGAAATCAGAAAATTTCCCGCTTGATGAAATCGAAAATCCTGAAAATTGCCCTCGCTAGTGTGCTTTTGATTGCCGCTGTGGTGGTTGAACATACTACAAATCTGCCTACGTGGCAACTACTGCTAATCTACCTTGTGCCGTATCTTGTGGTGGGTTACGAGGTGATTGCCGAGGCCGCCGAAGGTTTGCTGCATGGCGAGGCTTTCAACGAAGATTTTTTGATGTGCGTAGCCACCATTGGCGCACTTTGCATCGGATTTTTGCCTGGTGCCGAAACGGAATTTCTTGAGGCGGTTTTTGTGATGCTCTTCTTCCAAGTGGGCGAACTTTTCGAAGATTATGCCGAAGGAAATAGCCGCAAATCCATCGCACAACTGATGGATATTCGTCCTGATACGGCTAATGTGGAGCGCAATGGAAGCGTCGAAACTGTGGCTCCCGATAGCGTGGTGGTGGGCGAGGTGATAATGGTTCGCCCAGGCGAAAAAATCCCGCTCGATGGCTATATCGTCGACGGAACTTCGAGTCTGAACACCGTGGCACTGACTGGCGAGAGTGCGCCGCGCGATGTGCAGGCTGGCGACGATGTGGTTTCGGGTTGCGTGAACATTTCAGGATTGATTCGCGTGAAAACGACCAAAAATTTTGGCGAAAGCACTGCCTCGAAAATTATCAATCTTGTAGAAAATGCCGGCGACAACAAGTCGAAAAGCGAAACTTTCATTTCCCGATTTGCGCGCATCTACACGCCTATTGTGGTGTTCGCCGCCATTGCGTTGGCGTTCATTCCGCCTATTTTTGCTGAAAATTATCTGGCAGAATTGCCCATTTGGCTCAGTCGCGCGCTTACATTTTTGGTAGTTTCTTGTCCTTGCGCGCTAGTTATTTCGGTTCCGCTCACATTTTTTGGCGGCATTGGTGGCGCATCGAAAAAAGGCATTCTAGTGAAAGGTGGTAACTTTATGGATGCGCTGTCGAAGGTCGATACTGTGGTTTTCGACAAGACTGGCACGCTCACTCGTGGCGAATTTGCCGTTACTGCCGTGCATCCCGACAAGATCAGCGAAACGCAACTGCTGCATTTGGCAGCGCATGTCGAGCATTTTTCTACTCACCCCATTGCGGCTTCGTTGCGGGCGGCTTATCCCAATGTGAACGATGAATGTGTGGTCGAAAACATCGAGGAGATAGCGGGACATGGCATTCGTGCGCAGGTGAACGGTCAGATGGTTTGCGTTGGCAACAGCAAAATGATGGAGAGTGTTGGTGTCGATTGGCATCAGTGTCACCATGTTGGAACCATCATTCATGTGGCTATCGATGGCGTGTATGTTGGACATATTGTCATTTCTGATAGAGTGAAAGATGATGCTGCCGCAGCCATCGCATCGCTGAAAAATGTTGGCGTACAGCGCACTGTGATGCTTACTGGCGATCGTGCCGAGGTGGCGCAAGCGGTAGCCAACGAGCTTCATCTCGACGAATTTCATGCCGAATTGTTGCCTGCCGACAAGGTGGCTCACGTTGAGCGATTGCTTGGCGAAAAAACGAAAGGAGCAAATCTTGCTTTTGTTGGCGATGGCATAAACGATGCGCCTGTGTTGGCTCGTGCCGATGTGGGCATTGCTATGGGCGCACTTGGTTCCGATGCTGCCATCGAGGCCGCCGATGTGGTGCTGATGGACGATAAACCATCGAAAATTGCTACTGCCATTGCCATTGCGCGGCGTACGGTTGGCATTGCACGACAAAACGTGTGGTTCGCCATTGGCGTGAAGGTGCTGGTTCTGTTGCTTGCGGGCTTTGGCCTTGCCACTATGTGGATGGCCGTGTTTGCCGATGTTGGCGTAACCGTGCTTGCAGTGCTGAATGCCATGCGCACGCTACGCATTTCGAGCAACGAATAATGAAGATGTTTCTGAATTTGCTGTCGCAAATTTTTGTTTTTAGGTTTCAATTTTTTCAGAAAGCTCCGAATTTAACGGTCGCTGCACGTTATTTTTTGCGTTAATTCCTAAATCCTCACTCCTAATTTCTAATTTATCTAACCATTCAATTGTGATTTCTATTCTAAAATCCTGTTACATGTAACAGAGTTTTCGATTAGGAATATGGTCGGAAATTGTGATGGAGCAAAAAAAAACGCCGCAATTTGCGGCGTCTTTTTTATTAGTTGGTTCGTTGAATCCAGCGAACGTAACAGAAATCCATGCGGTGGGGCAAGTCGTTGTTCTTTGGGAACATGCGGAAGGCGTATTTGTAGGTACCGCCTTGCTCGAGCGTGTAGTCCAATTTGAAAGTGAGCAACGTGCCTTCGCGTTTCACAAGGTCGAATTCGCGCTTGTCGGCCACATGCATCTTGCCTTTTTCGTCGGCGTAGGTCATCACAAGTTCCAGACCGATGCACGAGTCGTTCAGGTCGTGAACGTCGATTTTGCCGATCATCTCGGTGTGTCCGCCCACCTCAACGCGGTCGAGGTTGTTAATTTCGAGCGATTTCACTTCGATGTTGTCCCAGCACTGAGCCACATGTTTTTTCCAGGCGGCAATCTCTTTCGCTTTGGCGCAATCGTTGGCGGTGAGTTCGGCCGAGCGTTTTGCCAAAGGCGCGTAGAAGCGTTCGATGTAGTCGTCGATCATGCGCTTGGTGGTGAAGCGTGGCGTGATTTGCGAAATCGATTTCTTGATACAAGCGATCCACTCGGGCGAATAGCCTTTGGTATTTTTTGCAAAATAGAGTGGAATAATCTCGTTTTCGAGCATGCTGTAGATGGTAGCAGCGTCCAATTGGTCTTGGTGTTGCTGATTTTCGTAGGTACGTTTTTCGGTCAATGCCCAACCAGCACCTTCGACATAGCCTTCGAGCCACCAACCGTCGAGCACCGAGAAGTTGAGCACGCCGTTCATCTGTGCTTTTTCGCCCGATGTGCCAGAGGCTTCGAGTGGGCGCGTTGGTGTGTTCAGCCAGATGTCGACACCCGAAACGAGGCGTTTTGCCAAGCGCATATCGTAGTTTTCGAGGAAGATGACTTTGCCCAAAAATTCTGGCATGCGCGAAATTTCGATGATGCGTTTGATGAGTGCTTGTCCACCACCATCGGCAGGGTGAGCCTTGCCTGTGTAGAGGAATTGCACGGGGTGAATTGGGTCGTTCACAATGCGTTTCAGGCGCTCCAAGTCGGTGAAGAGCAAGTGCGCGCGTTTATAGGTGGCAAAGCGGCGACCGAAACCGATGATGAGCGCATTTGGATTGATGCGGTCGAGAATCGAAACGATTTTCGAAGGATCTTGTTGTGTCTTGAGCCAATTCTCTTGGAACTGCGTCTTGATGTAGTCGATCAGTTTATTTTTCAGAGCGGTGCGTGTGGCCCAAATCTCTTCATCGGGCACATCGTTTATCTTCGCCCAGATCTTCATGTTCGACTGGTCGTTGTAGAAGTCTTTGCCGAAATATTTTTCGTACACGGCTTTCCATTCCGAGGCAGCCCACGATGGCATGTGAACGCCATTGGTTACATAACTTACGTGAAGTTCTTCGGGCAGATAGCCTTTCCAGATTGGCGAGAACATCTCTTGCGATACTTTGCCGTGAAGCCAGCTTACGCCATTCACGGCTTGGCACATGTTGCAGGCGAATACCGACATCGAGAATTTCTCTTGGCTGCCAGGATTTTCGCGTCCCATATCGATGAATTCGTTCCACGAAATGCCGAGTTTTTCGGGATAGCTGCCCATGTATTTGCCAAACAGGCTCTCGTCGAAGGCGTCGTGACCAGCAGGAACGGGCGTGTGGCAGGTGTAGAGCGACGATGCGCGCACCACTTCGAGTGCTTCGGAAATGCTTAATCCGCTCTTTACATAGTCGACCAAGCGTTGTACGCTGATGAGTGCTGCGTGACCCTCGTTGCAGTGGTACACTTGTTTGGTGATGCCGAGTTTTTTCAACATCAGCATACCGCCAATGCCAAGCATAATCTCTTGTTTCAGACGATTCTCCCAGTCGCCGCCGTAGAGTTGGTGCGTGATGGAACGATCCCATTCGCTATTCATCTCCATGTCGGTGTCGAGCAGGTAGAGCGAAACGCGTCCTACAGCCACTTTCCAAACGTAGGCATAGACTATGCGATCGGGATAAGGCACTTCCACTACCATTGGCTGTCCGCCAGGTTCGCACACTTGCGTGATGGGCAGACGGTTGAAGTTTTGCGCCTCGTAGTTGGCTATTTGCTGACCGTCCATGGTCAGTGTTTGTGTGAAGTAGCCGTAGCGATAGAGGAAACCTACGGCAGTCATGTCCACTTGGTGGTCCGAAGCCTCTTTCAGATAGTCGCCAGCCAGCACGCCCAGACCGCCCGAGTAGATTTTCAGGTGGTCGGTAAGACCATATTCCATGCTGAAATAGGCAACCGATGGGAATTTTTTGCTCGGTTTGGTGTCGACGTATGCACGGAACTTAGCATAGACTTCGTCCAAATTTTTCAGGAACTCTTTGTCTTCGGCAAGTTCGTTGAAACGCTCCACTTTCACGCGTTCGAGCATGGCGATGGGGTTGTGGCGCACTTGGCTCCACAGTTTTGCATCGATTGAGCGGTACAATGATTTAGCATCGACCGACCAAACCCACCAAAGGTTGAGCGACATCTCGTGAAGACGCTCGAGAGTCTTTGGCAGACGGGTTTTCACTGTAACCTCCACCCAGCTGGGTTCGTTTACATGATTTACTTTTACTTCCATAAAATTGTTTTGAATGAATATTCTTTTTTACCTTAAAAAAATCGTGTATTTTAGTGTGCAAAGATACAATTTTTTCCTCATTTGGCTACTTTGCGCAGTGCTATGTCGTAGGCTTTGTAGTAGTAGGCAATGAATTCGCGCCAAAGGGCTTTTGTGGCGAGTGTCGAGGCATTGGCACGGATTTTCTTTTGCGCTACAGCCGAAAGATTGGCGTATTCGGCCATCAATCCTGCAACCGACGAAACCACTTCGTGATAGTTGTAGTCGGAGCGTTGAACCACACCAACGCCTTCGCTGAGACTAGGCGAGAGCGGTTGCGCCCATTGTCCAAAGCCCGACAAATTGGTGGTGATGGTTGGAATGCCGAATGCCACGCTTTCGAGCGGCGTGTAGCCCCAAGGTTCGTAGTACGACGGATAGGCGGTGAGGTCGAAACCGATCAGCAGGTTGTAGTAAGCGGTGTTGAAAATGCCATCGATGCCGTTCAGATAGGTCGGAACGAAAATCACTTTCACGGGCTCTTCCTTGCGGTTAGTCAGGTGAAACCAATTGATTGCGTTCAAAATTCGATCGTTCCAAGGCTCTACCAGATTGTGCGTAGCAAACGGATTATCAAGCCGTTCGGTATGCCGACCATTCAATTTTTCTGATAAATCGATGCGCGCACCATTCGACCATGCTGGCACCATGACGAAGGCAATTACCTCGCGCGAGAGCGGTCGCTGCGACAGCGCTTTGAGCGATTCCACAAACACATCGAGACCTTTGTTTTTGTATTCGTATCGACCCGAAGTGGAGATGAATAGCGCATTGTCGTCGATTTTGTAGCCAAGCAGAGCTTCGGCCACGCGGCGCAGTTTTTCGCGGGCGTTTTTGCGTGCCGACTCAAAAAGTTTGCCTTTTGGCACGAAATCGTCTTCAAAACCATTTGGCGTAACCACATCGGCTGGCTTTTCGAGCAACTGCGCGCATTCGCGGTTGGTGATGTCGCTCACTGTGGTGAAGCAATCGGCCACATGCGCAGCCACTTTTTCCACCGAATGTTTGGCAACCATGTTCAGGTCGCGCGCCATCTGGTCGCCGTTGTACTCGTTCAGGTAGTCGTAGAGCGGCTTGTGATTCCCAGCAATGGAGCGCCCAATAGATGTAGCGTGCGTGGTAAAAATGGTCGCAATTTTCGGCATATAATGCTTGGTGTAGAGCAGTCCGAAGGCGGTCATCCACTCGTTGAAATGCGCCACAATTTTTTTGCGACCAAGGCGATGAAATTTCACAAAACTCTCGATTACAGCGCCCACTGCGTAGCCAAACATCGACGAATCGTCGTAGTCGCCATAGGCTTGCAGCGAATCGACTCCAAACCATTGCCAAAAATCGCCGTAGATTTTGTTTTTTTGCAACAAAAAAGGCCGATAATCGACCAAAATCACTAGCGGGCGACCGCAAATATTCCAACGGCCAACGCGTACTTTCAGGTTTTGTTGTTCGTTGGCTTCGGCTACCCAATCGGCAAAATCGTCGGTCGCAACGAAATCGATTGGATTCTTATTGTCCCAAAAATCGGGACCGATGAACATGAGGTGATTGCCAAGTTGTTTTTCGAGCGTGCGTGCGCGAGTGGACAACACCGTGTAGATGCCGCCTACTTTGTTACACACCTCCCAACTTGTTTCGAAAATATAATCGGGCGATATTTCTTCCATCTCTTTTTAGATGAGTAAGGGTGGTTTTGACTTTTTGCAAAAATTGCGGTGCAAAATTACAAATAGTTTGCGACATACGGCAGCAAAATCCGCGCCAACTGCACGATAATTTATGTTACGAAACACAAAAAAAGCAGAAGCGCATTTTGACGAGCGCCTCTGCTTTTACTTATTCAGGGTTCAGTTTTGCTACTTTTCAAGATATGCAATGATGTCGCCTTTCTGAACCATTGCGCCTTGTTCTTTTGGCTCCACTATGCGACCTGCAAAATTGGCGGTCATCACCTCCAAGCCGCGACCGTTGGTCTGAATGGCGCAGAGATATTCGCCCTCTTTGTAGGCTTTGCCCTCGGCGGGTTTCACCGATTTGTCCTGATAGTCGAACTCCCACATCAGTCGGCCCGATGCAGCGGCGGCCACAGGTTCGGCATTTGGGTGGCGCAACGCACGGAAGTCGGGAATTGGCATTTGCACTCCCGAAGCCTTGAATTTGGCCTCCATTTTCTGCTGAAGTTCAGCATTGAAACGCTTTTTGGCATCGCCCGATTTGTATTCGCGATATTGCTTTTCGTGCATAGCAAATTCGAACAACTCTTCGTCGTCCTGGCCGCGATCCCAGCCCAGTTCTTCCATCTCTTTGATGTATTTTGGAAGCACATTTGGGTAGTTGTCTTGCGGATTGCCATCGAAAAATTCGAAACCTTTCGATTTGGCCAGTTCCACAATTTCGGGGTCGAGTTTGCCTGGCAGATGACCTGCTTTGCCCAGAATCATATCCCAAGTGTTTTGGTCTATCATGGTCCAGCGACCTTGACCTTTGCTCATGGCCAGCACATTCATCAATGCTACATTTTTGGTGTATTGGCTGAATGGCGTAACCAATGGTGGATAGCCAAGTTTTGGCCAGATATATTTCACCTCGTCGAATAGTTCGATGAGCAGTTCATCTTCGCTTATTTCGGCTTTGCCTTGCGCTTTCAGGTTGCTGTTGATGGCAGCGTGAACGCCTTTCAGGTCGGCCATGAGCGACCCCATCATGCCGCCGGGCAGTCCGCAGCCAACGAGCAACGAGGTCATGTGGCTGTTGCGCGGATCGATGAAATAGCCAAGGAAGTCGTCGATGAAACTCTGCGTCAAACGGCGCGCCTCCATGTAGGCTTTCATGTTGATGTCGGGTACGATGAAACCAGCGTCTTTCAGCATGGCTTGAATGGTGATGACATCGGGGTGAACCATGCCCCACGCCAGCGGTTCCATGGCCACATCGAACACATCGCCGCCTGCTTTGGCCACCTCGAGTACCGATGCCACCGAAAATCCAGGGCCTGTGTGCCCGTGATACTGAATGGTGATGTCGGGGTGATTGGTTTTTATCGATTTCACAATGGTTCCGAGCACTGTTGGGCGACCAATGCCTGCCATATCTTTCAGACAGATTTCTTGCGCGCCCGCTTCGATGAGTTGCTCGGCCATGTTGATGTAGTATTCGGCCGTATGCACTGGCGAATAGGTGATGCACATGGCGGCTTGCGGAATCATTCCAGCCTGTTTTGCCCAGCGAATGGACGGAATGATGTTGCGCACATCGTTCAGCCCGCAGAAAATGCGCGTGATGTCGGTGCCTTGCGCCTTTTTCACTTTGTACATCAGTTCGCGCACGTCGGCAGGCACGGGGTTCATGCGCAAACCGTTCAAACCGCGGTCGAGCATGTGCGTTTGAATGCCAGCCTCGTTGAATGGTTTGGTGAAGGTGCGCACGGCTTGGTTTGGATTTTCGCCATAGAGCAAATTCACCTGCTCCGATGCGCCGCCGTTGGTCTCGACGCGCGCAAAACAGCCCATATCGATGATGACGGGCGCCACTTGTGCCAGTTGGTCTTTGCGCGGCACATATTTGCCCGACGATTGCCACATGTCGCGATAGACAAGGCTGAATCGTATCTCTTTCTTACTCATTTCGTTCTCCTTCAAAAAAAAATTACTCCGCTTTCTTGTCGTCGGTAGCGGCCTCTTCTTTCTCTTCGAATTCGGTTATGCCATTGGCAATCAGCAGGTTGTACCACTGAACGAGTTTTTTTACATCGCTTGGGTGCACGCGGTCGCGGTCGAAATCGGGCAATACGCCTTCGAACCAAGCAAACAGTTCTGCGCCCGATGCTTTTGGTGCGATAGAGGCTGTTTGGCCGTTCTCTTTCTCTTTGATGAGCGTCAGGATTTCGCGCAATGGACGCTCGCCGTCGTTGGTGAACATGGCAATGTCGTTGAGCGAAACGGCTTTTTCGTGAGCAAACGATGGAATGCGCTTCTTGTCGATGAGCGATTCAACAATAATCATGCCTTTGCCCGACTGTGCCACAACTTTGTACAGTCCTGGGCGACCCGTGATGGTCAAAATAGTTTCTAACATGGTTTTGAGGTTCTATTTTTTACTTGATTTTCAAAGAAAATTCGTGCCGACAAAGGTACAAAAATTTCGTCAAACAAAAAGTGCCACCAAAATGCAATAATTTTGTAATTTTGCGGAGAAAATTATTTAATTATCCAATTTCCAATTACCCAATTATTTAATTATCCGATTTTGATTTAACGACGAAACAACAGAAACAGAATTTGCGACAGCAATTTCGAGAAACTTAGAAACAAAAACACTAAAGCCACCGACAAACTTATCAACTTTTCAACTCATCAACTTATCAACTATGACATTATACCCCAAACTGATTCTCGACGCCCTGACGCATGTGCGCTACCCTGGAACGGGCAAGGACATTGTGTCGAGCGGCATGGTAGAGGACGATATGCGCATCGACGGACAAAAAGTGACATTCTCGCTTCTGTTCGAAAAACAAAACGATCCTTTTGCGCGCTCGCTCGTGAAGGCGTGCGAACAGGCCATCAAAACTTACATCTCGCCCGAGGTGGAGATTGATGGAAACATCGCCATAAAATGTCGCCAACAGCCTGTTGCGGAACAAAAAAAGCCGCTCGAAGGTGCGAAACACATCATCGCCATTTCGTCGGGCAAAGGTGGCGTTGGAAAATCGACTGTGGCAGCAAATTTGGCAGTGGCATTGGCACAAATGGGCTACAAAGTTGGTCTGCTCGACGCCGATATTTTCGGACCATCAATCCCAAAAATGTTCGACATTGAAGATGCGCGCCCCGTGGCCGACGAGGTCGATGGGCGCACGCTGATTGTGCCGATTGAAAAATATGGTGTGAAAATTCTGTCGATAGGCTTTTTTGTCGATCCTAGCACGGCACTTGTTTGGCGTGGCGGCATGGCCAGCAATGCGCTAAAACAATTGATTTGCGATGCCGAGTGGGGCGAACTCGACTATTTCCTGATCGATCTTCCGCCAGGCACGAGCGACATTCACCTGACACTGGTTCAGACCGTACATCTCGATGGCGCCATTGTGGTAAGCACACCGCAGCAAGTGGCTTTGGCCGATGCGCGCAAAGGACTGCAGATGTTCGAAAACGACAAAATAAATGTGCCGATTCTTGGTTTGGTGGAGAATATGGCTTGGTTCACGCCTGCCGAACTGCCCGAAAATCGCTACTACATTTTTGGGCGCGAGGGCTGCAAACGCTTAGCCGAAGAGAAGGGCGTGCCGTTGCTGGCGCAGATTCCGCTGGTTCAGAGCATTTGCGACAATGGCGACGCTGGCACTCCAGCAGCGCTAAACGCCGACACCATCACAGGACAGGCCTTCCGCGCACTAGCCGATGCGGTGGTGGAGAGGTTATAGGTTAGAGATGAGGAGTGCGGAAGAAATTTTTGCGTAAATACGCAATTTTGTCGGTTGTGTCAAAATCTGGTCGCTGTTTTTCCCATTGAAACACTGCAGGTAGGCTCTAAAAATTATCTTTGCAAGAATTTTTGAATTATAATCGAGCAGGTTTGATAAAATAGGCTGCGTCTCGGCAATTAAAGTGAACTTTATTGCATTCGACTTGCACTATTTTTGAAAGAGTTTTT
>CAVFDI010000036.1:0-18938 GCA_963621145.1 Paludibacteraceae bacterium | reverse complement strand
GAACAATAGAAACTTAGAAACTCAGAAACAAAAATTGCGATAGCAATTTTGAGAAACCAGAAACCAGAAATTAGAAATTAGAAATCTGAAGCCAACACTAATGCGTTAAACTCATCAACTGATCAACTAATCAACTCAAAATTGCAACCACAAAATTTGGAATTGATGAAAAAGATGGGAAACGACAATAGGATAATCATTTATCAAGATGATAATGGTGTAACCAAAGTAAATGTTCGTTTTACAGATGAAGATGTTTGGTTGACGCAGGTGCAACTTGCAGAAATTTATGACACCTCACAACAAAACATTAGCCTACACATCGACAATATTATAAAAGACGGTGAACTCGATATAAATCGAACTCACAAGGATTTCTTGTTAGTTCGAAAAGAGGGCAATCGCAATGTTCGGCGTAACATAGCGCACTACAATCTTGATATGATTATTGCTCTTGGCTATCGTGTTCAATCGCAAGTTGCAACTCGTTTTCGTCGTTGGGCAACTCAACGCTTGCACGAGTATATACAAAAGGGTTATTCTTTAGATGATGAACGGTTAAAACAAGGCGGAAATCGATATTTTCAGGAGTTACTACAGCGAATTCGCGATATACGGGCATCGGAGCGTAATTTCTACCAGCAAGTAACCGACATTTATGCCACATCGATAGTTACGACCCGAAATGCGATATGACTAGAGATTTTTTTTCTACCATACAAAACAAGTTGCATTATGCCGTACACGAACATACCGCTGCAGAAGTTATATTTGAACGTGTAGATAGCGATAAACCATTGGTTGGAATGACTAATTTTAAGGGAAACTATATTACCAAAGATGATGTAAAAATTGCCAAAAATTATCTTACCGAAAGTGAATTGAAACGCTTGAATCTTTTAGTTTCTCAATTTCTTGATTATGCTGAATTTCAAGCAATGGAGATGCAAGAGATGAAGATGTCGGATTGGATTTCGGCACTCGACAATCAAATTTTTGCACTACACCGTAAGTCATTGGAAGGTAAAGGGACTATTTCTCACAAACAAGCAATAGAAAAGGCAGAGAGTGAATTTCAAATTTATCGTCAGCGCGAAATTGCTCAAATGGAAAGCGACTTCGATAAGATGATGAAACAGCTTTCTGATGGCGGCTTTGATATGACAAAATGAACAATAGAAACATGTAAACCGCAGCGCAATTTCAGAATTTCAAATTAATGGATTAACCAAATAACCAAATCCGCAAATCAACAAATCAATAGTTCAACGCTTCAACCCAAATTGCAACCCGAAATGAACGCAATCTTAATAAACATTGGTGACGAATTGCTCATTGGGCAGGTGGTGAACACCAACGCCTCGTGGATGGCCGCCGAACTCGAACAGCACGATGTGCATGTGCAGCGCGTCGTCACCATTGCCGACGATTTGGCCGACATCGAACGCACGCTTTGTGAAACCGAAAAAGCCGATGTGGTGCTGATTACGGGCGGACTTGGTCCTACGAAAGATGATATTACCAAAGAGGCGCTTTGTCGACATTTTGGTGCAAAATTGGTGGTTGACCAGCCGTCGTACGACAATGTGCGCAACTATTTTGCCAAGCGCGGACTGCCATTTTCCGAGGTGAACAAGCAGCAGGGCATGGTGCCAGACTGTTGCGAAGCGTTGCTCAACCGTGTTGGCACAGCGCCGGGCATGTGGTTCGAGCATGATGGACGCGTGGTGGTGTCGTTGCCCGGCGTACCACACGAAATGCGCTGGCTGATGACAACCTATGTGCTGCCGCGATTGGCACAACGCATGGGGTGCGAAGCCATTTTGCACAAGACCATTCTCACCTGCGGATTGGGCGAATCGTTTCTTGCCGAACGCATTGCCGCTTGGGAAGATGCGCTGCCCGAGAATTTCCGTCTCGCCTATCTGCCCGACGCTGGAAAAGTGCGGTTGCGCTTGTCGGCTCATGGCGCAAATCATGCCGATTTGCAAGCGCAAATGGATGCGGAAGTGGCAAAACTTGTCGCTATCATTCCAGAATTAGTCTATGGCTACGACGACGAAACGTTGGCATCGGTTGTTGGAAAAATGCTTTTGCAGTGCGGAGCAACGCTCGCCACGGCCGAAAGTTGCACAGGCGGTACTTTGGCACACCGAATCACCGAGGTGGCTGGCGCATCGCAATACTACAAAGGTGGCGTGGTGAGCTATTCTAACGAGTCGAAAATGAATTTGTTAGGCGTGCAAAAATCAACACTCGAACAGTTTGGCGCAGTGAGCGAACAGACAGCTTGCGAAATGGCGGCTGGCTGCCGTCGACGGCTCGCTACCGACTATGCTGTGGCAACAACGGGCATTGCTGGTCCTACGGGCGGCAGCGACGAAAAACCGATTGGCACAGTGTGGATTGCCGTGGCTACACCGAATGGCGTCGCAGCGCAATGCTATGTTTTTGCCACCACACGCGCGCAACACCAAGAACGCACTGCCAATCAGGCGTTGTTCGATTTGTTTACGAGAATAAAGAGCAAAGAATAAGGAGCAAAGACTGCTTAGTCGATGTGCTTAAATTCGCCTTTGCGATTGAAAACCAAATCCAGATCGTTGTTTAGCGAAACCTCGTAGTTGCTGTGCTCGTGGCTAATCTCCACAATGCAATTTGCCGCAAAATGCTGGTCGACATAGGCCTGAATGGCATTCATTACAATGCCAGTGGGCAGACAATCTGGCTCGCAGCTAACCTCGGTCCATTCGCCATGGCGGTCGAATTCAATTTTGTAACCATTCGTGAAATAGACGTCGTACGAACGACCGATCACGCTTGGATCTTCGGTAACATACGAAATCTCTTCATCACCAAAATAGAGCTCGACGAACTTTTGCGCAGCATTGGGCAGTTCGCTGTAGGTGATGTGTTGGTCGTTGCGCTCGCACGATGCAAAAATGGCTAAAAGTGCAGCGGCTAACAAAATCTTTTTCATAGAAATGAAATTAAATGGTTGAAAATATGATAATTAGTTCGGCAAAGTTACGCAAAAAAATTGAATGGCAAAATTTTTGTCGTCTGCCCAAATTTTGCTACCTTTGTGCAACTTTTTCACACCATATGTTATAGGCTGAAATTATGAAACGTTTTTTCTATATTTTGTCGGTTGTGTTGCTGTTCTGCTCGTGTCGTGGCGGACAGGGCATGTTGCCAAATCCTTCGGGGGCGGCGGGCGAAATGCTCATTGTAATAGACGAATGTTATTGGCGCAGCGATGGTGGCAAAGCGCTTTTCGATATTGTAACGAGCGATGTGCCATGCCTGCCGCAAGCCGAACCTATGTTCACGCCATCGCATGTGGAGCATGCAAAATTCGATCGTCTGCTGCGTCCTGCGCGCAACATCATTTTGGTCGAAATCGATTCGACACGCTACACGCGTGGCACGATAAAACTTGAGCGCAATCGCTGGTCGCGCACGCAGGCCGTTGCAACCATTACCGCTGGCGATGTGGCGCAATTCAGGCAAACGATTGAGCAAAATAGCGAAAAACTGCTCGATTTCTTCGTCCGTGCCGAGCGCGAACGCCAAATAGATTACTTGGCGCACAATCTGAATTCGGAAGGACTGAAAAAAGCGTACGACAAATTCGGCATAAAACTAACCGTGCCTTCGAGCCTGAACAAATACAACGAGGCCGACGATTTTTTGTGGATGTCGAATGGTAGTGGTACGGCGCGGCTCGATTTAGTGATCTACAGTTATCCCTACACCAGCAAGCAGCAACTCACGCGCGAGGCGCTCATTGCCAAACGCGATTCGGTGCTTTGTGCGCACATTCCAGGCTCGTTCGAAGGTTCGTGCATGGGCACTGCCACTGCATACGAACCGCCCGTTTATAGCGAAATTTTTGTTGACGATGCCTATTGTGCCGAATTGCGCGGACTTTGGGAGATGAAAAATGGCGAAACCATGGGCGGTCCGTTCGTCAGTCATACGCGCCTCGACGAGTTGCACAACCGCCTGATAACCATCGAAGGATTTGTGTTTGCCCCGGGCAAAGAAAAACGCAACTATCTGCGCCAAATGGAGGCCGTGGTCTATTCCACCCACATGCCGCAAGATGTTGAAGCACTGGTAGTTACACCGAAAAAAAGTGAGTAGTGATGACGTAGGGTCGTACCGAGTGCGTCCGAACGTTTCAACAATTCAACGAAACATAAAAACAGCGCGTAGCGCGAAAAACTTAGAAACATAGAAACTGAAAATTAGAAATAAAACAAGGAATCATGGAAAAGATATTGAAAATTGGTATTACACATGGCGACATCAATGGCGTTGGTTATGAGGTCATTCTGAAGGCGTTGGCCGACCAAGGCATGCTCGAAGTCTGCACGCCCATTGTCTACGGCTCGTCGAAAGCGATGGGTTACTACAAAAAAGTTTTGGATCTCGATCGTTTGAGCGTGAATGTGATAAAAACGGCAGCCGACGCTGTTCCGCACCGCATAAATGTGGTGAATTGCTGCAACGAAGAACTGAAAATTGAGATGGGGCAGCCAACTGAAGAGAGCGGAATCTACGCTTTTGCGGCGCTCGACCAAGCCACGCTCGAAATGCAAAACGGTCTGCTCGATGCCATCGTCACGGGACCAATCAACAAGAGCGTGATGCCAAAAGACCGCTTCCCGTATGCTGGTCACACCGAATATTTCGAGGCAAAAGCCAATCAGAAAGGTCTGATGTTGCTGATGCGCAATCAGTTGCGTGTGGCGCTGGTAACCAATCACTTAGCTATAAAAGATGTAGCTTCGAACATCACCGAAGAACGTATTTTGATAAAACTGAACATATTGAACAAGACGCTGATTCGCGATTTCCTGATACGCAAACCGCGCATTGCTGTGCTGGCACTCAATCCGCACGCTGGCGACGATGGTTTGTTTGGCACCGAGGAAGCCGAAATTATTGTTCCTGCCATTAAACGCGCCAACGATGGCGGTATTCTCTGCTTTGGCCCGTATGCTGCCGATGGTTTTTGGGGCGCAGGCATGTTTGCCAAATTCGATGCGGTGCTGGCTATGTATCACGACCAAGGTTTGGCACCGTTCAAAGCGCTCGGAATGGAGTGCGGCGTGAACTACACGGCTGGTTTGCCATACATTCGCACCTCGCCCGACCATGGCACAGCCTACGAGATTGTTGGCAAAAATCTTGCCGACGAAAGTTCGATGCGTCAGGCCATCTACACGGCTGCCGATATTGCCAAAAATCGCGCTTGGAACGACGAAGCATCGGCAAATCCGCTGAAAGTAGAGGATTTTCAGACGAACGACCGAAAAAAATCGCCTCGAAATGATGGCGAATCAAAATAAAAGTTGTACCTTTGTCGAACTTTTTATAGGATTAAAATTTTGATTGTACGATGAATGTTCTGACAAACAATTGGTGGTGGCAACTGTCCTTTTAACAGGAGGGTCGCGCTGCTTTTGTCGTTACATTCGGAAGTTGAGCCGTGGGAAACCCTCCTGCGGCCTTCTTTTTTCTAATTTAGAATTATGAATTTAGAATTAAGAATTTGCTGAGTGCGATGAGTTTGTTGAGTAGCATTATACGAAATTTTTGCAGAAAAAATCTATGTTCTAAATTTAATTGGGTAATTGAATAATTGGAAATTAAATAATTAACTAACTGATTTTGAGAAGGTTACAAAAATCGTTTTTAGAATTATGAATTTAGAATTAAGAATTTGCTGAGTGCGATGAGTTTGTTGAGTAGCATTATACGAAATTTTTGCAGAAAAAATCTATGTTCTAAATTTAATTGGGTAATTGAATAATTGGAAATTAAATAATTAACTAACTGATTTTGAGAAGGTTACAAAAATCGTTTTTAGAATTATGAATTTAGAATTAAGAATTTGCTGAGTGCGATGAGTTTGTTGAGTAGCATTATACGAAATTTTTGCAGAAAAAATCTATGTTCTAAATTTAATTGGGTAATTGAATAATTGGAAATTAAATAATTAACTAACTGATTTTATGAAAGTTACAAAAAAAATCGTTCTTGAGGAACACGACATGCCGACGCAATGGTATAACATTGTGGCTGATATGAAAAATAAGCCGATGCCGATGCTCAATCCGCAGACAAAAAAGCCTATAACAGCCGAGGAGATGGAGCATTTATTTGCCAAAGGTTTGGTGGAGCAGGAGTTGTCGCAGGAGCGCTACATCGACATTCCCGACGAGGTGCGCGATCTCTATCGCATCTACCGTCCAACGCCGCTAGTGCGTGCTTCGGGCTTGGAGAAGGCGCTCGATACGCCTGCAAAAATCTATTTCAAAAACGAAAGTGTGAGTCCTGTTGGTTCGCACAAACTGAATTCCGCCATTCCGCAGGCTTATTACAACAAAATTCAGGGCATCAAACACATGACTACCGAGACGGGCGCAGGTCAGTGGGGATCGGCACTGAGCATCGCTTGTCGCCATTTTGGCTTGGATCTGAAAGTGTTTATGGTGAAGGTGAGCTACGAGCAGAAGCCTTATCGCAAGTCGGTGATGCGAACCTATGGCGCCACGGTCATTCCTTCGCCGAGCGACACCACCGAAGTTGGTCGCCTATTGCGTCAGCAGTTTCCGAACACGGCTGGCAGCCTTGGCATGGCCATCAGCGAAGCGGTGGAAGTGGCTATGAATCAGCCTGATACGCGCTATGGATTGGGCAGTGTGCTGAATCATGTCATTTTGCACCAAACAATCATTGGCGAAGAGGCTAAAAAGCAGATGGAGATTGCTGGCGATTATCCCGATGTGGTGATTGGCTGTTTTGGCGGTGGATCAAATTTCTGCGGCATCTCGTTCCCGTTTTTGCGCGACAATCTGGTTGATGGCAAAACTACGCGTTTTGTGGCGGCCGAACCTGCGTCGTGTCCGAAACTTACGCGTGGTCGCTTTGCCTACGACTATGGCGACACCGAAGGCTTTACGCCGCTCATTCCAATGTTCACTCTGGGACACGATTTTGAGCCTGCGTCGATTCATGCGGGCGGACTGCGCTATCATGGTGCGGGTGCCATCGTCAGCCAGTTGATGAAGGACAAATTGATGGAGGCGCAAGATGTGGAACAACTCGATTCGTTCAAGGCTGGCGTGCTTTTCTCGCAGGTCGAAGGCATTATTCCTGCGCCAGAGTCGACTCACGCCATTGCTGTGGCCATAAAAGAGGCATTGAAAGCCAAAGAAGAAGGGCGCGAAAAGGTTATTTTGTTCAATCTTTCGGGACACGGCCTTATCGACATGGCATCGTACGATCGCTATCTGTCGGGCGAACTCGATAATTACGATGTGCCAGAATCGACCATCGAAAAATCGGTCGAGAAACTGAAAAATTTGGTATAACCGACAAAAAATCGTACCTTTGCGCTGATGCGCGAGGCGATCGATTATATCATTCGTTTCCTGCTCCACGGCAACGAAACATTGGCAGCGCGCGTTGGCTATACAGCCGACGCTGCGTTGTTTTCACGTTTCTCTGTGGTGATTGTTCCGTCCGATTTTTGGGACGAAAATTTGTTTGGGAAACCTTGTTCCGAACCGCAGTTGCCGCTTGTCGAGGTCGATGGTGTGCCGCTTTTGTTTGGCTCGGATGCGGTGGAAACCGTTGGGCGCACGCTGGTGGTGCATGCCGACGTGGTGGCGAGCGCATTTTTCTTGCTTTCGCGCTACGAAGAGATGATTTTCCCGACGGAGCATCGCGATGCGCATGGGCGTTTTCTTGGGCGCGAATCGTTGCTTGGCCGTGCTGGTTTGCTGCAGCGGCCGTTGGTTGATGAATATGGCGCATTGTTGCGTGGTTGGTTGCGCCGTGCAGGTTGCGAGGTGAGCGAGCCGCAAGCCGAAATATCGAAAATCTACCTGACGCACGATGTCGATACGCTGTCGCATTACCGCCGTTTGCGTGGTTTTTTGGGCGGATTGGCACGAGCCATTTTCAGTCGTGGCGGTGTGCGTTTGTCCGATGTGCTGGGCGCGCAACGCTCGCTCGAGTCCGATGCGGCGTACACTTTTCCGCTCATTTTAGAGTCTGATGCGCTGTTGCCGTTGGCTGTTCCTGTCTATTTTCTTAAGTCGATTCGCCCTGTGAGCGGCTTCGATCGTCCGCAATACAATCTGCATGGACACGATTTTCGGCATTTTGTTTCCGAAGTGCGCCATTACTCGCCCGATGCACGTTTGGGTCTGCACACGAGTTACGCTTCGGGTGCTGATAATCGGTTGATAAAGAGTGAGTTGCATCGTTTGTGCGATGCTTTACACCAGAAAATTACGCTCAATCGTTGGCACTATTTGCGCTCGTTGCAGCCTGCCGATTTTCGTGCGTTGGTGGCGGCTGGCATCACCGACGATTTCACTATGGGCTACGCCGATGAGGCAGGTTTTCGCCTTGGCACCACACGTCCTGTGCATTGGATTGATCCTGCCACGGGCGAGGTTTCGCATCTTGTGTTGCATCCGCTCACGGTGATGGATTGCACGCTCGATCGCCCTGCATACATGGGGCTAGACGAAGAACACGCCGAGTCGTTGGTGAAGCAACTATTTGCCGAGGTAGAACGCCACAATGGCGAGGTGGTTTTGCTGTGGCACAACACCAGTTTTGCCGATGGCACTTACCATCGCTCGCTCTATCCGAAAGTGATAAATATGCTGCAATTAATGCGGTAGATAATTATCTAATTGTTTAATTTCCAATTATTTAATTATTTTTTTTGAGATCATAATCATAGTCAACAAAATGAAGATAATCACAATCATCGGCGCGCGACCGCAGTTTATAAAGGCGGCAATGGTTAGTCGTGCGGTGCAACAAAAGGCACAGCAAGGTTTCGCAATCGAGGAAAAAATTCTGCACACGGGTCAGCACTACGATTACAACATGAGCAGCATTTTTTTCGATGAGATGCAGATTCCAGCGCCAGCGTGGCATCTTGGTTGCAGCAGCGATGTGCAGGAGATGAAGCGCGCCATTGTGCCGCTTGTTCGTGAAAATGCCGATTATATCTTGGTTTATGGCGATACCAATTCTACGTTGGCGGGTGCGTTGGCGGCCGAAGAGTGCAAAATTCCGCTCATTCACATCGAGGCGGGACTGCGCAGCCACAACATGCAAATGGCCGAGGAGTATAATCGCATCGAGACCGATCGCCGCTCGCAGATTCTGTTCTGTCCGACTAGTACAGCGGTGCAAAATCTGAAAACCGAAGGCGTGCAGGGTAAAATTTTCAAGTCGGGCGATGTGATGTACGATGCCGCCATTGTTTTTGGGCGCATTGCCGATCAGCGCGCGACCATTCTTTCGGAGTTGGCGTTGGAAACGGGAAAGTATCTTTTGGCGACTATTCATCGTGCCGAAAACACGGCTTCGTCAGAGGCTTTGATGAACATTTTCAGAGCATTCGAGCAGTTGCCGTTGCCAGTGATTTTGCCGTTGCATCCGCGCACGCGCCATGTCGTCGATGGCGATAGCGGTTTGTCGCAATTTATGGCTCAAACGAAGAATATCCGCGTGATCGAACCTGTGAGTTACATCAACATGGTGCAGTTGGAGAAGCACGCTTTTCGCATTCTTACCGATTCGGGCGGAGTGCAGAAAGAGGCCTATTTTCATGGTGTTCCGTGCATCACGCTGCGCCACGAGACTGAGTGGATCGAAACGGTGGAGGCGAGTTGGAATGTGCTGGCTGGCACCGATACGCAGCGCATTTTGTCGGCCTACGACACGCCATTCAGAAAAGAGAAAATTGCCGAATATGGTTCAGGGCGCGCTGCCGAAGAAATTGTGGATTTGTTATGCAAAAACATTTGCTAATAGTAGCCGATGCTTTTCCGCCTGCCTTTGCGCCGCGCATGGGCAATCTTTGCAAGTTTTTGGACGGATTTGACATAACGGTTGTTACTGCTGATTGCGATTCGCAAAACTGGCCGATGGAGATTCCGCAAAATGTAACGATTCATCGCTTCGGACTGACCTCAAAATTTGCCATTGCCAATCTATTTTATAAGTTGTGCAACTATGCTTTTTCGCTCGACGATAGGCGATTGTATGTCAAAGCCACTCGTGCGTTGGCAGGGCAAAATTTCGATATCGTACTTTGTGCCAGTTTCTATATTTTTCCATTACTTTGTGGTACAAAAATGGCAAAAAAACTGCATTGCCCGCTGGTTGTTGATTTGCGTGATATTGTCGAACAGTATTCGCAACCTGTTGGTATTCAGAAAGTTACAAGATTTTTCAAATTGCGCTGGCTCAATCGTTGGCGCAGAAATCGTCTGCTTCGCTCGGCCGATGTGGTTACTACAGTTTCGCCATGGCATGTGTCTGAATTGCAAAAACGCCATGCGCAAGTTCGATTGATTTACAATGGCTTCGATGCTGATAAGTTTTATTCGAGCGCAGTGAAAACTGACAAATTTACAATCCTTTACACGGGACGTTTGTTGGGAAAATTGGATAGAAATCCGATGCTCTTTTTCGAGGCGATGTGCGCACTATGCAACGATGCAAATTTCCGTGAAAATGTACGTGTGCGCTGGTTTGTCGATGCCGATAGCGAGCAGAAAATTTTGGCGTTGGCGCAACAATTTGGCATTGGCGACTGCACCGAATTGAATGCTTTGGTCTCGGCAAATGAGATTCCAGATATTTTGCGCGCAAGTTCGGTAGTGCTAGTCTTGACCAATAAATCTGCAGCCAATGGACCTCACGGCGTGATGACCACCAAATTTTTCGAAGCTCTTGGTTGCGAAAAACCTGTGCTTTGTGTGCCGAGCGACGAGGGCTGTCTGGCCGATGTTATTCGCCAAACCAACGCTGGCGTGGCGGCTGCGAGTGTGGCTGAGGTTGAACAATTCATTCTCGAAAAATATCGCGAATGGCAGCAGTTTGGCTACACGCATCAACCTGTTAATCAGGAAGAAAAAGCAAAATTTTCGCGCCAAACGCAGGCACAGCAGTTTGCCGAGATTTTTTGCAAGTTAATTTCGTAAAAATGCCCTCCATTAGTGTCATATTGCCAGCATACAATGTTGCGAGTTACTTGCCAAAGTGCCTCGATTCGCTGTTGGCGCAGTCGTTCGCCGATTGGCAAGCCATTGTGGTAGATGATGGCTCAACTGATGATAGTTTTCCCATTGCACAACATTATGCCGAGCATGATAATCGCATAAAAGTGCTTGCACAAAAGCATTCGGGACAGTCCGTAGCGCGTAATTTGGGCTTGCAGCATGCCACAGGCGATTTTGTCGCTTTTGTCGATGCCGACGACTTTGTCGATGCCGATTATTTTGCCACATTGATGTCTGCGTTTACACCTGATTGCGATTATGTGCAGGCAGGCTATAAGCGTGTATCGCCTGATGGGCGCGTGGTAGAGCAAAAGAAACCGCGCCATCTTTATCAATTCATTTCGCCGTGTATGCGGCTCTATCGGCGCGATTGGTTACAACGGCATGGTCTAGTTTTTCGTAAGGGCATCATCTACGAAGATGTGCTTTTCTCGGTGCAGTTGTGGGCAAGTGGGGCGCATGGCAAGCGCATTGCGTACATCGGCTACAACTATTCGGTCAATCCGCATTCCACCACTGCGCAGCGAAATCGGCAAGCAGAGCAAATTTTGTTTGATTGCCTTTGCTCAGAGTTCCGCGCAGCGCATTCTATGTGCTTAAAATGTTTGATTCTTATTACATACATGCGACTTAAAATTCATTTTGCTCTATGCTAAATAGAAAATTCATCATACTTGCCGTTACTGCCATTCTATTGTTGCTGCTCCCGAATTTAGTGGTAGTGTGTGTTTCTATCGACCTCAACTATTCCATCGTAAAGCAATCGGGTTATTTACTAATGGTTTTGGCGTGCTTGCTTCTGCCTACATTGTTTTTGAAAGCCAGAGCTTATTTCATTATCGAGGGAATAGCCAATTTTCTGTTGTTCCCCATAGAAATGGCAAGCATCTATCTCAACAAACAATCTGCCACACCATTGTTTATTCAGACCATTCTCTCGACCAATTGGGCAGAAGCCACTGAATTGCTCACGTCCTTTTGGTGGGTGGCGCTTGTTGTAGTGTTGCTTTGGATAGTCTATTTTTGTGTGGTTTCGTGCATCGAAAATGTATGCATTTTTCCTCGCTCGTGGCGGAAAAAAATAGCATTATCGTGCATTTTCGTTTTTTTGTCTGTCTATGGCGCAGTGGGTGTCTTGGTATGGCATTACGCAAATGTTCGTACAGTCTCTTATATCGTTGCCGAAACGCATGATAAGTTTTGGATGAAGTTTGAAAAGATTTTCCCTTACAACGTATACATCGGTGCATATAAGTGGTTTCAGGTTCAGTGGGAGTGGAAACAGTCGCAAAAAGCTTTATCATCATTTCGCTTTGGTATCGAACCAAATGAGTTCACTTCTGACAAGCCTCTTTTCGTTCTTTATATTGGTGAGTCCGCGCGCTACGACCATTTTCATGTGAATGGCTACAATCGTCCCACGTCGCCCTATTTGGATACTTGTAGCAATCTTATTTCCTTTCACAATATCTATTCACAAGCCAATTTAACTTCGTTGTCTGTCCCATTCATTCTCACGCGAGCCACAGCCGATAACCAGGCACTGCAATATAGCGAACGAAGTGTAGTCGAAGCCTTTGCCGAAGCGGGATTTCAGACGGCATTTGTGGAGAAAAACCACAGCTCGCCATTTATTTTGCGAATAATGAATACCTGTTCGTATCATTACCTCTATTCTACTGGATTTGATAACAGTGTTTACGACACAGATTTGCTTAGCCACTTGCAAAAGTCATTGTCTGATAGTGCACAAATGATGGTGTTTCATGGTATAGGTAGCCATTTTAAGTACTGTCTGCGCTATCCCGAAGAAGACGCATATTTCCAACCATCTATGACTGCCAACGATGGTTATAGCATTGACGAGGCGAATAAAGTGTCTATTATCAATGCTTACGACAACACTATTCGGCAGACAGACAAGGCATTAGGAGAAATGATCGATTATGTGCGCACCCTGAATCGCTCTGCCGTTGTCCTTTATTTGTCCGATCACGGCGAAAGTTTATGGGACGATTCGCTCAAATTGGTGTTGCACGGCTCGTACATTCCTGTCGCTGCCGAATACCACATTCCAGTGTTTGTCTGGTACTCCGATTTGTATGCTCAAAAGTATCCCGACAAAGTGGAGCAAATGCGTGCCAACAGCAATGCGCATGTTTCGTCGCAAGTGGTGTTTCATTCGCTGTTAGATTTCGCTGATATTCAGCAAATTGTCGATAGCACGCATAGCATCTGCTCGCCCTACTTGCAGTCGGCCGACACCATTATGGTGCTGACGGGTTGTGGAACTATTTCCCCTTTCATCATCGAAAAATAAGACTTTTTACCCTCAAAAATTGCACAACTGACAATTTGTCAGCCTTTTGGCTTGGCACGGAATGTGTGGAATATGAGCGTAGAAATAAAAAAATCTAACAAATAAATTTTTTACGCTTATGAACATTAAACCATTAGCAGACCGCGTGCTGATACAGCCTGCGCCTGCAGAAGAAAGAACGGTCGGCGGCATCATCATTCCCGACACCGCCAAAGAAAAACCACTGAAAGGTAAAGTCGTTGCAGTGGGCAACGGCACCAAAGACGAACAGATGGTGCTGAAGGCTGGCGACGAGGTGCTCTACGGCAAATACGCTGGTACCGAACTCGAACTCGATGGCGAAAAATACATCATCATGCGGCAATCAGATGTGCTTGCAACGCTCTAAAAAGTGAGAAGTTAGCAGTGAGCAGTGAGAAATTAGGAATTAGGAGTGAGGAGTGAGGAATGAACGGTGAGTCGATCATAAAGAGCAAAAGTAAGCAGTTCGCCATCAAATCGGTGGGTGTTTACAAACAGCTGATCGACGAAAAACACGAGTTTGTGATGTCGAAACAGTTTCTCCGCAGTGCTACAAGCATTGGAGCAAATGTGGTCGAAGCAGAATGTGGCATTTCAACCAAGGATTTTCTCGCAAAAATGTACATCGCTTTTAAGGAATGCGCCGAAAAGCTCTATTGGCTCGATTTATTGAACGAAACCGACTATCTCACACCCGAAACCTATAAAAATCTCTCGTCTGATTGCAACGAACTTCTCAGAAATTTAAGCAGTATAACCAAAACAACCGCAGAAAATTTAACTAAAAAGAATAACCCCGAGTGACCAAAATTAGCGGTAGCGAGCCAATAACTCCTCACTCCTAACTCCTCACTCCTAATTAAAAAAGCTATGTCAAAAGAAATATCATTCAACGTATCGGCTCGCGAACAGCTGAAAAAAGGCGTCGACGAGCTGGCAAATGCCGTTAAGGTAACGCTTGGACCAAAAGGTCGCAATGTGATTATCGAGAAAAAGTATGGCGCACCACACATCACCAAAGATGGCGTAACCGTGGCGAAAGAGATCGAGCTCGAAAACTCGATGGAAAACCTTGGCGCTCAACTTGTTAAGGAAGTCGCTTCGAAAACGGGCGACCAAGCAGGCGACGGCACAACCACCGCAACCGTGCTGGCTCAAGCCATCGTGGGCGTGGGACTGAAAAATGTTACCGCTGGCGCAAATCCAATGGATCTGAAACGCGGTATCGACAAAGCCGTAGCTACCGTGGTGGCCGACATCAAAAAACACGCTCGCGAGGTGGGCGACAACTACGACAAGATTGAGCAAGTGGCCACCATCTCGGCAAACAACGATGCCGAAGTTGGTAAACTCGTGGCCGATGCCATGCGCCGCGTGTCGAAAGATGGCGTCATCACCATCGAAGAGGCCAAAGGCACCGATACCACCATCGATGTGGTCGAAGGCATGCAGTTCGATCGTGGCTACATCTCGCCCTATTTCGTAACCAATGCCGACACCATGGAGGTAGAAATGGAGCGTCCGTACATCTTGATCTACGACAAAAAAATCTCTAACCTGAAAGAACTTCTGCCAGTGCTCGAGCCAGCCGTTCAAAGCGGTCGCCCATTGCTGATAATTGCCGAAGATGTCGATTCTGAAGCACTTACCACGCTGGTTGTGAACCGCCTGCGCGCTCAACTCAAAATCTGCGCTGTGAAAGCACCTGGCTTTGGCGATCGCCGCAAAGAGATGCTCGAAGACATTGCAGTGCTCACCGGCGGCGTTGTCATCAGCGAAGAGAAGGGCATAAAACTCGAAAGCGCAACGCTCGATCTGCTCGGCACGGCCGAAAAAGTTACGGTTAACAAAGACAACACCACCATTGTGAACGGTGCTGGTAAAAAAGAGAACATCGCAAGCCGTGTGGCTCAAATCAAGGCACAAATAGCCAACACCACGAGCGACTACGACCGCGAAAAACTGCAAGAACGCTTGGCTAAACTCTCGGGTGGCGTGGCTGTGCTCTATGTTGGCGCTGCTTCGGAAGTAGAGATGAAAGAGAAGAAAGATCGCGTGGACGACGCTCTGAGCGCAACACGTGCCGCAATAGAAGAGGGCATTGTTCCTGGTGGCGGCGTGGCCTACATTCGCGCACTCGACGCTCTCGAAGGCCTGAAAGCCGACAACGACGACGAACGCACAGGTATCGACATTGTGAAACGCGCCATCGAAGAACCGCTGCGCCAAATTGTGGCAAATGCTGGCAAAGAGGGTGCAGTGGTAGTTCAAAAAGTGCGCGAGGGCAAAGACGACTTCGGCTACAATGCGCGTGCCGACAAATACGAAAATATGTTTGCCGCTGGTGTGGTCGATCCTGCCAAAGTAACGCGCGTGGCTCTCGAAAATGCCGCCTCAATAGCAGGCATGTTCCTCACCACCGAGTGCGTCATTGTCGACAAAAAAGAAGAACACCCCGCTCCCCAAATGCCAATGAACCAAGGCATGGGCGGCATGATGTAAAAGCTAAATCTTTGTAAGATTCTGACGATTGTAGGGGCGCGCCATGGTGCGTCCCTATTGTCGTTGTTGTAAAGCATTTCGGTTATCGCATTGCCAAAGGCGGCGGAAGCCGTAATCTGAAATCTGAAATTTGAAATTTGAAATTTGAAAATCCCCTCACTACTCATTCCTAATTTTATAATTATGCTATACAACATAATTTTTTATTTGTTTTGCACAAAACAAAGCACTAACTTTGCGATGTTTTATCGATGATAGGTTAGGATCTTGAGTTTATAGGAAGAAACTTTTTAATTGACAATTGATAATTTTTGTAGGTTGCAGTACGTCCTTACAAACCTAGAAACAGAAATTGCGCTAGCAATTTCGACAAACTTAGAAACTTTTCAAACCAGAAATCTAGAAATTAGAAATCTGCAACTTGAAACCTGAAATCTGAAACCTTGCAATGTCACAGCCGCTCAAAGATAAGTTAGAATACATGATTGCGCTGATATCGGAGTTTGCCGACGCACACCACATTTCGGCACAACAAGCCTACTTCTATCTGAAACAGAACAAAGGGCTCGATTTCGTCGACGAGTTTTACGATGTGGAACACACTCTCTCGTTCAGCCAAGTGGTGGAAGACCTCACTGCATATTGCAAACGAATGGGCGGCAATTTATAACGCTTAAGATGATTCTCTATCACGGCACAAATATCGATTTTACTGAAATTTGCCTAACAAAAAGCCGTGTAGGTAAGGATTTTGGATTTGGCTTTTACCTCACGCCCGATTGGCAGATAGCAAAACGCCAAGCACAACGAAAAATAAAACAGTATGGCGAAGGTAACGAAATTGTTCAGCGCTACAATTTCGACGAGAACAAATTGAAAAACTTGAATGTGCTGCAATTCGATGCATACACCGAACCATGGGCCGATTTTGTGCTACTCAACAGACAAAACAACGAAGCGCATTCGGCACATGACTACGACGTGGTTATCGGACCAATAGCCGACGATACAGTAGGCTTCCAAATTCGCCGATACACCGAAGGAATCATTACAAAAGCACAATTTTTGAACGAAATAAAATTTCATACAGTCACTATTCAGTACTTTTTTGGAACAGAACAAGCAATTGAACTACTGAAACGAGAATGAGCAAAGAGATTTTTTTGATAGAAACCCTAACGCGCGACGTGATTGACCAATTGATGGAACAACAGGGCATAACTATGCGCCAAGCAATGGACAAATTCTATTCGTCGCATACATTCGATGCGCTTACTAAAACCGAAACAGGACTCTATTTTCAAAGCCCAGCATACATTCTCAACGAGTACCAAAATGAATTGATAATTGATAATTGATAATTTTTGTAGGTCGCAGTGCGTCCTTACAAACCTAGAAACAGAAATTGCGCTAGCAATTTCGACAAACTTAGAAACTTTTACAATCAGAAATCTAGAAATTAAGAAAAACGCTGTTGAGCACGTTCAATAACCCCGTAATTCATTGCGGGGTGGCAACCCCAAAACACTGCAGATGGCTGTGGAAACCGAACTTGAAATTTGAAATTTGAAACCTGATATGGACTACACCATAATAATAGAACAAGATGCCCAAACTGGCTTTTATAGCGGACAGTGCCAGCAATTGCCCGAAGCCATTACGCAGGGTAAAACCATGGACGAACTGCTCGACAACATGCGCGAAGCAATCGCTCTTGTACTCGAAGAGCAGGAACAATCCGTGAACTCGAATTATGCTGGACATAAATTTTTCCGTCGAAAACTGACTATTTCGTGAAAAAGGAAAAGTTTTTGAAGCACTTGCGAGAAAATGGGTGCGAGTTTACTGGTAGGCAAAAAGGTAGCCACGCAATGGTGGTGAATACTGTAAATGGGAAAAAATCGGTTGTGCCTTTGCACCCAAACATTTTGGAATCTACTGCATTCGCCATTTGTAAACAACTAGAAATACCGAAACCGAGCATAAATTGAAAAGATACGATTACATTTGATAGCAAATGCAATGACGAAAAGTAACATGCAAAATTGCAAAACACATACAGCAAAAAAGAAAACTGGCTTGGACGAGGCTCTCGACGACCTGAAATGCGGACGCGTGAGCCGTGCGTTTTCGTCGGTCGATGAACTATTCGAAAGTTTATAGACTTTTCGGCTACCGACAATTTGAATTTTTTCGACAAGTGAGAGCAGTGCCAAACTCGTTTGAGCAATGCCGAACGGAGAAAAAATCTATAAATTTGAAATTGCGGCTCTGCCGCGCCACTCCTCACTTGTCTTGCTACTTGCTACTTGCTACTATCAATTATTTTTACTATCTTTGCAGCGTGAGAAAGGAGAAAAACTATGGAACAGATTGTCTTGAATGTGGAAAATAAGAGCATTATCCCAAGTCTGAAGCGGGTCTTGAGTAGTCTTGATGGTGTGAGTGTAATCAGAGTGCCACGAAATAGCGCACCTTTACAGGTTCGTCACTGCGTGAAAAAGAAAAAGACGGAGTTGGATTTGGCAATAGAAGATGTGCAGAAAGGACATTTGCGTACCTTTAAGTCGGTCAACGAGTTGATGGATTACTTGAATGCGTAGTTGTGTCGAAGTACGAAATTAAGGCAAAAGGTTCATTCAAACGAGCGTATAAACGCTGTTTGAAAAGGGGTTTGATCCTACACTGTTTGCTAATGTTCTGAATTTATTGTCCGAAACAGGCACCTTGCCCGCACACTATCGCCCGCATAAGTTAGTCGGCAACTATGCCAACCTGTGGGAGTGCCACATAGAACCCGATTGGCTACTTGTGTGGGAACAACATGACGACGAGTTAATACTTATTTTAATCGATACAGGCACACACGCGGACTTATTTTAATTGATAATTGACAATTGACAATGATAGTAGCAAGATATGAGTAGCAAGATATGAGTAGCAAGTAGCAAGACATTTTAGTGAGAAGTGAGTAGTTTTTT
>CAVFDI010000035.1:0-20333 GCA_963621145.1 Paludibacteraceae bacterium | reverse complement strand
AATGGCAAGCATTGGTCGACGCGTCGCCTACGGCTACATGGTTTCAAACGCCCGAAGCGTACGACTTTTTTGCTTCGCTGCCCGAAATGATGACGCCTTTCGTTGTGGCGGTCGAGGAGAACGATCGCCTGACGGGCGTTGTGGTGGGCTACATTACGCACGAGACGAATGTAGTAAAACAATTTTTCACGCGCCGCGCCATTGTGGTGGGCGGACCGCTGCTCGCTGCCGATATTAGCGATGAGGCACTCGCTCAGTTGCTTGCTGCGGTTACGAAAAAATTGAAGCATCGCGCTATCTACATCGAAACGCGCAATTTTAACGATTATAGCCGTTGGCGCAGTGTTTTTGAGCGCTGCGGATTTGCTTATCAGCCACATTTGAATTTTCATGTCGATTGTTCGTCGCTCGAGGTGGTCGATGGCAATCTCGGTCGTGGGCGCAAGCGCGACATTCGCACTTCGTTGCGCGATGGAGCTGTGATTGTCGAGAATCCAACACCAGCGCAAGTGGCGGAATTTTACGAGATTCTTCACCATCTCTACACCACAAAGGTGAAAACGCCGTTATTTCCGTTCAATTTTTTCGAAAAACTCTATGCATCGCCATCGGGTCGCATTTTGTTGGTCGAACTTAATGGTAAAATTATTGGCGGAACTGTGTGCGTTTGTCTCGAAGGTAAGGCAGTTTACGAGTGGTTTGTTTGCGGTATTGATGGTGTTTACAAAAACATTTTTCCCTCGTCGCTTGCTACATACGCTGGCATTCGCTACGCTGCGCAACACGCCATGCCCATTTTCGATATGATGGGTGCTGGCACGCCCGACGAGGATTATGGTGTGCGCGATTTCAAGGCGCGTTTTGGCGGACAATTGGTCGAGTTCGGCCGCTATTTGTACCTTTGCAATCCGTTGATGTACAAAATTGGTAAATTTGGAGTGAAGATACTGAAGAAGATTTGAATATGACATACGATTTTGAACAAATAAAACCTACGGCTGATGATTGGGCTCGCATAGAGTCGACCTACGATAGCACATGCTTTCAGACTGAACAATGGTGTAAATATTTGCAAGATATTCATTATCAGCCTTTTGTTGTCTCTGTGTCGACGAACGGTGAAGTGATTGGCTACTTTATTGGCGAAAAGATATGGCGGGGATTTACACTTATCACCGCTCCTTTTGAGGGAATTGGAACCTATACGCAGGGACTCTGTTTTTTCGAACCTGTAGAGGAAAAAAAGCGTGTCGAGGTTTATAAGGCTTTGGCAGATTGGCTTTTCGAAAACCGCATAGCATCGTACATGCAAGTTGATGATTGGCAATTGCGTCGCGATCGTCCTGATTGGATTCCGAATTGTGATTTTAAGCAAGAAACGCTTGACGAGTTGGATGTTTTATACGAAGTACGTCCCACGTTGCATGTGGCTTTGAGTGGAAAAACCGAAGAAGAATTGTGGGCTGGCTGTCATTACAAATCGTGCAAATATTGTGTGAATAAGGCGCGAAAATTGGGCTTAAAAATCAGAATTATCGAAAAAAATGATGAAATAGATGATTTCGTGCGCATTCACCATCGTCAGTTGGTCGAGGTTTGCGCAAAACAAGGCATGCGTCCAAAGCCATCGCAGACTGCTGCACGTATGAAAGCGGTTTGCGAAGCGCTATTTCCTAATCGTGTTTTGATGATGGAAGTGATTGGATCTGACGAAAATGGTGTAGAGCAGGTTATGTCGTCCGGTATTTTTTGTATCGACAAAGGAGAATGTTCCTATTGGACTGGCGCAAGTTTTCAGCGTTATCAAAAATTTTGTCCCAACGAATTGATGGTTTGGGAAGCGATGCGCATTTTGTGTGAACGTGGCGCAGGCGATTTGAATTTTTGTGGTATGGCATCGTATAAACTTAAATTTGGAACAATCTATGCCTATGTTCCGCGAATAATTTTCTCAAAACATAAGATCTTTTACGAGAGTAAGAATTTCGCAAAAAAATGCTTTTACAATACGCGATTTTTCATCGCAAAAATAGTTGGTAAACGCTCTTTTAAATGAAAATACTCATCGACATAGGGCACCCAGCGCATGTACACATGTTTTCTTGCTTCGCAAACGAAATGCAACGGCGTGGGCATCGTGTGCTGTTCACTTGCCGCGACAAAGAGTTTGAGGTGCGGCTGTTGACGGCTTTCGGTTTTGAATTCGTAAATTTTGGAAAAAAATCGACATCGACCATTGGAAAAGTGTTCGATCTTTTGCGTTTCGATTGGCACGAATGGCGCATCGCACGCCGTTTCCGCCCCGATGTTTTTGTTAGTCACGGCTCAATCACGGCATCGCATGTGGCATGGCTCATGCGTAAGCCACACATTACCTTCGAAGATACTTTTAATCTAGAACAAATTCGTCTTTACGAGCCGTTTATAAGTGTTATTCTTACATCAAACTATGAACATCCGCTGCATTCGCACAAGGTGTTGCGCTATGCTGGCTACAACGAATTGCTCTATTTACATCCAAAGCGTTTTACACCTGATGCCTCGGTACTCGACGAACTTGGCGTGAAAGCGGGCGAAAAATATACCATCGTTCGCTTTGTGTCATGGCACGCTACACACGATCGTGGGCACAGTGGCATCAGTTTTGAAAACAAAAGACTCGCTATTGCCGAGTTCTCAAAATATGGTCGTGTGTTCATTTCGTCAGAAAAGCCGCTGCCAGCCGAGTTCGAACCATATCGCTTCCCAATTGCGCCCGACCGCATGCACCACGCCATGGCTTTTGCATCGCTCATTTTTGGCGAAAGTGCCACCATGGTTTCCGAAGGCGTAATGATGGGCGTTCCCGGCGTCTACATCGACAATACAGGACGTCGCTATACCACCGAACTTGAGAAAAAATATGGACTTTGCTTCAATTTCGCCGAAAGTTTGGAAGATCAATCGCGGGCAATTGCGCGTGGCGTAGAACTGTTGCAACGCTCCGAGCGCACGCTACCAAATTATCAAAAAATGCTCGACGAACATATCGATGTTACCGCATTTCTTGTCTGGTTTGTCGAAAATTATCCCGAAAGTGAGCACACGATGCGCACTAATCCCGAATGTCAATTTCGCTTTAAATAATGGACTTTACCCTAAAAAAATATCGCCACCTTCTTTCGACGCTGAAGAATTTGGGCTATGTTTTTGTAACTTTTGCCGATTATTGCAATGGCCATGTCGCTGACACTCACGAAAAATTCGTAATTTTGCGACACGATGTGGATGCACGTCCCGAAAATTCGCTGCGGGTGGCACAACTCGAAGCCGAAATCGGCGCTCGGGCAAGTTACTATTTTCGCGTTGGCGCAGAGAGCAATCAGCCCGAAATAATCAAGCAAATTGCTGCGCTAGGGCACGAAATAGGTTATCACTACGAGGATCTCTCACTCTGCCATGGCAATGTGGCGGCGGCACAAGAGCATTTCGCCGAATGGTTGCGCTATTTTAGGCAATTTTACCCTGTGCAAACCATCTGCATGCATGGCGCACCGCGCAGCCGATACGATGGGCGCGCACTCTGGCAGTCGTGCAGTTATCGCAGTTTTGGCATCGTTGGCGAACCCTATTTCGATGTCGATTTTGGCGATGTGTTCTACCTGACCGACACTGGTCGTCGCTGGGACGGCTACAAAGTGAGTCTGCGCGACAAAATCCCTGTGCATCAGGAGCGTTGGACGCAGCGCGGTTGGGTCTATCGCCACACTAGCGACATCATCGCAGCAGCCGAACAAGGCACATTGCCGCCTCACATCATGATGACCACGCACCCACAGCGCTGGACCGACAATCGCACCGCATGGCTCAAAGAGTTGTTGCTCCAACATGCAAAAAATTGCGTGAAAAGAATGATTGTCATGTTCAAAAAATAGATGAAAAAACGATTCTACATACCGAGTTGGCGGCTTCTACTGGCCGATTTGTGCTATTTTTTGATAGCATTCGGCTCGTTCTATTTGCTGAAAGATTATTCCAAGCGCTTCTTCTTGGCACGCTATGGCGATATTTTTCTGATAGTCGGTGGCATTTGGGCGGTGTTGGGCTACATCTGCAGCAAATATCGTCCGCTCAAAGAGAGTCGCTACCGTCGCTCGGTGATGCGCCTAACGCTGACTGCGCTCTGTACGCTGGCTGTGGCACTCACTTGCGCCTATCTCGAACTGATTGAATTCTCGGTACTGCAAACTTCGTCGCTCATTTTAGCAGTATTTTTGCAAAATCTGCTGATTATTGGCGCAGTGCATATCTTCTACTATACCGCCTACATCGACGAGCAGCCGCAGGTGTTCGACAAGCGCGAACCCGCTACCGTGCTGCAACCTGCGCAGCGTTTGAACGACGAGGCTGTGGCCGAAAAAATGGCTTCGGGTGCCGAAATCACCTCCGAAAATGTGATGCGCTACATTGCGCAACATATCGACGTGACGAGCAGCAACACGCTCATCATCTCCACCGATAGCGTGTTCAACTACAATGCTTGGCCTACGTTTCGCTACGATGCAATAGTGAATCTTGAAAAACTGAACCACATTCGCGGCATCAACAAGATGTTTTGCGCAGCCAATGCTACACTGCCCGACAATGGTCGCGTGGTTTTCCTCTTCGAGTCGCGATCGACACGCAAAAATCGCCTGCTCGACAAATGGCCTATGGGACTTGGTTGGGTAATGTACGGCTTCGATTTCATCATCAAAAGGGTAGTGCCGAAACTTTTTCTCACCAACCGACTCTATTACGACATCACCAAAGGGCGCAACCGCGTGCTGACCAAAACCGAAGTGCTAGGAAGGCTCTACTATTGCGGTTTCGCAGTGGCCGACCATGCCGAAATCGATGGACTTACGGTGGTTGTGGCCGAACGCACACAGCAGCCGCACAAACAGATGCGCCGTCGCTATGGTCCGCTCATCAAACTGCGCCGAATTGGCAAAAATGGACGCTATTTCTATGTATACAAACTGCGCACCATGCACCCATACGCCGAATATCTGCAGCAATACATGTACGACCATCACCACTTGCGCGAGGGCGGAAAAATTGCCGACGACATTCGTGTTTCGACACTCGGAAAGTTCCTGCGACGCACTTGGCTCGACGAATTGCCGATGATCATCAATCTGTTTCGTGGCGAAATGAAATTGGTGGGCGTGCGACCACTCAGCGCTCAGTATTACAGCCTGTATAGCAAGGAGTTACAAGAAAAACGCACGCACTTCAAACCAGGTCTTTTGCCACCTTTCTATGCCGATATGCCCAAAACGCTTGACGAAATTCAAGCCTCCGAAATGCGCTATCTCGAAATGTGCGAACGGCGCGGCTGTTTCGTCACCGACAACATCTATTTTTGGAAAATCCTCTACAATATCTTGATAAAACGCGCCAGAAGCCACTGATTGTTGAAATAAACAATTAAAAATGAATAATGAAAAATAAGATTGTTTAATTTTCTAATTTCCATTTATCCAATTGTTTGTGGTAAAACTTAGAAACTACTTGTTATGGAAAAACTTACGCCAATGATGAAACAGTTCTTCGATGTGAAGAATCAATATCCCGATGCCATCGTTTTGTTTCGTTGTGGCGATTTTTATGAGACATACGACAAAGATGCCGAAACTGCAGCCGAAATTTTGGGCATCACGCTCACCAAGCGGTCGAGCAAAGATGTGAATGCGCCTGCCATGGCTGGTTTCCCGCATCATGCACTCGATACCTATCTGCCCAAACTTGTGCGTGCAGGACTGCGCGTGGCCATCTGCGACCAATTGGAAGATCCGAAACTGACCAAAAAACTCGTAAAACGCGGCATCACCGAACTGGTTACGCCCGGCGTGGCAACCAACGACAATGTGCTCAATGTAAAGGAGAATAACTTCCTTGCCGCAGTTCATTTGAAAGACGATCGCGCTGGCGTGTCATTCCTCGACATTTCGACGGGCGAATTTCTGGTTGGCGAAGGCGCATTGGACTATGTAGAAAAACTGTTGAGCAGTTTCGCGCCCAAAGAGGTACTTTACGAATACGGCAAGCGTCGCAATTTCGAAGCGTCATTTGGCAATCGTTTTCACACGCAGGAGCAGGACGACTGGGTTTTCACCTCCGAAGCAGCGCACGATAGGCTGCAAAAGCATTTCGAAGTGCAAAATCTGAAAGGTTTCGGCATCGAAGAGATGACTTTGGGCGTGATAGCGGCTGGCGCAGTGCTTTACTACCTCGACGCTACGCACCATCAGCAAATAAGCCACATCACCAACCTGTCGCGCATAGAGACTGAACGATATGTTTGGCTCGATAAATTCACCGTGCGCAACTTGGAACTGTTCAGTGCAACGGGCGAAGGCGCACGCACACTCTGTTCGGTCATCGACAAGACACTCACGCCAATGGGCGGACGCATGCTCAGGCGTTGGATCTCGTTCCCGCTGAAAGATGTGAAACCCATCGAAGATCGCTTGAGCGTGGTTTCGCATTTCTTCAAATATCCAAAAATGCGGCATACCATAGCCGATTTGCTCGCAACCATGGGCGATTTGGAACGCATTCTGTCGAAAGTGGCAGTAGGGCGCATTACACCGCGCGAAGTGGGGCAGTTGCGCTACGCACTCGAAGCCATCGAACCGATAAAAAAACTCTGTTCCAACACTAAAAATCCAATGCTGCAGCGCTTTGGCGAACAACTCAACGCTTGCGCACTCATTCGCGAACGCATTGCCAAAACACTCACCGACAATCCGCCAACCGTGCTGAACAAAGGCGGTGTGATAACTCGCGGTGTCGACAAAGAACTCGACGAACTGCGCGATGTATCGTCGTCGGGAAAAGATTATCTGCAAAAAATTCAGCGCCGCGAAGCCGAACTCACCGACATTCCAAGCCTGAAAATTGGCTACAACAATGTGTTTGGCTACTACATCGAGGTGCGCAATACCTACAAAAGTCGTGTGCCTTCCGATTGGATTCGCAAACAGACGCTCACCGAGGCTGAACGCTACATTACGCAAGAATTGAAGGATTACGAGGAGAAAATTCTTGGTGCCGAGGAGAAAATTCTTGCCATCGAATCGCGGCTATTCAACGAACTTGTGCTGGCCGTTACGGAGTATATTCCGCCAATTCAGATCGATTGCAACATTGTGGCGCAACTCGACTGTCTGCTCTCGTTTGCGCAGGCTTCGGAGGAGTATGGCTACCAGTGTCCTGTGGTGAACGACGGGGATATTATCGACATAAAACAGGGACGCCACCCCGTGATCGAACGGCAACTGCCAGCGGGCGAGGCCTATGTGCCAAACGATGTCTATCTCGATAGTGAAACGCAACAAATCATCATCATCACTGGCCCGAATATGGCTGGTAAATCTGCCCTTTTGCGCCAAACGGCTCTGATTGTTCTGATGGCGCAGATTGGCTGTTTTGTACCTGCCGATAGTGCAACCGTTGGCGTGGTCGACAAGATTTTTACGCGCGTTGGCGCCAGCGACAATATCTCGCTTGGCGAAAGCACTTTCATGGTCGAAATGAGCGAGGCCGCCAGCATTCTGAACAACATCTCGCACCGCAGTCTCATCTTGTTCGACGAACTTGGGCGCGGCACTAGCACCTACGATGGCATCTCCATAGCATGGGCCATTGTGGAATACATTCACGAGCGCGCCAACTGCCGTGCCAAAACGCTTTTTGCAACGCACTATCACGAACTGAACGAGATGGAACGCTCCTACCAGCGCATCAAAAACTACAATGTCTCGGTGAAAGAGGTCGATAAAAAGGTGATTTTCATGCGCAAACTGGTGCGTGGCGGCAGCGAACATAGTTTCGGCATTCATGTGGCGAAATTGGCAGGCATGCCCAAATCGGTGGTGTCGCGCGCCAACGAAATTCTGGCACAACTCGAACAAAACAGCCGACAAAATGTGGAAGTAACCAAAAATCTCGACGGCGCACCCGTTCGCGAAGGCATGCAGTTGTCGTTCTTCCAACTCGACGACCCCGTGCTGGTACAAATACGCGACGAGATAAAAAATGCCGACATCAACAATCTCACACCAATCGAAGCACTGAACAAACTCAACGAAATCAAACGAATAATCACAGGAAAGTGAAAGAGTAGAAAGTTTGTAAAGTTTATAAAGTGTGAAAGTAGTGACGCACCGAGTGCGATCGAAATATTACAATCTGCTGTACCAATCTGCAACTTGCAACTTGAAACATTTTAAAACATGAACCTTGTCATCGACAGAGGAAATACACGCCTGAAAATAGCAATTTTCGACGGCAGCACGTTGGTCGACATTTGCGTGTGCGATGCCTTGACCGACGAATTTTTGGAAGAGCTGAAAATGCGCTTTTCGCTCGAAAACGCCATTTTTTGCAGTGTTGCGGGCAACGATGAACCGATTGTAGCCATTCTGCGTCGTCATTTTCCAGAAATGTTGCAAATGCCGCACGGTTTGAAGTTTCCCATTTCGTGCGACTACGATTTGCATCTTGTCGGTGCCGACCGCATTGCAGCAGCTGTTGGTGCGCGTGTTTGCGTGCCAAAGGGCAATCTTTTTGTGGTCGATGCTGGCACTTGCGTAACCTACGATTTTCTTTCAGATGGCAACCACTTCGAGTGTGGCAATATTGCGCCAGGTTACGAACTTCGGCTAAAAGCAATGCATCATTTTACGGGAAAATTGCCGCAAGTCGAACCCATCGATCCTGCACATTTCATGGCTGCCGAAACCGTCGAAGCCATGCGTGCTGGCGCATTCAATGGCATAGTTTTTGAAATTGAAGGCTATATGAATTACTTGCAACGGCGCTATCCCGACATCAAACTTGTGCTTGGCGGCGGCATTGCAACACTATTGTGTAATAAAATAAAAAACTGTACTTTTGCAGAGCCTAATTTGGCACTTGTAGGTTTGAATGAAATTCTCACTGAAAATAAGAATTAATCTCGTTGTTGCACTTATACTTTTGCTCGGCAGCAACGCAGTTTCGGCACAAAATAACGTCAATTCGCCATACACGCGCTACGGCTATGGTCGTCTGCAGGACATGGGCTTTTCGCGCAGTCAGTCGATGGGCGGTGCGGCTTATGCGTTGCGTAATCGTACCAGCATGAACCCAGCCAACCCTGCTTCGAGCAGCAGCATCGATAGCACCAGTTTTCTGTTCGAATTTGGCGCATCGGGCTTGGTTACTTCGTACAGTGCCGACGGACAAAAAGCCAACACCTTCACGGGAAATTTGGAATATCTGGCTTTTCAGTTGCCAATAACCCGCTGGATGGGCTTGAGCGTAGGCGTTTTGCCCTATTCGTTTGTGGGCTACAACTACGGTTTCACCGATTCTACTTCGCTCTCGGTTAAGCAGACGCAGAAATTTGTCGGTAGCGGCGGCATCAATCAGGTTTATGTTGGATTGGCTGCCACTATATGGAAACGTTTTTCGCTTGGCTTGAATGTCTACTACATGTTTGGTTCCATCGAAAACTCGCGCGCACTCACTGTCACTGCCAGCGATGTGCCAACATACACCACCATTCAGACCTCGCGCACGCAAGTTCGCAATGTGAATCTGCGCTACGGATTTCAGTACCAAGAAACCATCAATCGGCACAGTTTTTGCTTAGGTTTTGTGTACGATCACAAGTCGAAACTCTATGGCGACTATACCGAAGAGACCATCGGTGCCGACACGGTTTCGGTGAATAGTAGCACGCTGTTCGATCTGCCATCGCTCTATGGCGCAGGCGTTTCGTACACCTACGATGGAAAACTGACGCTGGCATTCGACTACACGCTGCAAGAATTTGCCAAAGCGCGCTACTATGGTAAAACCGATTCGCTCTGCAATCGCCAAAAATTTTCGCTCGGCGTAGAATACATCTACCGACCAAATGGTACGCGATATGTCGACCGCATGCGTTGGCGCTTGGGCGCAAGTTATGCCAATTCGTACTACAAATACTACGATTCTTCGCTCGGGAAATACTCAAACACGCGCGACATTGCCATTACTTGCGGCATTGGTTTTCCACTGCGAACCACCAAAACCATGGTGAACATAAATTTTGAGTATGGAAACATTGGTTTGCCGTCGCACGCAGCGCTGCAAGAAAATTATTTTAAGATAGGAATAAACCTCACACTCAACGAGATGTGGTTCTTTAAACAAAAAATTCAGTGAAATCTGAAATTCATTTGATATGAAAACAAGAATTGTTTGTCTAGCATTGGCTGCGATGACCGCAGTGGGCGGTTTCGCACAAAAGAAAAAAGTGGCTGGAGCCGAGCCTGTTCCTCAAGTGAAAGCAGTGGCTGCCGAAACCAAAGTAGCAGCAAAAACCGACGCTGCCAAACCGCAACCCGCCGCAATGACTGAGGAGTGCCAAATCAACATCAGCCTTTTCAGCGAATCGGCTAAGCAGAAAAACTATGCCGACGCACTCGGTCCATGGGAAAAAGCGTATGCAAATTGCAAAGGTGCACACCGCGCTATCTATACTTATGGTGTAAAAATTGTTGATTGGCAAATCTCGCAAGAGAAGGATCCTGCCAAACGCGAAGCCCTTATCGATAAGTTGATGGCGGTTTACGACGAGCAAATTCTCTATTTTGGCGATTATGCAAAACAGCCGCGCACCTATCTGCTGGGCATGAAAGCGAAAGATCTTCTTGAATATCGTCCTGCCAAAAAGCAGACGGCTTACGAATGGCTCAGCGAGAGCGTTCACGGACTTGGCAACAGCACGCGTCCCGACATTCTGCAACTGTTCGTTCGCACTTCGTACGACCTTTACAAAGAGGACAATTCGCGCGCTGCAACCTTCATTGCC
The DNA here is from genome assembly GCA_963621145.1 of Paludibacteraceae bacterium. Classification (GTDB taxonomy): domain Bacteria; phylum Bacteroidota; class Bacteroidia; order Bacteroidales; family Paludibacteraceae; genus W0P28-013. The sequence continues at coordinate 9,463 of CAVFDI010000035.1, read as the reverse complement.
GACTACAGTTTTGCAAACGACATTCTCGAACGCAATGCTGCCGACAAAACGCAGAAATACGCTGCACAGCATGCTCAGGTTGACGCTGCCAACGACCAACTTTTTGCTAATTCTGGCGCTGCCGATTGCAACAAAATGGACGAACTCTATGGCGCTGCAGTCGAGGTGCATAATGCCGATTACGACTATCTGACTTCGACCATCAAACTATTCGAACAGGTTGGTTGCGATGAATCGAAAGTCTATTTCGCAGCTGCAAAATATGCGCACGGCATCAAACCCACGGCTGAATCGGCCAAAGGCTGCGCCGAAATGTCGTACAAGAGTGGCAACTACGGTCGCGCTGTGGAATATTTTGCCGAAGCTGCTCAGCTGAGCCTCGCTGCTGGCGACTCTGCCGAAGCTGCAAATAATTATCTGAAGGCTGCGCACATCAATTCCGAGAATTTGAAAAACAACTCGCAGGCTCGTGAATATGCGCGCAAAGCCATCGCTGCAAATCCCGATAACGGCACGCCATATCTATTTATCGGTTTGCTCTATGCCAACACAAAGGGCATTTACGAAGAGCCAATTCTGAACAAGACTGTTTATTGGGTTGCTGTCGACAAATTTATCAAGGCAAAACAGGTCGATCCGTCGCTCACCGAAAAGGTAAATGAGCTGATTCGCACCTATTCGCAGTATTTCCCAACAAAAGAACAGATTTTCTTTGTTGCCGAACTGGAAGATGGCAAACCATTCACCGTTGGCGGTTGGATTGGCGAAACCACTATTTGTAGATAGAAGACGTATTTTGGATTCTAAAAACATACAACAGTGTGCGGCAACTGCTCTTGGAGTGGTTGTTGCGCTGTTTTTGCTCGTGGCGTGTAGCGGCAAGCCGAAAGTGTCGCACGAACCGCTGAACCGCGCCGAAGCTCCGCGACTGAGTGTGGACAGCATAACCACGCTCATTTCCGATTCGGGCGTTACGCGCTATCGCATCACCGCCAAGACTTGGAAGGTTTACGACATGACCGAAGAACCGCATTGGGATTTTCCCGACGGACTGCATTTGGAGTCGTTCGATGCTCAGTTTAATGTGGCAGCCGAAATCAGTTGCAAACGCGCCATCTACTACGACAAAAAACGCCTTTGGCAGTTAGACGACAGCGTGCGGGCAATGAACTACGAAGGAAACCATTTTGCCACGCAGCAACTTTTTTGGGATCAGAACACCGAACGCATCTATTCTGACTCGCTCATCACCATCGACCAGATTGACAAGCAGATAGTGGGCGAGGGCTTCGAATCGAACCAAACCATGTCGCGCTACACTATTCGCCGCGTGAGCGGAATTTTTCCAGTAGAAAACTGAAAAGTAATTAAGAATTTAGAATTTAGGATTAAGAATTATGGTAGGTTCTAGAAATTATCTTTGCAAGAATTTTTGAATTATAATTGAACAGATTTTTGGGATTTTCGAAGGAGCAGGGTGTCCTGTGACTGAGAAAAGACAAAAAAGATGCCGATTAGAAACGAAAATTCGCAAAGAGCGGTCAAAACCGCAAAAGCATTTGGGAACTTGCCGAAGAAAAAAATAAAAGCGTAGAATTTTTAGAACCTACCGTATGGTAACAATCGCTTTACTGCTGAAGGCTGTGTTACCTGAAAATTTTACAAATTAAAAATCGGATATACCTTGGCTAGTACAATCATCATCATAGTGGTTTCGCTGCTGTTTTCGGCCTTTTTTTCGGGCATGGAGATAGCGTTTTTGTCGTCGAACAAACTACGTTTCGAGATAGAAAAGAAACATCAGCGGCTCACTACGCGCATTCTCAATATCTTTTATAACGATCCAGAACAGTACATTTCGACGTTGCTCGTGGGCAACAACGTGGTGCTGGTAATCTACGGCATTGCTATGGCCGATCTGCTCTCGCCAGTGTTCGAGGCGTGGATTCCGAGTGCTGTGCTTGTGAACCTTGCGCAGACCATTGCAGCCACCATCATTGTGCTTTTTACGGGCGAATTTTTACCTAAAACCATCTTCCGCGTAAATCCGAACCTTTGGCTGCAGATTTTTGCTCCGTTGCTTTGGCTGTGCTACATTTTGCTCTATCCGATAGCAAAACTCTCCACATTTTTGTCGATTGGTTTGCTGCGAATTTTGGGTGTGAAAATCCGTCCGAAAGAGGCTAAAACGCAACTCGGCATTGTCGATCTCGACTATTGGCTGAACGATGTCTATCAGCATGCCGACAATCAGGAAGAGGTGAAAAACGAGGTTACCATTTTCCAAAATGCGTTGGATTTTTCGTCGGTGAAACTGCGCGACTGCATGGTACCGCGCACCGAGGTTGCAGCGCTTGGCTACGATGCCACGCTCGACGAACTGAAAAATACGCTCATCGAGACGGGATTCTCGAAAATTCCGATCTATCGCGAAAGCATCGACAACATTATTGGCTATTTTCACTCGTCCGATCTGTTCCAAAATCCGAAAAATTGGCACGACTGTATTCGCCCCATCTCCACAGTGCCCGAAACCATGGCGGCGGGCAAATTGATGGACATTTTTCTGCACGGAAAACGCTCCATTGCTGTGGTAGTCGACGAATTTGGCGGCACAGCGGGCATTGTCACGCTCGAGGATATTATGGAAGAGATTTTTGGCGAGATTGAAGACGAACACGACACACGCGAATACACTGCCAAAAAGGTTTCTGACAACGAATTCATTCTTTCGGGCCGTATCGAAATTGATCGCCTGAACGAGGAGTTTGGCTTGGATCTACCCGAATCGGACGACTATGTAACCGTGGCAGGTTTCATTTTGCATCACTACGAGAAATTCCCGAAACTGAACGATACAATTCGCATCGAAAAGTGGACTTTCAAGGTGCTTCAGGCGCACCAAAACCGCATCGATACTGTGAAAATGATCGTAGATTGAGAGTTTAATTTGCTGAAAAATAGGCAATTAACCAAATTTGAAAAAAAGCATTCGCAATTGATGTTTTTTTACTATCTTTGCAAGTTGAAAAAATCAAAATAACAAACATAAAACAACAATGGCAACATTAGAGAGAATGAGACACCACGGCGTATTTTTGCTGGTGGTAGTTGGCTTGGCCTTGCTGGCCTTCATCGTTGGCGATTTTCTGAGTTCGAGCGCATCGATTGTGAACGAACACCAATCGAACCTCGGTAAAATCGACGGAAAATCGGTCGGTTATGTAGAATTTATGGAGGCAGTGGACCAACTGAGCGAAGTTTACAAAATTGAGTACGGCACTGCAAGTCTCGACGACGACCTGAACGACCAAATTCGCGAAAGCGTTTGGCAAACCATGGTTCGCGAGCGCATTCTGAATGCCGAAGCCGAAGAGGCTGGCATGGAAGTGTGCAAGGAGGAGATGAGAGATATGATTCTTGGCGATCATATTTCGCCACTCATCGCTGGTCGCCGCGCTTTCTACAATCCCGAAACTGGCTCGTTCGACCCGCGTCAACTCTCGCAGTTCATCGCTATGCTCGACGATCCAACCATTGCCGAGCAGATGCCAGCCGACCAACTGCGCACTTATCGCAAGTATTGGAAATTCTGGGAGACTACGGTGAAAAGCGATCGCCTTCAGAACAAATACATGGCTCTGTTGTCGCGTGCAATCGTGGCTAACAAACTCGAACTTGAAAACGATCACAACGCTGCCAAAACTCAAGTTGATGTGGCTGTTGCACTGAAACCTTATTTCGCAGTGGCCGATTCGCTTGTGAAAGTTTCGGACGGCGATGCCAAAAAACTCTACAAACAGCGCAAAGAACAGTTTGCACAAGAGGCTTCGTGCGATTTGAAATATGTCTCGTTCGCCGTTAAACCAAGTGCCGACGACTATGCCGAGGTTGAAGCGTTTATCAATAGTGTGAAAGACGAATTTACCAACTCTGCCGACATTGTAGGCGTAACCAATTCGAACAGCGATGTGCCTTACAAAGCAATCAATTTGGCAAAAGAGGACATCGATGAGGATTTGCGCAATTTTGCTTTCAGTGGCAAAAAAGGCGATGTTACTGGACCAATCTTCAGCAACGACACCTACAAAATGGCGCGCATTGTAGAGACAGGCATCAATCGTCCCGACTCGGTAAAAGTTCGCATTGTCGACATTGCCGAGAATAGCGAAGCACGCACTCAAATTGTGGCTGATAGCATCGAACAGATTGTGAAAAATGGCGGTTTTGAAAATCTTTCGCGCCAATATCGCACAGGTGAGTTCTGGGTTCGCGAAAAAGATGTTGATCGCGATTTGGCCGAAAAAGCCTTCACAATGGCTGCAAATGGCACATTCCAACAGAAAAATATGGGCGCAATTCGCTTGGTTCAAGTTGTTGAGCGTGGTGCAAATGTTGCCAAAGTGAAATTGGCTGTGCTCGAACGCAAAGTTGTGCCAAGTCAGCAGACTCAAGCGCAGATTTTCAACGAAGCCAAACGTTTTGCTGGTTCGTGCGCCAACATCGAAGAATTTGTTGCAAAAGCCGAAGAACAGAATATCGAGGTTCACGAGGCCAATCGTCTGTCGCAGAACACGCACAAACTGGACAACATCAAAAATTCGCGCGAAGCCATTCGCTGGGCGTTTGGTGCTAACGAAGGCGATGTTTCAGATGTCTACGAGTGCGACGAACAACACATTGTGGTTGCTGTTGAACGCGTGAATGAAAAGGGTTATGCCGATTTCGAAAGCGTGAAATCGCGTCTGCTTGCCGAAGTTCGCAACGACAAGAAAGCCGAAATGCTCGAAAAAGAGATGGCAGGCAAGAGCCTCGACGAACTTGCAGCCGCTGGCATCGAGATTGATACCGTGCGTGGCATCTCGTTCAATTCGCAATACACCGCTGTGGGCAACGAGCCGAAACTCTATGCTTTGGCTCCGATGGCTGCTGTGGGCGAACTCTCGCAACCGCTGCAAGGTAACATGGGTGTGTTTGTCTACAATGTTTTGGACAAAACTGAATCGGCAGCCGAATACGACGAAAAAGCCGAATCGGTGATAATGAACGAGCGTCTGCGCAATGCTGTGCCTTACCTCGCATTCGAGGCACTGCGCAAAGCCGCCGATGTGGTTGACCAACGCTACAAAATTTTCTAGTAGTTATTCATACAAGTTAAGAAGCCGCTCTTTCGGGCGGCTTCTTTTGTGTTTAACGTGCGATGTGTAATCGCATTTTTCGTATCGATTTTCGCGAATATAATCGCAGAATTTGGTATAAATTTGTCGATTAGGAAGAGGGTTGGCTTATAATTTCTTGCTTTACATTCTCATTCGTTGTTACTTGTAACTAATTGAAACAGAGCCACATCGTTGTAGCCATTGTCTGTGCGCAGCCAACTGCGCAGTGTGCCGCTTTGGGTGAACCCTGCTTGGGCAAAGAGTTGCAGGCTGGCGGCGTTGTCGGTGGGTATTTGGGCGTAGAGTTGGTGCAGGTGCAGAAAATGGAATGCATAGTCGATCATCAGTTGTAGCGCTTCGGCTGCAAAGCCTTGTTGGCGGTATTTGCCATTTATCAGAATGCCCACGCCAGCGCGCATGTGCCGTGGGTCGAAGTCGTACAGGTCGATGCTGCCAATGGGCGTGTGGTCGGCGTTTTGCTCAATCATCAGACGCATTTGGCGACGTTCGTAAATGTCTTGCCCAGCGTAGGCTATGTAGCGTTCGAGGGTGTAACGCGCGTAGGGTTCCACCGTGCTGCCTATCTGCCACAGCTTGGTGTCGTTTTCCCAGCGGCACAGCACATCTATGTCGCTCGGCTCGAGTGCGCGCAGCGTTATGCGAGTGGAGGTGAGAAGAGCGTTAGTCATTCTATTTTTTTTCAATCTTGCAAAGTTACCAAATTTTGTCGGAACGGCAAAATCATGGATTCATCGACTTATTGAACGAAAAACGGCTTTCAATTTTGAAAGCCGTTCTTCTATAACCTATAACCTTTAATATCTAATCTATTAACCTCTCACCTATTTCACCGCTTTGAAGCTCATGTCGAGGCTTTTTACAGAGTGGGTGAGTGCGCCAACGGAGATGAAGTCGACGCCGCAGTCGGCATAGTCGCGCAGGGTGTCGAGTGTGATGCCGCCCGACGATTCGGTCTCGCAGCGTCCAGCGATTATCTCTACCGCACGGCGTGTGTCGGCTGGCGTAAAGTTGTCGAGCATTATGCGATCGATGCCGCCGCAGTCGAGTGCTTGCTGTAGTTCGTCGAAGTTGCGCACCTCAATCTCAATTTTCAGATTTTTGCCTTTTTCGCGGCAATAGTTGCGAGCGCGATTGATGGCGTTGGCTATTCCGCCAGCAAAATCAACATGGTTATCTTTCAGCAAAATCATGTCGAACAAGCCGATGCGATGGTTGCAGCCGCCGCCAATTTTTACCGCTTCTTTTTCGAGCATGCGCAGACCTGGTGTGGTTTTGCGTGTGTCGAGTACGCGCGTGTGTGTGCCTTCGAGGCGTTTCACATATTCGGCTGTGCGTGTGGCAACGCCGCTCATGCGTTGCATTATGTTCAGCATCAAGCGTTCGGTTTGCAGCAGCGATTGTACGCGTCCTTCGACTACGAAAGCGATGTCGCCACGTTTCACACGGTCGCCGTCGTGCAGCAGTTGCGTCATTTTCAGATCGGGATCGAATGCGTGGAATATGCGTTTTGCCACTTCAACGCCAGCCAGCACACCATCTTCTTTGATAATGAGTTGCTGTTTGCCGCGCGCGTCGGCAGGAATGCACGAAAGGGTGGTGTGGTCGCCGTCGCCTATGTCTTCGGCAAACCAGAGTTTGATTTGTTCGTCGAGGTTGTCAATCATTTGTTTGGTCTATTCTGAGTTGTTGTATTAGGTCGTTTTTGGTCATGAAATAGATGCGATAAGTGCCGTTTTGCGTCTTCAGCAGTCCAATGGCAAACTGTTGTCCGTTGCGATTGCCGCGGTCGTTGATGGTGAAACTTTTCACAGGATTTTTCTTGAAAAAGTCGCTGAGAATGGTTTCGGTTTGCTGGCTTGTGAAGACGTTGTTAGCGTTTTTTATCGACAATTCTACGTTGCTATTCAGATATTGCGCAATTCGTTCGGCATCGCCTTCGGCAAAATGAGCCGCGACTTGGTCGATGGCGTTAGCGTAAATCTTTGGTAGACAGACGATTAACGCTGCAAGTATTAAGCATTTTTTCATGGCACTTTTTTGATTTGCTCTTTGGAATATAAGCAAATTTTGTGCCAAATGTCGGTTGAGTAGTCGAAGTGTTGAAAAGTTAGTTGATTTCAGATTCCAAATTCCAAATTTCAAATTGTTGGTAATTACAGCAGACTGCAATAATTCCTCACTCCTAATTCCTCACTCCTAATTGCCTAAAATCTTACGACCATTTCTAGTACGAGTTTGTCTTTGTTGTCGGCATCGGCTTTGGTCCAATCGTCGTAGAAGAATTTTTCGTAGTTTATTCTGAGGTCGGCAAAAAATGGTTTAGCAATGCTGAGTGTGATGCCTGCTGTAAGGCGTTGGCGCGCCACATCGTCCACGCTATACATGCCGTTATTGTCGTTGTAGCCATGCCAATGGTCGGTCATCATGTCGTAGCGCGCAAGGAACGAAATTTTGCTGAATACTTTGGGCAGTTTCAGGTCGTAGCTTACAAATCCCGTGAAGGCGTGCGATGGCTGAAAGATTTTGTCTTCGTAAGTTTTGAAGAGATATTCTGCCTCGATGTGTACACCGTAGAAATTGGAATAGAGTCCAACATCGTACACATTCATGCGAATGGAGTCGGGGTCGAACGACTGGAAATTGAGCGAAAAATTGATGTATTTGCACGGATCGAACACGGCGCGCGCCGAGTAGCACATGTGTTTTTTCCAGACTTTTTGTTGCGTAAGACCCAGCCCGTTGTAGATGCCTGCCACTATCGAGAATGGAAATTTCTCGGTGAGTGTGTAGCTGGCCGTGAAACCAACATCGCGTGTGCCAGCGGTCTCTTTCACCAAAAATGAGCGGTTGGCGAAGTATTGCAGGTGCGGGCTGCGCAGATTGTCGGTGCTGAATGGCACTTTCATCTGACCGATGGTGAGAGCTAAGCCTTTCACGGGGAAGACGCGAGCGTAGGCATCGAGCATTTTTATTGTGCCTTTGTCGGAAAAGTCGATTTCGGCTTTGTAGGCCACTATCGGGTGCACATTGCCGGTGATGCTCATGCGGGCGTTGCGCACTTGAAAACGGTGTGCATCGTCGGTGATGTTGTATTCGTAGCGACCGCGCACAGTTCCGTGAATTTCGGGAATGTAGTCGGTCTTCTCCATGCGCTTTTTGTCGAGTGCTTTGCCTTCGTCGATGTCGGCCTTTTGCGCATTGCTCACATCGAATGGCAGCAGTTCGGCTATGGAATCGCGGTGCTGCTGTTTGGCAAGTTCCTCGGCTTGCGCAATGGAGTCGGTCTGCGCCATCAGTGTTGTGGCTGCTACAAGAAACAGGGCAGAGATAATATGTTTTTTTGTGAGCATTATTTTAGTTGATGAGTTTATGGGTTGATAAGTTGATAAGTTTAACGCATTAGTCAGATTCGGTAAGTAAAACTATGACTGTTGACTATGACGATGACTTTTTTTTACGACTAACTGCAGAAAATTGTGGAGTTCGATAATCTGAATTTTGAAATCTGCGATTTTTAGCGAATTTCGTTCCAGCATTTCAGCAGTTCGTGCATGTTGGGCAAAACAAGGTTGGCGCCAGCATTTTCGAGTTCTTCGGGGCGCAAAATGCCAGTGTTCACGCCAATGGTGAAGATGCCCGCACCCACGGCCGACTGCACGCCAAGTGGCGCATTTTCGACCACAACGGCTTGCCATGGTTCCACTTTTGCCTTTTGCAACGCCATCAAATAGGGTTCTGGATTGGGCTTGCCTATCTTCACATCGAAGGCGGTAACCATTTTTTCGCGCCGAAAAATGTCGGGAAAATAGTTGTTGAGCGTGTCGAGCAGCGAATGTTGCGCTGAACCCGTAACTATGTAAATATCAAGCTTTTGCTGTTTGATGTGTTGCAGCAGTTCGCCCACGCCATCGATGGGTTTCACTGGTCCGCACGAGATGAAGATTTTTCCTTTTTCGGCATACAGCGCATCGCATTCGGCTTTGGTGGCTGGTCGCCCGAAACGTTTCAGAAAATACTCGTTGATGACCGATTCGCCTGTGCGACCTTCGTTCAAGTAGGCATCGTACTCCGAAAAATCGAACCCGTGATTGCCAAAAGTCTTTGCCCAAGCGTAGGCGTGATAAGGCATAGAATTGAACAAAACGCCGTCCATATCGAAGAAAACGGCTTTCAACTCAAACTTGGGATAACCGTGAAGTTTTATAAAATCGTCAATTTGATTCATACAATTTGCAAAGATACAATTTTTTTGCTGAAATTTGGCGGTTATCGAGATTTTATTT
>CAVFDI010000034.1:0-20777 GCA_963621145.1 Paludibacteraceae bacterium | reverse complement strand
TTGAAGGGCAGGGCGGTGTGGTTTTGAAGAAAAGCTGTGGAATGCGCAATCTGAACTTCGTCGCGCGGGGTTTGTAATCCCGCGCTTTTGTTTATTATTTGGATTTGCATTCCGAGAATATGTGTGGATGCATTCGGTGTGTCCCTATTTTACCTCTGGAAAATGTAATTAGACCAATAGGTCATTTCTCACGCAGGAAACGATGTAGCAGAAAGGTCGTGAAGTATGGGAATGTGTAGAATCGACCATTGAAACCAATATTTTTGTTACACAGTTTTATGCCAAAACGAATGTCGCTGTAATTGCCTGATGTGAGTTTGTTTAACGATATAGTAGCGGCATCGGTTGCTTTTACTTCGATGGGAATCAGCGAGTTAGCATTACGCACAAAAAAATCCATTTCGAGTGTTGATTTTTCATTCTTGTAGAAATAGAGCTCGTAACCCTGTTTCACAAGCATATCGCCAACTATATTTTCGTAGATTGCGCCCTTGTATGTTCCAAAATTCTTGTTGGCTCGCAGATCCTCTTGCGCCTCCTCGTCGAGCGAGGCGATGAGCATACCAGTGTCGCGGAAATAGAGCTTATACAGTTTAGGGTTGTAATTGCCACGCAAAGGCAGTTCGGGCGACTGTAGGCAATAGCACACATTCACAATTCCTGCATTGTCGAGCCATTCAACTGCGCCAATGTATTCTCTGTTACGAGCTCCAGCGGTAAGTTTTGTGACTTGAAATTTTTTATTCTTCTGCGCCAAAAAAGTAGAGATGTGACGATAAACGCCCAGCACTTTGGCTTTATCGAAACCAGCGGCATATTTTGTAATGTCTTCTTCGTAGTCCAAAAGAAGTTGCCGTTGTAGTGCAAGTGTGCCAGAAAAATTATTTTGTGAGACGTACTTTTGTACCACCTCGGGCATGCCGCCAAGCACCATATAAGTGCGAAAAAGTCGCATCAGCACATCCATCTCCAGTTGCGAAAATGGTTGGAGCTGTGACAGATGTTGGTAAATGTCTTCGATTTGTGTTTCGCCATAGCCATTGGCCCACAGAAATTCCTCAAAATCCATCGAGTTCATTTCGTAATCCTCTTTGTAACCCACGCTGTTCGATTCTATTTGCTGATAGTAGACGCCCATCAGCGAGCCAGAACAAATCACATCGTATCGGCCGTCTTGTTTGAAGGATTTGAGCGAAGTTGCGCAGTTGGGACAAGCCTGTAATTCATCGAAAAAAATCAGCGTTTTGTGCGGCACAATTTTTAGCGATGGATCGAGCAGCGAAATGTTTTTCAAAATGGCATTTACTTCGAAGCCATCATCGAAAATAGCGCAAAATTTTGGCTGAAGCACGAAGTTAATTTCCACCACATGAGTGTAACATTCTTTGCCAAATTGTCGAATTGAAGCCGTCTTGCCTACTTGGCGTGCGCCCTTCACAATTAACGGTTTTTTCTCCGATTTTTCTTTCCATGCGTGTAACACGCTGTCAATCTTGCGTTTAAGCATAAAAAATCACATTTTTCCTACTGTTTTACCTATAAAAAATCACATTTTTCCTGCCATTTTAGTGGGTAAAAATCACATTTTTCCAACCGCAAAGGTAGTAAAAAAAGTTGAAAGTCAATTTTAGTCGCATGAAAATCTGTAAAAAACAAAAGGACGCACGCAGTGCGCCCTCTATATTGCTAGCAAATAATCATTCGCTCCTACAATTCAACAATTCAACGTTTCAACAATTCAACAGCTAGAAACCAGAAATCTGCTATTTGCTCATCTCCAACATCTTCAGAATGGGCTTCACGGCCTTTTGGCGGATAACCTCGTCGACGCGGATTTCGGGCGATTCGTGCAGCAAGCAGTCGCGCACTTTTTCGAGGGTGTTCAGTTTCATAAAGTTGCACTCGTTGCAGCCGCAGGTGCTGTCGACGGGCGGAATTGGTATGAATGTCTTGTTTGGATTGCGCTTTTGCATTTCGTGCAGAATGCCGCTCTCGGTCGCTACAAGAAACTCATTATCAGTGCTTTGCGTGGCGTAATCGAGCAGTTTCTGCGTAGAACCGATGACATCGGCCAGCATCAAAACCACATTTTTGCATTCGGGGTGAGCTAGCACTTTGGCATTTGGGTGGGCTTTTTTCAGCGCTACAATGCCTTCTACCGAAAATTGCTCGTGAACATGGCAAGCTCCGTTCCACAGCAACATTTCGCGCCCCGTAATCTTGTTGATGTAACTGCCCAAATTGCGGTCGGGCCCGAAAATCAGTTTGGCATCTTTCGGAAATTTCTCGACAATTTTTTGCGCATTGCTCGATGTTACTACCACGTTGGTCAGGGCTTTCACGGCGGCGGTGGTGTTCACATACGAAATCACTGTGTGGTCGGGGTGCGCCTTCACAAACTGCTCAAAATCAGCGGCATCGCAACTGTCGGCCAGCGAGCAACCCGCGTTCATATCTGGCACCAAGACTTTCTTTTTGGGCGAGAGTATTTTTGCCGTTTCGCCCATGAAATGTACGCCGCAAACCACCAAAATGTCGGCCGCGCTTTTGGTTGCCCACTGTGCCAAAGCCAGACTGTCGCCAATCACGTCGGCAATGTCTTGAATGTCGTTTTGCTGATAGTAATGCGCCATTATCACGGCATTTTTCTCACGTTTCAGCCGCGCTATTTCGTCGATAATCTGCTGTTTATTCTCCATTTTTTCGACAAGATTTTTCACCGCAAAATTACAAAATTAGTTTGAAACTGTGGAATTTGCCCTTTCGCAAAAATTCACTACCTTTGTAGTTTGCAAAATTGAACAAAATAGTGCGGTTATGAAGCGGTTTATTTTTTCGTCGATTGTTTTGGCGCTGGCGGTGGTTGTTGCTTCGGCGCAGACTTCGGTAGTTCCTGTGGATCAGGCAGTTGCGAACGATGTAGTTACCTATTTTTTGCCAAAAACTGAACTCGTGGTTGTGGCAAATGTGGCTCAAACTGTGCGCAAGGCTGGACCATTTTGCAAGTATGCCGAGCGTTATTTGGGCGTCGACGATGTGATTGTGGCCGACGATAGCGCATGGCAACTCGAGTCGGTTGCGCTGCACAGTCGCATGGTGGCGGATGCGGGAAAATGCTATGCCATTGCGGTGAACAAAAAAACTACCGCTTACAACATTCGCACGAACAATCATGGCGTGATTCAGTCTGTAAATCAGACAGTTGAGCCGCAAAAAACAACCTCTTCAAAGCCTAAAAAATCGTGCCAATGCGACACTTTGACCGATTTCGACCTGTCGTGTCTTGGCGAGGAGGCATTGGTGGCGACATCGATTCCGAAAATGGCTGAGATGGCTGCGAAACAGATTTATCAGATTCGTGAAAATCGCGCCAATCTGCTTTCGGGCGAAAACGAGCAACTGCCCGATGGCGCGGCGCTCCGGTTGATGCTTCAGCGGCTCGACGAGACCGAAGCGAAACTTTTGGCATTGTTTGTTGGGCGCACCGCAGTTTGCCACAAAAAAGTGCAATTTTCGTTCGCACCAACTGCCGCGGTGAGCGACAGTGTTTTGTTCCGAATGTCGCGCTACGAGGGCATTGTCGAGGCCGATGACCTTGCTGGTGAACCAATTTATTTGACCATCGAAATGACATCGCAACAGTCTGATAATCAGCAAAATGCAAATAAAGAAAAATCGCACGGTTTGTTCTACAATGTGCCAGCCACTATGCGTGTGCGTGTGAGCGATGGCGAACATATTTTCACTGAAAAATCGCTTGTGATGCCGCAATTTGGCACGGTTCGCAGTCTGCCAGCCTCACTTTTCGACGGACAAAACACTTGCGTCGAATTCAATCGCTTGGGCGGAATAAAATCGATTTCGAAATAATGGAAAATTTCATCGAGATAAAAAATGCGCGCGTTCACAATCTGAAGGGTGTGAGCGTAAAAATTCCGCGTAATAAGTTGGTGGTAATCACTGGTTTATCTGGCTCGGGCAAGTCGTCGCTGGCGTTCGACACGCTCTATGCCGAGGGACAACGCCGTTATGTCGAGAGCCTTTCGGCCTATGTGCGGCAGTTTCTTGGGCGCATGAATAAGCCCGAAGTCGATTTCATCAAAGGAATTCCGCCAGCCATTGCCATCGAACAAAAGGTTATCAGCAGCAATCCGCGCTCCACGGTTGGCACATCGACCGAGATTTACGAGTATCTGAAACTGCTTTTTGCGCGCATTGGGCGCACCATTTCGCCCATTTCGGGCATCGAGGTGCACCGCGACAGCGTGAGCGATGTGGTCGATTTCATCGTCAGCTTGCCCGAAGGCACGGCGGCTTATCTGCTGGCCGATTTCGTTGTCCCGCAAGGGCGCAGCGTGGCGCAACAACTCGACATGTTGATGCAGCAAGGTTTCTCGCGCGTGTGGCAAAATGGCGAACTTTTCCGCATTTCGGAACTGATCGAAGGTGAAAAAGAACCTTCGATTGATGGCATGAAGTTGTTGATCGATCGCATTTCGGTGCGCAACGACAAAGAGACGCAAAATCGCTTGGCCGACTCGGTGCAGACAGCATTTTACGAAGGTCATAATGCTTGCGAAGTGGCATACGGCAGTAAGGAGAGTATGGCCATTCGCAAATTTTCGCAGGCTTTCGAGGCCGATGGAATCACATTCAGCGAGCCGAGCGAAAATATGTTCAGTTTCAACAATCCTGTGGGCGCATGTCCCGTGTGCGAAGGCTTCGGACGCGTAGTTGGCATCGATCCCGACTTGGTAATTCCCGACAAATCGCTATCGATATACGAAGATGCCATCGTTTGTTGGCGCGGCAACACCATGGGCGAGTGGAAAAAGGAGTTGATCTACAATGCCGATAAGTTCGGATTCCCCATTCACAAGCCTTACAACGAACTCACCGAGGCGCAACGGCGCGTGCTGTGGACGGGAAACAAATATTTTCATGGGCTGAACGATTTCTTCGATTTCGTAAAATCGCAACAATACAAGATTCAGTATCGTGTGATGTTGGCGCGCTATCGTGGCAAAACCATCTGCCCCGAATGTGGCGGCACACGCCTGCGTCGCGAGGCTGGCTATGTGAAAGTGGGCGGTCGCAGCATCACCGAATTGGTCGAAATGCCCGTAGACGAACTGCAGCAGTGGTTTGCGCAACTCACGCTCGACGAGCACGATGCGCTCTCGGCCAAACGTCTGCTCACCGAAATCAACAGCCGTCTGCAATTCTTGGTCGAGGTCGGGCTGGGCTATCTCACGCTCAATCGTCTGTCGAACACGCTTTCGGGTGGCGAAAGTCAGCGCATAAACCTTGCCACATCGCTTGGAAGCGCGCTGGTTGGTTCGCTCTACATACTCGACGAACCGAGCATTGGTCTGCATTCGCGCGACACCGAACGACTTATTGCTGTGCTGCGCAAACTGCAAGCGCTGGGCAACACGGTGGTTGTGGTGGAACACGACAGCGAGATTATTCGCGAAGCCGATTATCTGATTGATATGGGTCCACAAGCGGGGCGACTTGGCGGCGAAGTGGTGTGGAGCGGCGTGGCAAAAGATGCCAAGGCATCGGATTGCGTAAAATCGTACACACTGCGCTATCTGCTTGGAAAAGAGAAGATTGAAGTGCCTGCAGCGCGTCGCAGGTGGAGCAACTACATCGAAATAAAAGGCGCAAATGCCAACAATCTGAAGAATATTGATGTAAAATTTCCGCTGAATGCGTTCACAGTGGTTACTGGCGTGAGCGGCTCGGGCAAGTCGTCGCTGGTGCGCGATGTGTTCTACAATGCCTTGAAACAGCGGCTCGACGAGGAGACAAGCACTTCGCCTGTGGCTTGCAGCGCCATCACGGGCAGTCTTCATCTGCTTTCGGATGTGGAATTTGTGAGTCAAAGCCCCATTGGCAAGTCGTCGCGCTCGAATCCTGTAACCTACATTAAGGCCTACGACGAGATTCGCCGACTTTTTGCCGATCAGCCTTTGGCGAAACAACTTGGTTACACGGCAGCCTATTTTTCGTTCAATCAAGATGGCGGACGCTGCGAAGTGTGCCAAGGCGAAGGCACTGTAACCGTGCCGATGCAGTTCATGGCCGACCTCACGCTCGAGTGTGAAGCGTGCCACGGTCGCCGTTTCAAATCAGATCTGCTCGAGGTGCAATATCGCGGAAAAAACATCTACGATGTGCTGGAAATGACTGTAAATCAGGCTATTGAATTCTTTTCTGAAGATGATGATGCCGTCGCTCGGCGCATTGCAAAACGCTTGAAACCGCTGCAAGATGTTGGTATTGGCTATGTGAAACTCGGTCAGTCGAGCGACACGCTCTCGGGTGGCGAAAGTCAGCGCGTGAAGTTGGCGGCTTTTCTTGCCAACGAGCAGGCCAGTCCCATGATGTTTATTTTCGACGAGCCGACTACGGGCTTGCACACGCACGACATCAAAACGCTGTTGCGTGCCTTCGATGCGCTTATTGCCAAAGGACATTCGGTGGTGGTCATCGAGCATAATCTTGATGTGATAAAATGTGCCGATCATGTCATCGATATCGGTCCAGAAGGCGGAAAACAGGGCGGTCGCGTGGTTTGCGCAGGCACGCCCGAAGAGGTTGCAAAATGTCGCGCCTCGTACACTGGGCGCTATCTGAAACCGCTATTGCGCAAGTCGTAAGAATGTAGTAACTTTGCACTTTGAATAATAATCAAAAAAAATATGGAAAACAACGAACACAACGAAATGAATCTTTTTGACTTGATATGCTGGTGCTGTCGTGGCATCGGACGCTTTTTTAAGTGGTGCGGTGTGCAATTTTTGCATCTTTTCCGCTTTTCGGTGCAAAATTGGTGGCTCATTCTCATTTTTGTGGTGATTTTTGGCGTGATTGGCTTTCTGAAAATTCGCCCCGAAAGCACGGCTTACTATGGCGGTGCCACAGTCTTTTTCTATCAGGAGGAGGATGCACTTATCGATGCGCACATTGGCAGAATAAACAGTTGCAATCGCTCAAAAGAGTTGCGAGCCTGCCTGAATCTGCCCGACTCGTTGCAGGATAAAATTGGTAAAATCGAGGCGTTTCGCTGGATCGACTGTCAGCACAATGGCACAGCCGATTTCGTCGATTTTGATAATCAGAAAAAATATCTGACCGACACCACCGATGTGCCGATGACCGATCGCATCTATTTGCGCGTGAAGACTAAGGGCGTTTACGACATGAGCGGCGTGCAGCAGTGGCTGCAAGACTATTTCAATCAGCGTCACGAACTCACTGCGCTTAGCGAACAGGGGCGGCAAGTGCTGCGTGCGCGGCTCGAGACTTGCAATCGCGAAATTCCGCGCCTCGATAGTCTGTCGAACTACGAATATTTTTCGGGTGCCGAAAATAATCGTGTGGAGGTAAAAGATGGGCTGTTGCTGAACAAGGGCAAACAACTCTATTACAACGACATTCTCAATTTGATCGACGAGCGCGGAAAGGCTGAAACTGCCATCAATTCGCGCCCGAACAACATCAATTTTCAGAACGATCTGATTGTAAAACCCGTTCACGGTCGGCTCGTAACGCTGCTCATTTGGCTGATTTTGGGCTATGCCGTTGGCGTGGCGGTTTCGCTCTGCGTGGTCTATCGCCGCCAGATTTGCAATTATCTGAAAAAATAATTACCCAATTGCCCAATTACTTGCAAGCGTTTGCAAAATCAGAAATTGTGAAAAGGTTTTTCTGCATCGCACTCTGTTTTCTGCTTTGTCTGCCGCTTGTGGCGCAGCGCAAACGCCAGATGCGTGCGGCGTGGATTGCTACGGTGGTTGGAATCGATTGGCCGCCATCGGTGAACGATGTGCGCGCGCAAAAGCAGTCGATGCTCGATATGCTCGACACGCTGCAGGCGCTACATTTCAACGCAGTTTTTTTTCAAGTTCGCCCAACTGCCGACGCTTTCTATCGTTCCGAGATTGAACCATGGTCGCGCTATCTCACTGGCACTCAGGGCATTGCGCCAGATCCTGAATACGATCCGCTGGCTTTTGTGGTTCGTGAGGCGCACCGTCGTTGCATCGAGGTGCATGCTTGGATAAATCCCTACCGTGCCACGCTCAAAGGACCGCTGTCGCAACTCGATTCGGCGCACATCTACTATCTGCACCCCGAATGGTTCGTGCGCTACGGCGAGCAACTGCTGTTTAACCCAGCCAAAGCCGAAGTGCGCGACTATCTGAACCGTGTGGTGGCCGATATTGTTTCGCGCTACGACATCGATGCGGTACATCTCGACGACTATTTCTACCCCTATCGATACAAAAAACAGGAGTTCCCCGATGAAGCTGATTTTCGTGCCGATCCGCGCGGATTTACCGACAAAGGCGATTGGCGGCGCGACAATGTGAATCTGGTGATGGCGCAACTGCAGCAGACTATCAAAGCGTTGAAACCGTGGGTGGAATTTGGTGTGAGCCCGTTTGGCGTTTGGCGCAACCGAAGTCGCGACGAGCGTGGTTCGAACACGCATGCCATGACCAATTACGACGATCTTTACGCCGACATTCTACTTTGGCTCGAGCGTGGCTACATCGACTATGTGGTGCCGCAACTCTATTGGGAAATTGGTCACAAAACCGCCGATTTTGCCACGTTGGCAGAGTGGTGGAGTGCCAATTCGTATGGAAAAAATTTCTACATTGGCTATTATGCATCGCGGCTTGGCGATGCGCAGGCCAACGAGGCTTGGCAGCGTGGCAACGAGGTGATGCGCCAACTGCACTATGCCGACACGTTGCCGCAGCAAGGCGCAGCGTTTTATAGCACCGTCGCTCTGATGCAAAATCGTCAAGGTTTGCGCGATAGTTTGCACCAATTTTTCACTTTGCCAGCCATTGTGCCTTTGCGCAACGATGTGCCTGCCGATGGTTCGGCCAGCGTTGGGCGTGTGCGCATAGTGCGCGAACATGGTCGACACCTGCTAGAGTGGGACGCACTGCGCGATACGGCTGGTTGCGCCGCACGCTACTATGTGGTCTATGCTTTCAAAGGCAGCGAATTAGGTGATTTTTCTGATCCGCAAAATATACTCGCCGTTACTTCCGATAATTGCCTGATACTCAGCGATTTTGCGGAGCGATTGCATGGCGGCTACCGTTTTGCAGTTACTGCCATCAATCGTTACAAACAAGAAAGTGCGCCCGCAACCATTCGCAAAAAAACGCGAGTGAAATAGTTTCCCTTCTTCTTAAAATTCAGCACCTCAGCGTGCTATGTTGGCTCATTTCGTTTTTCAGAGCGTCATAATCGTCTTTGAAAATGTTGCGCATGAGTTGCACAAAACGTGGTCCATGGTTCATCTCCACAGTGTGGCAGAGTTCGTGCACCAGCACAAAATCGATGAGGCGATCGGGCAGCAGCATCAGGTTGTAACTCAGGCTGATATGCTTTTGCGTGGAACAGCTTCCCCAACGTCCCTGTGCGCTGTTGATGCGCACTTGCGTGTATTTGAAGCCGTATTTTTCGGCGAGTTCGTGCAATCTTTTGGGCAAAAATGTATTTGCGTCGTTTTTCAGAAAATGGGCGATTAATCGCTTGATTATCTGCTGGTTCTGACCATTTTCAAAGTCTTTTGCATTCTTGTAGTAAACCACAAGTTCCGTCTGTAGTCGTTGTGCGGCAAAGTCGTAGCGAATGTCCGATTTCGGCTCGAAACGCAGTAGAAATTTGTTGGCTTGGTAGGTGCTTTCGGGCGTGAAAAGAAACTCGTTATTGTCTTTTTCGCGCATTTTCTGTTGCTCTGCCAAAATCTGTTTCACGCGCTCTTCTGGCAGCGGAAAAACTTTGCTGATATAGTGTGGCGGCAGCACAATCTGCACTTTACTAGCGCTGATGTTGTAGTGCACCGAGCGCATTCCTTCTCGCGTCAGCACCTCTATTAGCCCAATTTCTGGATGGTTGATTATCTGTTTCATGCGTTTAGAGCAATTGGCAAAGACTTTTTACGAAAAAAATCCCTCCAAAATGCTATTCGGAAGGATTTTTTCTGCTGTCGCAAAAATTAGCGTACCAACAAACGCAAGGCTTGGTTGGTTTTGTCGCCAGCGATTTTTACGATGTATGCGCCTGTCTGCACGTTGCCAAGGTTGATGTCGAGCGTTTGCTGCGTATCGACCGAGCCGAGGTGGCGCGTGTAGATTTGCTGACCATTCAGTGCGTAGATGCGCACATCTACATTCTCGTCGTTCTGCGTGAAGAACAGTGTGAATTCGCCTTCGCTTGGGTTGGGGTAGAGCATTATGGCTTCGGGCAGCCCTTCGAGGTTCTTCACGGGCGTGGTTTGCAGCACCTCAACTATGCCTGCGTAGGCATCAATTTTGCCATAACCGCATGTGTTGTTTGGAACAGTGCCTGTGTACGAATCGGTTTGGGCAGTTTTGGCGAACACATTTTTAATCTGTTCTGGCGTAAGTTTGGGGTTCGCCTGCAACCATGTGGCCACCACGCCTGTGCAGAATGGTGTTGCCATCGATGTGCCGCTCATCCAGCCCCAATAGTAGGTCGTGCCGTTAATTTTTTTCGATGTTTTGCCTTTTGAATTTTCTGTCACTGACGACAAATTAGGAATTGACGATTTAATAACATCGCCAGGAGCGGTAATCTCTGGTTTTATGCGACCATCGGCGGTAGGACCTTTGCTCGAAAAACCGCAGACTTTTCCAACAGCATAACCACCGCTGTAGATATTTTTTTGCGTAGTCCATGCGCCAACACTGATAATGCGGTTGGCCGTGCCGCCAATCTCGCCTACGGTGTGTGTTGTCAGACCATCTTCCCAATAAATTGCGCTATAGTCATCACCCCAAACGCGTACTGTGCCAGCGGTTTTGGCAGTAACTTTGAAACCAATTTTGTAGTCCGTTTTTGGCGTGAATTTGTTGAATTGGACATACACATTGCTTTTGTTGTTCGAGGCATCGGTGCTGAGTTTTGTGTAGGCCGTGAGCGAACCTGAAGCGTATGTATTATTGCTCCATTTCGTTGTTTTTTTCGCCGATGTTGCCGTTGTGGTTGAAGTACCTTCTTTCAAAACATTGCCATTCGAGTCCATATAGACTATTTGCACGGTGAATTGCTGTCCTTCGTCGCCCCAAAAATCGGCAAAAGCACCATCGCCGCTGTAATATTCATCGCTCGCATCGAGAATGAAAGTGTGCGATTCGCCAGCGGCTAGTGTGGCTTCGCTGTAGAGTGGATATTCGCCTTCGTTGCCAGCAGCGCCACAAATAATGCGTCCTGCGCCAACAAGTTTGTCGAGTGCTACATCGAAAGTTGATGTGCCATCGTGCGGACCGACATGCGTTCCAAGGCTGATATTGACCACTGCGGGCGCACCAACTTCGGTGGCATAGTCGAACACATATTTTATGCCATTGATAAGATCGGTGGTGCCATCGCCGGCGTTCACCATTACTATGTCGGCATCTTTGGCTATGCCGTAATAACTGTTGCCGCTGTATGCTCCAGCCGCAATGCCCGTGACATGCGTGGCGTGACCACTATCATCGCTTGTGTCGTCATATCCTGCCGACTCAATGGTCGATTGTGTTTTATACTCTTTGTTTGTGGAGTAATTTTTTACGCGTTTCACACGCAGTTCCGACGAGTTGTTGGCATCGTAAAAAGTGATGTGATCGTACTGAAAACCATAGTCGCACACGCCAACCACCACACCAGTGCCAAGAAAAGGTTGCGAAAGGTCGGTGCCAGCCTGCACTTTGTCGACATTGGCTGCGGTACGCGCTTTGTCCATCTTTTTGCGAACAGGCGTGCTGATTTCTACCAATTTAATGTTTTCGTCTTGGCTCAATGCCTCAACATTTTCTACTGGAATGCGCGCTGTAACAAACTCGCCAAAGTCGTTTTCGAGCTCTGCGCCATACTCTTCGAGCACACTTTTATCGGCATCAGCATCGGCAAAATGCACAAACGCCGAAACATACTCTTGCCCGTTTTCGGACACTTTAACTGCAAAATTTTTGCGCAGTGTGTTGCGCTGTTCGGTTGTCTTTGCCTCGTTTTGCGCATCGATAAAGGCACGCGAGTAGTTCGACAGTTTCGATTCTTGCGCCACAACTATCAATGCCACGCACAAGAAGGTTACAATAAGGTTTATTTTTTTCATGATGATCAGATGATTTCAGATTTCAAATTAGTGGAAGTTTTTCATTTTGTTCTGATATGCACGCGCTGTGCGGCTTCTACCGATACAATGCCGTTCACTTGCCACATTTCGGGCAGGCGTTTCAGTGGAAAACGGAAGGTGGCTGTGGTGTTGTCGATTCGGGTAACTTCGCCGCCAAGTGCAGTGAATGCTGCCTTGTCGAATTGGTCGTTGGTGGTGAGCCAGCCCGAGACAAAATATGCACCATCGCGCTCCGAAATGGCTGCGTTGGCAAGCACCTCGTCCGATGGCTTGTATTTGTCGAGCGAGCGCACATGTTTGGCGTTGTCGGTGAGTTGATCCCACAACAGACGGAACGAGTTCGAAAAGTCGATGTTCGTTGGCAGTTCACCAAAAATTGTGGTTTTCGCTTTTTTGTCGGCGACTTTTTTCTGGCTGCTGCAACTGCAGGCAAACAGGGCTGCTACGGCACAAATGGCGCACGCAAACAGCGTGATTTTGCGTTTTTTCATGGCAGTAATGTATTATAAGCGGGCAAAGTTACGACTTTTTTTTAACATTGCCAAAAATCACGGGCGATATGTCAGTCGTAATACGGTTTTTGTCGATTTGCTGATGCGAAAACGGTTGTCGGTGCGCAGCCCAACTACCCACAAGATGTCGCTGCCCGAGGTGAGCAACCACGCATTTTGCTTGTCGAAAAGGCTCAGTTTGCAGTCGACAAAGAGGTCGCTCACCTTTTTGCGCCCCGTCATGCCAAATGGCACAAACGCATCGCCTTGCCGCCAACGCCTGAGTGTGAGCGGAAATTTCACTTTTTCGGCGTCGAAATAGGCCATTTCTGGATTTTTGCTGATTTCGGGAATGCCTGCGATTTTCTCAATTTTCAGCGAAATGGGAATGCTGATTTCTGCCTGATTTTCAGTGATTTGATATTCGTTTATATCGATTTCGTTGTGCGGCGCAACTTTTATTTTGCCGCGATCGATCAGAAAACGATGGCTCGCTGTGCAGAATGTGGCGCCAACGTTGTGCAGACTGCCGAACAGGGCGTCGTTGGTGTCGCTATTTATTCCGAATGGCTGCAAAAGTTCGTACAAAATGGTGCGTGGAGCAGGCTGTTGCAGCAGTTTTTCGGTGTCGATTTCGATTGTAATGTCGGGCAGATTTTGGCAGATTTTTTCCCTGATTTTTTCGATGAAAAAGTGGTAAATCTCAGCTACTTCGGTTAGATTTTGCGCGTTTCGACGCATTGTTGGAACAAATGCGGGATTTATCTCGTCGAAAAGTGGCAGCAAACGGTGGCGCACAAAGTTGCGACGAATGGCTGTGTCGCTGTTGGTGCGGTCTTCGCGGTGTTGCAGGTGGCGACTTTCGGCGTATTGTTCAATTTCGGAGCGCGTGCAGCAGAGTAGCGGACGAATAATTTCCCCATTCGTTGGCAAAATGCCGTGCAGACCGTCTATTCCAGTGCCGCGAGCAAGGTTCAGAAGCATGGTTTCGGCACAGTCGTTGGCGTTGTGCGCAATGGCTATGGCTGCACATTTTTCGGCTTTCACAAGGTCGGCAAACCACGCATAGCGCAGGTCGCGCGCCGCCATCTCTATCGAAATTTTGCGCTCGTGTGCCGTTTTTTCAGTCTCAAAATCGATTTTGCGAAATGGCGCAGCATAGTTTTTGGCAATCGTCTCGACGAACGCTGCATCTTGGTCGGAGTCGTCGCCGCGCAGATGAAAATTGCAGTGCGCCACTACGCATTGGTAGCCCAGTTGCAGCAGCACATCGAGTAGCGCCACCGAGTCGATGCCGCCGCTCACAGCCACGAGCAAAGGCGCAGGTGGCGCGGGCATTTTTTGCTCGCGCATGTATGCTGCAACTCTGTTTTTCATCTGAAAATCAGGCCTGTCCGCCGCCAAACATTGGCATTGGAGGAACGAAAGTGTTGCCGTTGCCGAGGTCGATTGTGCCGAATTGTTGCTCGTATTTTGCTATGTTTTCGTTCAGCGCAGCGAGCAAGCGTTTAGCGTGGTCGGGCGTCATCACAATGCGCGAGCGCACATTGGCTTTGGGCGTGCCTGGCAGCATGCTTGCAAAATCGATGATAAATTCCGCGCTTGAGTGCGAAATGATGGCCAAATTGGCGTATGTGCCGCCAGCCACCTCGGGCGCAATGGCCACTTCGAGTTGTTTGTTTTTGTCGTCCATAGTGTGGGATTTCAGATCGATTTTTGCTCCGCTCGGCATAGCCCAAACAAGTTTGGCTCTGCTCTCGCTTGTTGCAAAAAATCAAATTTCAGATTAGGAGTAAGTGCAATTGAGAATAGACGGTGAAAAAAATCGTTTCTAGATTTCTAATAGGATGTTGAATCTAAAACCGCAGAAAACACAATCTTTGCGGTGATTATTCTTAATTCTTAATGCTAAATTAATACTGCTCTTGTTCGTTCGGGAAATCGCAGTTTTTCACGTCGCTCACGTAGTGTTGCACGGCTTCGGTCATCACCGAATTCAGGTCGGCATAGCGGCGCAGGAAGCGTGGTGTGAAACCTTGCGTGAGTCCGAGCATATCGTGTAGCACCAGCACCTGACCATCGACTGCGCCACCAGCACCAATGCCAATCACAGGAATGGTGAGTTCTTTGGCAACGCGTTCGGCCAGTGCGGCGGGAATCTTCTCCAAAACTAGCGCAAAACAGCCTGCCTCTTCGAGCAATTTTGCATCGGAAAGCAGTTTCTCGGCTTCGGCTTCGTCTTTGGCGCGCACGGTGTAGGTGCCGTACTTGTTTATCGATTGCGGCATCAGTCCCAGATGACCCATTATCGGAATGCCAGCCGCCAAAATCTTTTTCACGGCATCGATTATCTCAACTCCGCCTTCCAGTTTTAGCGCATCGGCGTGGGTTATCTTCATCACTTTGATGGCGTTTTGCACGGCTTCGACATCGCTTGTTTGGTACGAGCCGAACGGCATATCGACCACCACAAGGGCGCGTTTCACGGCACGAACCACCGATTTCCCGTGGTAAATCATCTGGTCGAGTGTGATAGGCAGTGTGGTTACATTGCCAGCTACCACATTCGAGGCCGAATCGCCCACCAAAATCACATCCACGCCAGCGCGATCGACAATCTGCGCCATGGTGAAATCGTACGAGGTGAGCATGCTTATTTTTTCGCCGCGTTGTTTCATTTCGCACAAGCGGCGTGTGGTTACTTTCCGAACATCTTCGGGGGTATGAACAGACATGATGAATTTTTAATAATTTAATAAATTAATAACTTAATAATCAGGTGGTTAGTGCAAAAAGATGGCACATTTTTCGATGCGCCATCTTCTTTTTTCTTTTTTGAAAATTGCGCTTATTCTTGGTCGAGGGCTTTTATCTGCTCCACAACTTTGTTGTATTGCGCACGTAGTTTTTCAATTTTTTTGTTCATCAATTCGGCCATTGCGCCAGCGGTTTTCTGGTTGAAAAAGCCGATGTTGTTTTCGTAGGTTGCCAATTCCGATTTCAGGCGGTCGTACTCTTTCAACAGTTTGGCGCGCTCGTTCGAAGGTTTGCCCTCGCGGTGACTTTTCAGCAGTTCGGCGTGTTTGTCCATCGCTGCACGGAAGGCTTTTGCCAACTTATCTTTTTCGCGGAAAGGCACGAAACCAATTTTGCCGTACTCTTCAATCATGGCATTCAGCGCGTCGGCATCTTGCTTGGCATCGCCCGTGGCTGCGTAGTTCACCATTTTTTCGATAATGGCTTTCTTGGCTTTCAGGTTGGCAATCTCTTCGGAATATTTGTCGGAGAAATTGGCGGCTTTCTGCTCGAAGAAATAGTCGCATGCCGTAACAAAGCGTTTCCAGATGAGGTCGGACTGTTTGCGTGCCGTTGGACCGAGTTTTTTCCACTCTTTTTGCAGCGCTACGAATTTTTCGGCAGTCTCTTTCCATTCGGTGCTGTCTTTTAGCGCCTCGGCTTGCTCGCAAAGGGCTTTCTTGGCTTCAAAATTCTTGGCCCATTCGCCTTTCACGGTTTTGTAGAATGCTTTTTTGGCGTTGAAATAGTTGTCGCAAGCGGTGCGGAAACGGCGGAATGCTTTCACAGCGGCTTTGTACGAAGGCACGCCGCCAATGGCTTTCCAGCGGTTTTGAATGTCGATCACCTCTTTGGTCTTCTCTTCCCACTGTTTGATGGTTTTCAGAGCCTCGAGGTCGATTTTTTCTATCTGTTCGCACAGCGCATCTTTTTCGGCAACGAATTTTTCTTCTTGCTCTTTGATGCTCTCGAAATAGGCTTGGTGACGCTTGTTCACGGCAGTCGAAGCCGTTTTGAAACGATCCCAAATCTGTTCGCGCAGTTCGCGTGCCACGGGACCAATCTCGCGCCACTCTTCGTGCAGTTTTTGCAGCTGTTTGAAGGCATCGACGGCTGGAATCTCGTCGCTCGATAGTTTTTCGGCTTGCTCGCAAAGTGCGGTTTTGGCTTCAAGGTTTTTCTTGAAATCGTAGTCGCGCAGGTCGTTGCTGATTCTTTGCAGGTCGTAGAATTTTTCGAGATATGCGCTGTAGGCTTTCCAGAGTTCGGTAACTTTTTGTGCTGGCACTTGTCCTATGTTTTTCCACTCTTGTTGCAGTTTGTGGAATGCGTTCAGCACCTCCGTCAGGTCGTCGGTCGATGTGGTGAGATGCTCCAATTCGTCGAGAATGCGCAATTTTTCAGTCAGATTTTTCTCTTGTTCGGCTTCGGTGGCTGCATTTTCGGCGGCTTTCAGTTCGCGATATTTCGCCAGCAATTCTTTGAATTTCACCTCCAAAGCATCGATGTCGAGAATGGCTTTTTCGTTGCCTTCGTCCTCGTTGTTGAGCGCGGCTTCCATCTCTATTTTTAACTTGCGATAGAAGTTCTGCTTCAGGCTATCGATTTGGTCTTTCACATCGCTAATCGGCTTTGTTTCAATCAGTTCAGCAAGTTTCGCAACCATCTCTTCGCGAGTGAGGTTGTAGAATTTGTTGGCGTGTTGTGCCACCGATTCGATGACTTCGTTCAGTTTTTCGGCTACAGGTTGTTCGGCCGTTTTGTTTGGTTCTTCCATAGTTTTCAGAAGGGGTTCAATTCAATAATTATTCGCGATTATCCGCACTAGCAAATGTGCTTGCGAAATTTTGCACAAATGTAGTAACTTTTTTCGGTATAAGACAAAAAAAATCGCAAAAAAGTGATTTTTTTACGATTTTTGGTCGATTATTTCCATTTTATGCCCTTTTTTCGTCCGAAAATCAGCAAAAATAGTGTGATGAGTGGTAAGAAAATGTCGAATAGCGGAATGGTGAGGTAGAAATGTCGTTCGCCGAGTTGCGTGGCAGTGAGGTTGATGACTGTGGCTTGGCAAATGTAGCGCAAAAGCAGCACGGTGAGTGCAGCGCCAATCGCCAAAATGTTGGTGGTGCAGAGTAGTGCGATGGCGAGTGCGTAGAACAATCCGCGCGTTGTGGGCTCGAGCGACACCATGCGGCGGCTGTTTTTGCTGTAGTGCGGCGCGGTGGAGAGGTGGCGTTCTTTTTGTCGATACCATTCGCCAAAAGTGTTTTTGGGCAGCGATAGTGTGCTGCTGGTGGCGGTGGCGACGAAATGCGTGTTTGTGGCGTTGGCAAAGCGGTTTACGAGCAGGTCGTCGTCGCCCGAAGCGATGTGGAGCGAGCCTGCAAAGCCTTTGTTGGCGAAGAAAGTGCTGCGTCGGTATGCCAAATTGCGCCCTACGCCCATGTAGGGTTTTCCGCGAAAGGCGAACCCGAGATATTGCATGGCGATGGTGAGCGTGTCGTACGAAATCATGCGGCTCAGCAGCGTTTTTTGTGGCAGATAGCCGCCGTAGCCAAGCACAAATTCGGTGTTTTCTGTGAATTGCGCCATCATCTCCGAAATCCAGTGCGTCGATGTGGGGCGGCAGTCGGCATCGGTGAATAGTAGCAGGTCGTTTTGCGCCGATTTTATGCCGATGGTCAGCGCCAATTTTTTGCGCGAAACCACATCGGTCTGCTCGGGCGTGAAGGTGTAGCGCAGGTGCGGATAGTTCAATTTTAGTTGTGCCAGTAGCGTTTCGGTTTCGTCGTTTGCGCCGTCGTTCACCACTATCACCTCGTAGTTGGGGTAGTCTTGTTCGAGTACAAGCGGCAGAAAATGTTCCAGATTTTCAGTCTCGTTGCGAGCGCAGATAATCACCGAAACTGGCTGTTGCTCAGCGTTTTGTGTCTTTTCTTGTTTGGGCGAATTGTGCCGAACGATGCCTGTGAAATAGTAGAGATAGACGAACAGTTGCACGCTAAACACTGCCAAAAGTGCGCCAAAAAGCGTCCATTGCAGCGGCGTGATTTGAAAAAATAGGGTTTGAAAATCGAACATTGTTCGGCTTGTTTTACGATCAAAATGCAAAATTACGCTTTATTGCTCGATTTTTGGCTAGAAAATACAAGAAGTTATCAACAAAATGAGTAATTTTGCACGTTTTGAGAGTAAGGAGTAAAGAATAAAGAATAAAGAGTAAGGACTTGTATCTGCGTTTGGTTGTGCGATAAGCGAGTGCAGAGAAAAATAGGTTAGAGTTTAGAAAAATAGGTTAGAGTTTAAAGTAGCTGGCGAATCAAAAAAAATGAAATTTTATTGTTCAGCTGCACTGGCTTTTTCTTGCGACTCAAATCTTGCGACTTGCTACTAATTTGAAATCTGAAACTTGAAACTTGAAATCTGAAATTCTATTGTTCAGCTGCACTGGCTTTTTCTTGCTACTCACATCTTGCGACTTGCTACTAATTTGAAATCTGAAACTAGAAATCTGAAATTCTATTGTTCAACTGCATTGACTTTTTCTTGCGACTCAAATCTTGCGACTTGCTACTAATTTGAAATCTGAAACTTGAAACTTGAAATCTGAAATTCTATTGTTCAGCTGCACTGGCTTTTTCTTGCTACTCACATCTTGCGACTTGCTACTAATTTGAAATCTGAAACTTGAAATTTGAAATCTGAAATTCTATTGTTCAGCTGCACTGGCTTTTTCTTGCTACTCACATCTTGCGACTTGCTACTAATTTGAAATCTGAAACTTGAAATTTGAAATCTGAAATTCTATTGTTCAGCTGCACTGGCTTTTTCTTGCTACTCACATCTTGCGACTTGCTACTAATTTGAAATCTGAAACTTGAAATTTGAAATCTGAAATTCTATTGTTCAGCTGCACTGGCTTTTTCTTGCTACTCACATCTTGCGACTTGCTACTAATTTGAAATCTGAAACTTGAAATTTGAAATCTGAAATTCTATTGTTCAGCTGCACTGGCTTTTTCTTGCTACTCACATCTTGCGACTTGCTACTAATTTGAAATCTGAAACTTGAAATTTGAAATCTGAAATTCTATTGTTCAGCTGCACTGGCTTTTTCTTGCTACTCACATCTTGCGACTTGCTACTAATTTGAAATCTGAAACTAGAAATCTGAAATTCTATTGTTCAACTGCATTGACTTTTTCTTGCGACTCAAATCTTGCGACTTGCTACTAATCTGAAATTTGAAACCTGAAATTAGAAATCTAGATAATGATCTCTTTCCCGAATGCAAAAATAAACATTGGTTTGAATGTCGTTGGCGTGCGCAGCGATGGTTACCACAATTTGGAGACGGCGTTTTATCCCATTCCGTTGTGCGATGCGCTGGAAATTGTGCCTGCTAAACGGCTGTCGCTCACTACTTTAGGTTTGCCTGTGGCGGGCGATTGGGAGAAAAATCTTGTTGTGCGTGCATTTCGCCTGCTGCAAACCGATTTCGGTATTCCCGAGGTGGCGATTGTGCTGCAAAAAAATATTCCCATGGGCGCAGGTTTGGGCGGTGGCTCTAGCGATGCGGCCTTCATGCTTAAGATGTTGAACGCGCATTTTTCGCTACATCTCACCGTCGAGCAGTTGGAGCGGTACGCCTCGCAGTTGGGTGCTGACTGTGCATTTTTTGTGCGGAATAAGCCTGTTTTTGCCGAAGGAATTGGCAATGAATTTTCGCCAATCTCGCTCTCGCTCAAAGGTTGGCACATTGTGCTGATTAAGCCCGACACGCACATTTCGACGGCCGAAGCGTATCGCGGCGTGAAGTGCGTTTCGCCCGAGTTACGTCTGCGCGAGGCTCTGCAGAGTCCGATGACGGCATGGAAGGAGTGTGTGTGCAACGATTTTGAGGCGAGTGTTTTTCCGCTTCACCCCGAGTTGGGCGAGATTAAGCAGTGGTTGTACGATTGTGGCGCAGTTTACGCTGCCATGTCGGGCAGTGGCAGCACTATCTACGGACTTTTTTCGCCCGATTTTGATACGGCAAAATTGCCAAAAACCGACAACGAAGGGCGTGCGCTAATAAATAGGGTGTTAGAATAATTATTGATTTATCGAATCATTGAATTATTGAATTGTTATGGCATGCATTTGATGCGTCGATGCCTAAAGGTAGGTAACTTCTGGAATATAAACAAAAAAAGCAGAGAACTAGTAGTTCTCTGTTTTTTTTCGGGTGGGCGCTGAGGGATTCGAACCCCCGATTTGACCATAATTGCGGCGATTTTTGTCGCAAATTTTGTGTCTCCTTCGTCT
>CAVFDI010000033.1:0-21232 GCA_963621145.1 Paludibacteraceae bacterium | reverse complement strand
GAAACATAGAAACAAAAATTGCGCCAGCAATTTTGAGAAACTAGAAACCAGGAATAATAAAACAAAGTATGAAAAAATTCAAATTGTGGAACAACATCGTTGGTTGTGTGGTGTTTGCCATTGCGGCGGCCACCTATCTGCTGACGATTGAGCCGACGGCCAGTTTTTGGGACTGCGGCGAGTTTATTTCATCGGCATTTAAGCTGGAAGTGGGACACCCACCAGGAGCACCATTTTTTATGATGACAGCGCGCATGTTCACGCTGTTGGCATCCGACCCGACGCAGGTTGCCATCATGGTCAACGCCATGTCGGCACTGTTTAGCGCACTCACCATCTTGTTCCTATTTTGGACCATCACACACCTAGCGCGCAAAGTGATTGCCAGCAAAGACGAAGTGCTGACGCTCGGCCAAGGCATCATAGTGCTAGGTGCAGGCGCAGTTGGCGCATTAGCCTACACTTTCTCCGACACCTTTTGGTTTTCGGCTGTCGAAGGCGAGGTTTATGCCTATTCGTCGCTATTCACGGCAGTAGTCTTCTGGCTCATCTTGAAGTGGGAAGAGGGCGATGTTGCCTCGCCTGCAAACGACCGTTGGTTGGTGCTTATCGCCTATCTCATGGGTTTGAGCATTGGCGTGCATCTGCTCAACTTGCTTGCCATTCCTGCCATTGTGCTGGTCTACTATTTCCGCAAATACGAGCCGAACTGGAAAGGAACACTGATTGCTTTGGCGGCTTCGGTTGCCATTTTGGCGGCAGTGCTTTATGGTTTGATTCCTGGGTTTGTGAAAGTAGCAAGTCGTTTCGAACTGCTCTTCACCAATAGTTTCGGGCTGCCATTCAACACGGGCTTAATCGTCTACATTATCTTGTCGATAGCCGCGCTGGTGTGGGCCATTTGGGCTACGCAATACGGCAAAAGCGATATTCAGGCCAAAGTGGCGTTCCTCGTTTCGATGACACTAATTGGCATTCCATTCATGGCAGGTTGGTCGATGGGATTTCTCATCATTGCCATTGTAGCAGCATTCCTTTTCTGGAAAAAAGATGTGAGTCGCCGCTGGCTGAACACCATTGTGCTTTGCGCCACAGTGATGCTGATTGGCTACGCTTCGTATGCCATGATTGTGATTCGTTCGATGGCAAACACGCCGATGGATCAGAATTCGCCAGAAGATGTGTTCTCGCTGCAAGGTTACTTGAATCGTGAGCAATATGGCGACCGACCGCTGTTCTACGGCGCAGTCTACTCTGCCCCCGAAGTGCTACAGCAAGAGGGCAATGTGTGCGTTCCCGTCGAAAAAGAGGGCGACCCAATCTGGATTTGCAAAGAAAAAACCTCGGAAGGCGAAAAAGATCGTTACGAAATTGCTGGCTACAAACATGGCGGCTATGTGAAAGATTCGCGTTTCATGATGCTTTTCCCGCGCATGTACAGCACGCAGTCGTCGCACATCGATGCCTATAAATCGTGGGCAAACATCAAGGGCAAACGCATAAAAGTGGATCGTTGCGGCCGCACCGAGACCATTGTCTGCCCAACTTTTGCCGAAAATCTACGTTTCTTCTTCAGTTACCAAATGAATTTCATGTATTGGCGCTACTTTATGTGGAATTTCAGCGGTCGCCAAAACGACATTCAAGGTCATGGCGAATTGGACCACGGCAACTGGATTACGGGCTTCGACTTTATCGACAATGCCATGCTTTGCGATCAGTCGCAAATGCCTGATTCACTGAAAGATAACAAAGGACACAATCGCTACTTTATGTTGCCGTTTTTGCTCGGCATTTTGGGCATTGTTTGGCAATTGACCAAAGGCAAAAAAGGCAAACAGGGTTTCTGGATCACCTTCACGCTCTTCTTCATGACGGGCATTGCCATTGTGATGTATCTGAACCAAACGCCTTATCAGCCGCGCGAACGCGACTACGCCTACGCAGGTTCATTCTACGCCTTCTGTATCTGGATTGGTTTGGGCATCATCATGCTCTACGATGGGCTGAAACGCATCATGCCCGAATGGCTGTCGGCTACCATCGCTACCCTACTCGGACTGTGCGTGCCTGCCTTGATGGCCGAGCAGAACTGGGACGATCACGACCGCAGCGGACGCTACACTTGCCGTGATTTCGGAGCGAACTATCTGAACAGTTGTGCGCCAAACGGCATCTACTTCTGCAACGGCGACAACGACACATTCCCCATTTGGTACAACATGGAGGTGGAAGGCACTCGCACCGACATGCGCGCTTGCAACCTGTCGTATCTCTCCACCGATTGGTACATCGACCAGATGAAACGCGGTGCGTACGAGTCGAAGCCGCTGCCCATCACTTGGGATAGAAAAGACTATGTGAGCGGTCACCTCGATATAGCGCGCGTGATGGATCATCCGCAGTTTGGCGGACGCATGCCACTATCGACAGCACTCGACCTGCTGCGCCGCCCCGAACTCATCGACGATGGCGTTGGCACCGTGCTGGCTAGCACAGTTACCGTTCCAGTCGACAAAAAACAGGTGCTTGCCACTGGCACTGTCGCCGAGAAAGATTCCGACCAAATAGTCGACGAAATCGAGATAAAACTGCCACGCTACATCGAAAAAGCGAAGATAATGGTTTTGGAGATGATCAATTCCAACAATTGGGAACGACCAATCTACTTTGCCGCCACCGTAGGCGAACAGTTCTATCCAAATGTGAAAAAATATCTGCAACTCGAAGGACTTTGCTATCGCCTTGTGCCGATTGAGAGCCAAGGCACGCACAGCAGAGTGAACACCGAAGCCATGTACGACAATTTGATGCACAAATTCAAATTTGGCGGCATCGACAATCCTGATGTCTACATCGACGAAAACATAATGCGCATGTGCCGCACGCACCGCATGATGTTCGCCTATTTGGTAGATGCACTCATCGAAGAGGGCAAGAACGACAGCGCATTGCAAGTGCTCGATTATGCCGAAAAAGTGATTCCAAATGCCACAGTGCCTTACGATTACATTTCGGCCATGATGGCGGCTGACTATTATCAGCTCGGTCAGACCGAAAAAGGCGACCAGATAATGCAGACGCTGCTTGTTGGAATCTATCAGAATTTGGCATGGGCATCGTCGTTGCCAGCGAAGGACAGCGAGCAACTCTCGTACGAACAGCAGATGCGGCAGAATGTTGGCATTTTGCAAAACATCTACTTCACCTGCTCCGACTTCAACCGCCCGATGGCCAACGACATTCGACCAGAGTTCGAGAAATACTACTCGAAAATGCGCTAAAACAACCAAAAAACAACTTCTTCATCTTTTTTGATGAGGGAGTTGTTTTTTTTTGACGATGACGGAATACTAATCATCGAATTATTGAATTATTGAGTCATTGGATGATGGGCGTCTTCACTGACTGCAGAAAGTAGTGGCTCCATCAATCTGAAACTTGACAAAGAAAAAAAAAGCGTAGAATTATTAGAACCTACCTTATGTTCATCGAACAACCACTTTGCATAATGCGCTGGCTGTGGCACGGTTTGTGGCGACGGCGCGAGGCGGGCAAATGCCAGATTTTTCTCACTTTCGACGATGGCCCCTGCCCCGAAACAACACCTCAGTTGCTCGATATTCTCGACCGCAACAACGTGAAAGCCACTTTTTTTTGCGTGGGCGACAATGTGCGCAAATACCCCGAACTTTTTGCCGAAATTCAACGCCGTGGACACCATGTAGGCAACCACACCATGCACCATTTGAAAGGCTTTCGCACGCCTTGCCAAACCTACCTCGACGATGTGGCAGAGGCCGATCGCTACATTGGTAGCACGCTGCTTCGTCCGCCGTATGGACGCATAAAATGGTCGCAACTGCGCGCCTTGCGCAAACGCTACACCGTGGTCTTTTGGGATGTCATCACGCGCGACTACAACCGCAATCTCACACCCGAATTTGTGACGGGCATTGTGCGCCGTTACGCTCGCAACGGCTCCATCATAGTCTTCCACGATTCGAGAAAAGCATCGAAAAACATGCTCGCCGCCATTCAGCCCTCAATCGATTTTTTGAAGAGCGAAGGTTACGAATTTTCGCTGCTATAAAAGTCGCCAAGTTGCCTGTGCAATCCATAAGTATCGGAATGCGTATAATCAGGACTTTTTCGATACTTTCGCCAAACTTTTACAAGAAATAAGATTTTCGGCTCGATAAAAGATTGTAAGGCACATTTACAAATATAGCACTTCTTCCAAAAAAATGCAAATGAAAAATGCGACTTTTTCAAAAAAAATCGCAATCAACTGAATAGCAACAAGATAACGCAATCTGAAACTTAGTTCAGCTCCGTTGCTAGAATATGCTCAAGTTGTTCGGCAGTGATATTGAGCGAAAATTTGCCATCGCGCGCCAGCGAAATGGTGCCAGTCTCCTCCGAAACAATGATGGCCAGCGCATCGGTGCGCTCCGAAATACCCAATGCTGAACGATGACGCAGTCCGAGGTGCTTCGGCACATCAGGATTTTGCGACACAGGCAGAATGGCGCCCGCTGCCATCACACGACCATCGGCCAAAATCATGGCACCATCGTGCAGCGGACTATTTTTGAAGAATATGTTTTCGATTAGTCGCGTGTTGACATCGGCATTCACCACATCGCCCGACTCTATATACTGCTGCAGACTCTCGTTGCGCTGAATCACAATGAGTGCGCCAGTCTTGGTTCGCGCCATATCGCGGCACGCCAGCACAATGTGCATAATCGGATAGGTGTTTTTCTTCTCCTCGTCTTCGCTGACGTGAAACATTTTCTTTATCCAACGCATCGAGCGAGTTTTGCTATGCGAACCAACGCGCGAAAAAAATCGGCGAATCTCGTTCTGAAAAATCACTATCAGGCCAATCACGCCCACTGCCACTACCCTATTTAATATAGCGCCAAGCAGTTCCATTTTGAAGACGTGTGTCACCAAAAACCACACTAAAATGAACGCCAAAATGCCGACGAAAATATTGCCTGCGCCCATGTTTTTCATCAGTTTGTACACGCCAAACATCAGCAGCGCCACAAGCACAATATCGATTACATCTTTTATTCCAAATGCTAATTCCATTTTTTTAGTTGATGAGTTAATTAGTTGACGAGTTGATAAGTTTAACGCATGAGTGATAGGTATTAGGAAAAATCGTTTTTACCTTAAAATTACATACCATCTACCCTAATTATCAATTGTCAATTGATTAGTTTTATGGTCTCCACCGCCTCTTTCACATCGTGAACGCGCAAAATATGCGCACCGCCCTGCAGTGCAAGCATATTGGCGACAGTTGTGGCATTCAGTGCATCGGCGGGCGAAATTCCAAGCGGCTTGCAGAGCATCGATTTGCGCGAAAGTCCAGCCAAAATAGGCGAATTGAACACTTCAAACAATCGCAAATTGCGCAACAGCAACCAATTTTGTTCCAATGTCTTGCCAAAGCCAAATCCAGGGTCGATGATCACTTCTTTGTCGAAGCCAAGTGCGCGCAATTCAGCAATTTTCTGTGCAAAATAGCGCAAAACCGACGGTAAAAAATGCTCATCGTTGGGCAGAGTCTGCTGCATATTTGGGAAACCATAAGCATGCGTAAGCACATACGGCACTTGCAAACGCACCACAGTGGGCAACATTTTTTCGTCCATGCAGCCGCCCGAAACATCGTTCACCAGCGCCACACCAAACTCGCCAACGGCACGCTCTGCCACGCTTGATCTAAAAGTATCGACCGAAAGCGGCAAATCGGCATATTTTCGTCTGATTGCCGTCAATGCCAAACAAACGCGTTGCCACTCCTCCTCTTCCGAAGGGAAGTCGGCTTGCGGACGCGTGGAACAACCTCCCACATCTATTATTGAAGCGCCATCAGCCACCGCCTTATCGACATG
Organism: Paludibacteraceae bacterium; assembly: GCA_963621145.1. Classification (GTDB taxonomy): domain Bacteria; phylum Bacteroidota; class Bacteroidia; order Bacteroidales; family Paludibacteraceae; genus W0P28-013. The sequence continues at coordinate 15,317 of CAVFDI010000033.1, read as the reverse complement.
CAACATGAGCGACGACTCTGTAGTGGAGCGACTTTCAGCCCAAAACGAATCGGGCGTAGCATTCACTATGGCCATCACCACGGGCGTCGCCAAATCAATTGGTTTCCCGTTTAACACAATAATCGGAGCCTGCATTGCGTTATACTTAAAAAGCCCACAAAATTACACAAAAAATCTCGAGAAAAGGCTCACTTGCATCTTTTTTTGAAAAAAAGAACGAAAACGCTTGTTGATTGAAAAAAATAGCGTAAATTTGTGGTCGCATTTTAGCTAAATGTTTTCCAGATGAAATTAACAACAAAACTCATCGGCTTTTGCGCCGTAGCTACAGCGCTAACTGCTTGTGGCAACAAGACTTCGCTGCCAACAGAGTACTCAGAAAAAACCGGTTTCGACTACAACAGTCCAGAGACTGGCTACTTCGAAGTACACAGCGTTTACGAGGGAAAAATTCCTCCAGGTTGCGTCTACATTTCGACCATGACCACGGTGAAAGGTTCGAACAGCGACCCTGTTTCGGGGCCAAACAACAACGCCAAACGCCGCATTAGCAACAGCGGTTATTTCTTGGACGAATACGAAGTAACCAACCTCAACTGGCGCGAATATGTGGCTTGGATTAGCGGTGTGTGGGCTCACGAACCACGCCGCATTCTGCTTGCCATGCCCGACGAAACCGTTTGGCGCAAAGCATTGGCCTACAACGAACCCTATGTGCGCGACTACTACTCGCACGTGGCCTACGGCTACTATCCAGTGGTTGGCGTAACTTGGAAACAGGCTTGCGACTACTGCAAATGGCGCACCGACCGCGTGAACGAACTGCAGTTGATAAACGAAGGCATCATTCCTTTCCGCAGCCTGAAAACCATCAACGAGGCCATCAAAAATAATCCCGATTCGCTCTATGCGTATGTGTTCACCACACAAAAAGTGGGCGAATTTATCCGCGGAATCTATGGCGATAGTACGGCAGTGAACCTCGACGGCGTGCTTTACGATGCTGAATTCCGTCTGCCAACCGAAGCTGAATGGGAATATGCTGCATACGGCATCGAAGCTGTGAACGAAAACGTCTACGAAGGTCAATCCTATCCTTGGAAAGGCGAGCAGATGCGCGGTTTCGACGACAAAGAGACAGCTGGCGAATTCTACGCCAACTTCATGCGCGGCCGTGGCGACCTCATCGGACAAAACATCAACAACACACTTACAGTGCCTGTCAATTTCTTCCCACCAAATGGCTACGGACTCTACAACATGGCTGGCAATGTGAACGAATGGGTGCTCGACGTTTATCGTGCCACATCAAACGAAGTTGTTGAGGAATACAACTCGTATCGTGGTAATGTGTTCGACAGCGATTCGGCTTATGCTGAGACTCTGCTCGACAAATTGCCGCCCATGGATCAGGTTACGCGCGACAGCATGCGCAGTGTACTCATCAACGAGAAGAAATTCACCGAAGTTGGTGGCGACTACCGCAGCGCACGCGATGGCGACCGTCTTTCGACCCTTGGCGACTCGGTGCTGCACATCAACGACGAGAACATCTCGCCACTCGAGCGTTCGCACATGGTTTCTGATCAAGACCGCATCTACAAAGGCGGCTCGTGGCGCGACCGTGCTTACTGGCTCAATCCTTCGAACCGTCGTTATCTGAACGAAAACAAGTGTACCGACGACATCGGTTTCCGCTGCGCTATGAGTTCGGTTGGTGGCAAACGCCAGAACTAAGATTAGCATAATAATACAAATGAAAAGAGGCTGTCGAATTTGACAGTCTCTTTTTTATCGTCCGAATAGTGACGGGCTTAATGCCGCGTCGCTGCAAGTCTAATTTTTCACAAGCGTTCCGATTTTCTCGCCCGAAACAACTTTGGCAAGATTGCCAGGCGTGTCCATATCGAAAACTATGATAGGCAGATTGTTCTCCTTGCACATGGCGGTGGCAGTGAGATCCATCACTTTCAAGCCGCGGCGATAGACCTCGTCGAAAGTGATTTCGTCGAAGCGCGTGGCAGTTGGGTCTTTTTCGGGATCGGCGGTGTAGATGCCATCGACGCGCGTGCCTTTCAGCATCACATCGGCCTCTATCTCTATGCCACGCAGCGACGAACCTGTGTCGGTGGTGAAGTACGGATTGCCCGTCCCAGCCGAGAATATAGCCACTTCGCCGCGTTCGAGCGAATCGACTGCCTTCTGTTTGCTATAAAATTCGCCAATCGGCTCCATGCGCACAGCCGTAAGCACGCGAGCGCGAATGCCTTTGCCTTCGAGCGCAGAACTGAGCGCAAGACTGTTGATGACTGTGGCAAGCATACCCATTTGGTCGCCTTTCACACGGTCGAAACCTTTGGCAGCGCCGCTCAATCCGCGGAAAATGTTACCTCCGCCAATCACTATGCCCACTTGCACGCCTTGGCGCACAATGTCGGCTATTTGCGTTGCATACTGGTCGAGGCGCACGCTGTCGATTCCATGCCCCTGCGCGCCCATGAGCGATTCGCCGCTCAATTTCAAAAGAATGCGTTTGTATTTCATGAGTTTGAAAGTTTGTAAAGTTGAAAATTTATAAAGCCTTTTTGAGCAACAAAGCAAGATCTTCGGGCGTATCGATGGAGATATTTTCGGCATCGGTTACAGCCACACGAATGTGCAGACCGTTTTCAATCCAGCGCAATTGCTCGAGCGACTCGGCTTTTTCGAGCGGTGTCTGTTCCATTTTCGTAATCTTCGCCAAAACATCGGCACGATAAGCATAAATGCCAATGTGCTTGTAGTAGGTTTGATGCGCAGCCCACTCGTCGGGCGCAATGCCACGCAAGTGCGGCACCACCGAACGACTGAAATAGATGGCTTCGTGCTGCAAATTCACAACCACCTTCGGCGAATTCGGGTTTTGCAAATCGGCATAAGTTGAATTGGCTGCGAATGGCTTTACTAACGTTGCTAGTTGCACCCCATTCGCATCGAAACAATGTTTCAACGCCTCTATTTGGCTGGTTGCGATATAAGGCTCATCGCCCTGAATATTAATGACCACATCGAACTTTTCGTCGAGTTTTGTGAGTGCCTCGTAGCAACGGTCGGTACCCGTTTTGTGGTTGGTCGAAGTCATCACCACACGCCCACCAAAGCCTTGCACGGCATCGAAAATGCGTTGATCATCAGTCGCAACAACCACAGTATCAAGCACTTGCGAGGCGCGCTCGTAGACATGCTGAATCATCGGCTTGCCAAAAATATCGGCCAATGGTTTGCCCGGGAAACGCGACGAAGCGTAACGAGCAGGAATTATTCCAACAAATTTCAAGGATTCCATAACAGCAAATTATCGTCTGACTTATGATTTATATTGAACAAAATGCCCAAGCAGAGCGAGATGTTTTGGTTCGAAGAGCGGCTGTAGGCGGCGTCTGACGAATTTTTGTAGAGGTCGCCAAGGCCGAACGAATACCGTGCTTCGAGTTGGTAGATACCAGCCCTTCGCGTCTGAAATTCGAAGCCTGTGCCCACCACAATGCCATAGTCGAAAATCGATTTGAACTTGTCTTTATGACACGGCAACATTTTATCTTCGGTCAGATTTTCACTCGTAACATGGTCGCCCACGCGGAAACTGATTTCAGGACCAAGATTGAAGAACCAACGAAAATACTTTTTGCCAAAAAAAATGTGCGACATGAAAGGAATTTCGATGTAGTCGAGCCGCCGCGAATAACGATAAATGTCGCTTTTTTCTTTCCAGCCGCGCTGCGTGTAGTTGGCCTCGAGTTGTATGCCAAAATGTCGGTCGCTGATGTAGCGAAAAGCCAAGCCAGCCTGCGCGCCATAGAGCATGGAATGCGACACCGACGGCGAAAACGACACAAACGAAGCCGTGCCGCCAGCGCGAACGCCAAGGGCAAATTCAGGCTCGTAGAAATAGCGCTGCGCCGCCGCAGGCAATGCGCCAATCAGCAAAAAGATGGCAAAAATTACGATTATTCTGTTTCTCATTTTATCTCATTCAGTTTTTGATTGTAGAAGCCGAACAGATGCCAATTCTCGTTAATCCATTGACCATCAGCACTTTTCTTGAAATCGAAATCGGTTTGCAGACAGTGGCAATTCACTTTGCCAAAGGCAGCGGTTGGGTTGTGACGATTGGCCTCGAATGCTGCGCCAAGGTAGTTGATGGCATCATAACCAATCAAGTCGTAGTGCGGCTCGGTGTCGACCGTGTGATTGCCGAACCAAAGCGTGTAGTTCTGCTCGTAAACCTCGGTGTGATTGCGGTAGAAGAGCGAATGATAGTAAGTGCCATCGATGTAAGTGGTCCACTGTTTCCAATCTTCGAAGCCCCAAATCTGCAAGAATGGAAGATTTAAGTCCTTGATTTTCGGCAAGATAGGAGCGACCACCTCGGCGTGAGGCGTGGCAATGAGCAACAGCGTGCGATTGCGCCCAACGATGGTTTGCAGCGTATCGACATTGTCGGCCGAAAGGCGAATTTCTTTGTACGAACGATGCATTTTGTGCAGCACTTTGGTGAGTTCGTCGGCCAGCAAATTGGCTTTGTCGCGCTTGTCGGAAATGCGCGCTATCACTATGTTTTGCGACGAGAAACGTTTGGCAATGGTCTGCGCCACGGCGGGCAAAATCTTCTCTTGCGAAGGATTGAATTGCAAAATGTACTCGTTGGCATTCTCAATTCTCGAAGTAAACGGCACAAAAGTGTAGATTTGATGCTGCTTGGCGAAATCGGCCACCAAAGCCACCTGATTAGCATAAGCAGGACCAAGAATCAAATCCATCTCGGCCAATTCGGGGCGCTGCAGCACCGAATCGAGTGTCTCGAGCGACTTTTCAATGTCGTAAACATGCACCTCGACCGACAAACCAAGCCGTTTCACATCTTCCAAACCGAGCAGCATGCCACGATAAAACTCCCAAAAATAGTTCACCGACGAGTCGATGTAGGGCGTTTTCAGCATAAAAGGCATGAGAACAGCCACTTTCAAAGCATTTGCAGGAGCCACTGCAACCGCTTTTTGTTCGATAACCGCAGGAACGCTATCATTAACAACGGCAATAGATTTTTTTACCGTATCAATCTGATTATCAACAATTTGCGCAACAGTTTTTTCTTTCGATTTTTCCGATTTTTCACTCTTTGCAACTTCTTCATCTTTCGAAGGAATGACCAAAACATCGCCCACGTGGATTGTCGAAGTAATGTTGTTCGCCTCGACCAACTCCTCCACCGTGATGCCATACGCGCGGCTAATGCTGTAGAGCGTCTCCTTGGCTTTCACCTCGTGCGTGCGCTGCGACGAGTCAACAGTTTTTTCTGTGGTAACTTGCTGATTTTCTGCAGTTTGATTAACATTTGCAACCTCTGTATTTTCAGCAACCGTATGTTTCGGAATGCGCAATTTCTGCCCCACTTTCAAACCTTGCGTAAGGTCGGGATTGGCCTTCACAAGCGCATCGACCGACACATTGTACTTGCGCGTCAGCCCATAAATGGTCTCCTTTGGTTGCACCTCGTGAACAACATACTCCTCGGCAACGGTCTGATTTTCGTTGATCGGCACCAAAATGACCTGCCCAATCTGCAAGCCATCGGTCAATTTTGGGTTCGCGGCGTGCAAATCGGCCTGCGTAACGCCAAACTTGCGCGCAATGCCAAAAAGTCCGTCCTTGGGCTGCACAGTGTACGAATAATATTCCGTGCCATCGACCGTAACTTTCGGACAATCAAGCGATTGCGCCGACAGCGACAGCATACCGACCATCAAAACAAGCGTTGCAAAAAGTTTTTTCATAACTATAGCGTTTATTTTTATTCAGAATTTTCACAAATCAATCACAAAGTGCATAAAGATCGCCACGCGGATTCACGAGCAGCACGGGTAAAGTGGTCTTTTCCAGTATTTTACGCTCTTTACTGCCGAAAATAATATCGTCCAAACCATATTCGCGCGAGGCAGAAACAATGACCATATCGGCATTTTGTTGCGCCCAAAGAGCGGCTTCACGCTCCACGCCATCGCTGCCTTTGCGAGCATTAACTTCTTCATAATCAAGCGAAAAGGAATCGAAAAGCGATTTCATAGCGTCGATATTTTTTGCGGCGCGCGTGCCATAATCTTTCGGACGGAAAATGGTCAGTTTTGAGTGGAAAAATCGTCCAAAAGCCGCAGCAAACGGACCTTTCTCCTTCTCTTCCTGAAGAAAAGTTACAGGCAAAGCCACCTTGTCGAATTTCGGGTCGTTGCCGGTGCGCACAAAAAGATACGGAATGCGCAATTCGCGGCAAGCGTTCAGGCAAGGCTGAATTTCGTGGCGATTTGCCACCTCAACAATCAGCATGGAAGCGTCGATTTGTTCGAGCAGATCGGCAAGATCGGCAGCGCGAACTTCGTCGCCAGCGGTAACCGATGCCAATCGCAATTGCCGTGTTTCATGTTGCAGTGCCGCAGCGATGGCCGCGGCAAAACGCATGGCCACTGCGCCATCGGCCGAAATTGATATGGCAACCACTACTCTACTCATCGTCCCGAATTTTTTTGAAGTTGACCTTTGCTGCCGCCACCAAGATTCAATGACGACCGCGAACTGCCGCCATCAGAGCCAAAATCGCTGTAACTTGATGGCGAATCGGAGTTGCGTTTCGATGACGATTTTTTATCTGTCGAGGCAGTTTCGGTTTCGGTTTCGGTTGGATCGACACGCCCAGAACGACGGTGTTTGGTTGGTGTATCGCTCTTCGACCTTTCGGGGCGGGCAAACACATCGCGCCAAACGAGCGGACGAATGCCCTGTTGCCAAGTGAACCCTGGCAGACGCAGCAAATCGTCGGAGGCTTGATCGAGCGGTGTGAGCGTACCTTCGGGCGAAGGATAAAGCACGATGCGCTCAATTTTTTGGTCGACAAGATAGGCTGTGAGATAACTGCTAGTAGTTTGATTCAGACCGATTATCAGGCTATCATCGTCGAGCGGGAAAAAGCGTGATTCGGCATTTCCGCGCACCTCGACGCAGCGCAATTCGTTGTCGGAAAGGCGCGCAATTATCTCTTTTCCAGATAGTTGGTTGAAATGAATGCTGTCTTGCTGTTCTGCTACAAACGCAGCGCCAATCACATGCATGCGTTCTGGTGCGCCATTCAGCGAATAGATGCGCATGGTGTCGCCAGTGATTTGTCGCGGCCCCGACCACGCCACAGGCAACTGCATCAGATGAATTATGGAATCGCGTGTGGAAAAGCAAGCCGAGTCGCAAACCGCCTGCACATCGGTGCGAAAAAGTCGTACATGGTGGTAGGCACGCACAAATTTGTTCACCGAATCGGTGGCAAAAGCGTAGAGCGTGTCGGCGTTCATGTAGAGCGTGTCGGGCGACGAATGTTCCACCATCAGCGCGGAATCGTACGCCAAAGCGATGTCGCCATCTTCTTTGTAATAGACAAAATTGCCGTAAAGTGAAATCTGGTTGGCAGAATCGTTCAAGTGGACATGCGAGAAGGCGCGACCTTCGCCATTTTTCTTGTCATAAAATATGGTGTCGCCCGTAAGCATTTCGCCGTCGATGTGACGCACCCACGAGTTCAAGTAGAGCCGCGACTGCTCGGTGTGCGTGTCGTATTGCCCGAGTTCGGAGTAGATGGTAGTTTCGTTTTCGTAGAGAATGGTGGTAGGGCCAACCATCTCGGCAACGGCCGTTTCGGTGTAGTATTTCAGTGTATCGGCGCGCATTGTAAAGCCCGGATTTGTGAGCAAAACGCTATCGCGAAACATTGCCATTTCCCAGCCTGGATAGTAGTAGCCAAACACCGAAGTCAGCACATTTTCGGTGTCGTAGAGTTTGCCGCCCGTGTAGTAGTAGCCAACATTTTCAATGCGATCGTAGTTCAGGCTGTCGGTTACGAGTGTTATTTTGCGGTCGGTCATGCGCACATTGTGGCGAAGGCGCGCCATCTTAGTGTCGCCATCGTAGTAGAGCACATCGCCATAGATAAACAGCGTGTCGCCCTGCACTATTTTCACATGACCATAGGCATTGAACGAGTTGCGTTTGTCGAAAAAATAGGCGCTGTCGCAATAGAGAAACACATCGTCGTGACGGAAACGCACATTGCCCTTGAGCAGTTGCGCCTCCGAATTCACCGATTCATCGAAACTGAAAGTCTGCGCATTTTCGAGATAAACCATGGTGCGCTGCCCTTGCGACGCCGTTTTTTGATGCGATTGAGAAGATGAATTTTGCGATTTTTTGGTTGGAGGATTCTCTGCTTTTTGCGAAGACAATTTTGGCGCAGCCTGATTCGTTGTGAGCGTTGTAGGCACATCGAAACGCCTCTGCTTTTGCGACCAAGCAGAGCAAGAAAATGCCAGCAACAGGCTGACAATCAGCACAATATGTCGACTATTAGCGAGCAATCTTCTTCTTTTCGTTTTTAATCCAACCTTTGTGTTCAAAATCGCAGTTGCGCCAATCGGGATCGATGTAGATGTAGGTCTCTTTGATTTTTTGTTCGACCCACGCCTTCAAAATCTCCTGTTGTTTGGCGGCTTCGCAACTCTGTTTCAGCAGTTGATAGTCGTCGGTGAGGTTGGCTTTGTGGTTGGCTGTTTTCTGTTTCAGCCGCACGATGGCGTAGACTTCGCGTCCGAGCGACTTGTCCATCATGGCAAAAGGTTGCGATATTTCGCCCACACCCATGTTGTAGACCACTTTTGCCACCTCTTGCGGCAAATCTTGGTACTCAAATTTCGATGCGCTGGTGTTTTCGTTGGTCATCACGCCGCCATTCATGCGGGTATTTTTGTCGGACGAAAAACTGAGTGCAGCCTCTTCGAAAGTCAATTTTCCTGCGCGAATGTCGGCTGCAAGGCTATCGAGTTTCAAAAAAGTTTTCTCTTTGATGGCGGTCGAAACGCGCGGGCGCAGCAAAATGTGTCGGCAGTTGATGCGGTCGCCACGCTTCTCGATGAGTTGCACAATGTGGTAGCCAAATTCAGTCTGAAAAACGCGCGAAACCTGCCCTGGTTCAGTCAGAGCGAAGGCGGCATTTGTAAACTCCTGCACCATGGTTCCTCGGCCAAAAAATCCAAGTTCACCGCCTTTCATGGCAGTGCCTTGGTCGTCGGAATAGAGGCGCGCCAACATCGAGAAATCGGCAGTGCCATTGTTCACACGGTCGGCATATTCGCGCAAGCGTGCTTTGGTGGCTTCGACATCTTCGGCAGGAATTGGCGGCTCGAGTGTGATAATCTGCACCTCGACCATGGCTGGGACTACTGGCACGCTGTCGTCGGGCAACGCTTCGTAGAATTCGCGCACCTCGGCTGGCGTCAGTTTAATGTCGCCCGTGAGTTTTTGCTGCGCCATCTGAATGGTCATCTGGTCGGCAATGGCTTGGCGCATCTCCTCTTTTATTTCGGAAGTTGTTTTTTTGAAGTATTCTTCGAGTTTTTCTTTCGATCCGATTTCGCGCAAGAACTGCTCCATGCGCATGTTCACCTGCATTTCCACCTGCGATTCGCCCGCCACAATGCTATCTATTTTAGCTTGATGCAGATAGAGTTTTTGCAGTGCCAATCGCTCAGGAATGACGCAATATGGGTCACCTTGCAAGCGCGTGCCTTCGTACTGAAGCCGCATGCGCTGCTCTTCCACTTCGCTGCGCATTATGGCATTGTCGCCCACAACCCAAACCACACCATCAATCATGTTGGTTTGTGCCGAGAGCAATGCCGAAAAGCCGAGCAATGCGCCAAGGGCAGAGATTTTAATTCTTCGTTTCATCGTCGATTAAATTCTTATTGTTGAACACAGGCGAGTAGAAAGTTATCACGCCGCTAGCCGCTGCATCGTCGTAGAGCGACTGTTCGAGCTGTTTTATGTATTCCTGCCGACGCTGATTGTTGAGCAACGTGCGAATGCGCTCCTTCACAAATTCGAGCGGCGCAGGCGAGCCAACCAACCTGTGGTCGGTGATGTTGAGCATGTAGGTGTAGGTAGAATCCGCCACCTCGTAGTACGAATTGTTCGACAGCAGCGCGCGCTGATCGACGCCTTCGAGCGGCATTTTTTTCGCCAGATCGTTCATCAAAATCCATGTGTCGACAAAATAGTCGTAACTTGCGGCGTGTTGCACGCTGTACTCTTCGAGCCGTTGAATGTCTTTATCATCGTCGAGTTTGCGAATGGCATTGCGCACTTTGTCAATTTTTGGTGCGCCGTTTGGCACTTTCAAAAAGACGCCACACAGCACGTTTTCGTTCAGAGGGAAACGTTCGGCGTTCATTTCGTAATATGCCGCCACTTCGTCGTCCGAAACATCACCAAGTCGCTGAGCCACAAGGTTTTGCTGATAATAGTGGATAATGAGCGATTTGCGATATTCCTCCACCATTTGATTGATTTCGGCCTCGTTTGCCACATTGCGTTTGGCATTTTCGTAGAGCAACACATTGGTCGCCCAATTGCGAATGTAAGCGTCGGCAAGCGCGGCACTATCCTCGGGCGAAAGTCCAGGTTGAACGACACTAGCCAGCGCATCTTCGTAAAGAAACTGCCCCTCGACCTCGATAAGCGGCTGACGCGACGCATCGGCTTCGGGCTTTTTCTTTTGGCACGAAACGAAAAGCAGGCAACACGCAACGATGACAAGGCAGAGTTTCATTTTGAATTGATGAGTTTAAGGTAGACTCTAAAAATTCTACGCGTTTAATGTTTTCTTTGGTCGGTTCAAAAATGTTTCTGCGATTTTTTTATCGCTCTTTGCGAAATTTCGTTTCTAATCGGCATCTTTTTCGAGTTTTTTTCAGTTTCAAGCCACTTGCGCCTTCAAAAACTCTTGCAAAAATAGTGCAAGTCGAATGCAACAAAGTTCACTTTAATTGCTGAGACGCAGCCTATTTTATTCAAAAATCTGCTCGATTATAATTCAAAAATTCTTGCAAAGGTAATTTTTAGGACCTACCCTAACGTAACAACATTATTTTGCGAGACTAATTTTTTAATTAAATAATTGAAAATTAGACAATTAAATAATTCACTCCATCGTTTTCAGAACTTCTTCGTTCACCACAATTGGGTATTTAGCGCGCAAATTCTCAATCCAGCGGCGTTCGAGTTCGTTTTGATAGTCGGCAGTAACAGCGCCACGCACATCGGTGAAGGTTTCTGGACCTTTCTTCAGTTTTTTGCCAACCACAAACACTTCGGGGAACTCCGAATTTTCCACAACTTCCGCTTTTTTATCCTTGAAAACGAGTTTGTCGATCAACGGATTGTCGCCACGTTTCCAAAGTCCCGTAACGGTTTTCACAAAGGTTACGCTGTCGTTGTTCACGCGTGTGTTCAGGTACGAATTCACCGAATCCGACGGCAGTTTAGCAAGCATTTTTTTCACGCTTTTGGCGGTAGCGGCGTCTTTGCAATAGACAATGCGACCTTTGTAATGCACCTCGTCCCAAGCGTAGTTGCTGCGATTGTCGGCAAAATAAGCCTCGAGTCCCTCGGTATCTTTGGCGGCTTTGTCCCACACCTCGGCGTTGCTGATGTCGAACAGCAAAATGCCATCGTGGTATTCCTGCATCAGATAGCGGAATTCGGGATATTTGTCCTCCAACTGCGAATCTTCGTAGCCAAGCACCTGCTCAACAACAAAATTGCGCATTTTTTCGTCGAAATTGGCCAGCGACGACTCGCCATCGTTGCTCATTATGCCAACCACAAACGCCAAATCGCGTTGCAATATCACAACATCGGCAAAGGTTGCGAGCGTGTCGGTGAGTGTTTCCAAATCTTCGAAATATAGCGAATCGATGGTCGGGTGCGACTTCATAAATGCCACTACGCCGTCCATTGCGCCCGCTTTTTCCTGATAATTGTACTCCCGTTTCAGTTTTTCGGAAAGCGCAGTGCGACCGAGTTGCGCGCGATCGTCGCGCTGCATTTGGCGCAACAGTTCTGGGCGTTTTTGATCGTATGGTTCCAATCCGCGTTTGCCATTCAGACGCAAAATGTGCCAACCATATTGCGTACGCACAGGCTCGCTCAGTTCGCCTTCGTTTTGCAGAGCAAAGGCTGCTTTTTCGAATTCTGGCACCATGCGCGAAACGCCAAACCAAGGCAGTTCGCCGCCACGCGCTGCAGTGCCGCGATCGTCGGAGACCTCTTGCGCAACAGTGGCAAAATCTTCGCCATTTTTCACACGTTCAGCCGCCGCCAAAATGGCATCGTAGGCAGCTTGCCAATCGGCTTCGGTGGCATCGCGTTTCACCATTTTCATGATGTGCGACACATTCACCTGCCCCACGGCTGGGCGATGACTAAGAACCTTCACCACATGGTAGCCGTAGAAAGTGCGAACGGGCATCGACACCTCGCCATCGGCCAACGAGAACATGGCTTTTTCGAAAGGATAGACCAACATGCCGCCCGTGAAAAAGCCGAGATAGCCGTGATTATTTTTCACCGAAGCATCGTCCGAAAGTTCGTCGGCTACAGTGCCAAAATCTTCGCCAGCAACCAAACGGTCGTGCGCCTTCAGAGCCTTCTGAAAGACAGCAAGCGTGTCGGCAGGCGTAGCATTTTGCGGCAAACGCAGCAGCACATGACTCACTTCGATGTCCTGTTTCAGATGGTCGTAAGCCTCTTGGCACAGCGTCTCCTCCATCGACAGATCGGTGAGGTACGGCTTGGCCAACTGACTGCGATAGCCGTCTAATTCGTTTACAAAACCTGGCACCGTGTCCATTCCGCGCTGCTCGGCTTCTATCACCTTCAGCTTGAAATTCTCGAACAACTCCAAATACTCCGTCAACGATTTTTTGTCGATGGTGTTGTTGGCGTTGTTTTTGTTGTAGATGTACTCAAATTCGTCGCGCGTTATTTCAGTTTCGCCAATAGTCATCAGCACCTCGTCGGTGGCCACCATTGGCACGCTCATCAGCATAAATGCAAAGGCTGCAAAGGTTTTTATCGATTTCATAGAAAGATTTCAAATTTCAGATTTCAAATTTCAGATTTCAGATTAAACTGATTTTTGCTCCGCTCGGCAAAACAAACAAGTTTGGCTTTGCGCTCGCTTATCGCAAAAATTCAGATTTCAAATTTGGAAGATAATCATATCGAACTGCGAATTCTCAAATAATTAAGTAATTGAAAATTAAGCAATTAAAAAATTATTTCTCTTGTATAAGGCATTTTCCCGTCATGTCGGCTGGTTGCGCAATGCCCATGATGTGCAGAATGCTCGGAGCGACATCGGCCAAGATACCATTTTCGACCGTAACATTCTGTTTTTCAGTAACATAAACAAACGGCACAGGATTGAGCGAGTGCGCTGTGTTTGGCGTGCCATCGGCATTCAACGCATGGTCGCAGTTGCCATGGTCGGCTATGATGATGAGTTCGTAGCCATTACGTTTGGCTGTTTCAACCACACTCTCAACACAGCGATCGATGGTTACAACGGCTTTTTCGATGGCTTCGTACACACCCGTGTGACCCACCATATCGCCATTGGCAAAATTGATGACCACAAAATCGAATTTCTGTTTGTCGAGTTCGTTGTTCAATGCTTCAGCCACTTCGTAAGCACTCATTTCGGGCTTCAAATCGTAGGTTGCAACTTTTGGCGACGGAATAAGAATGCGATCTTCGCCCTCGAACGGCTGCTCGCGACCGCCGTTGAAGAAGAATGTGACGTGCGCATATTTCTCAGTTTCGGCAATGTGGAGTTGCAGTTTGCCGTTTTTCGACAGTGTTTCGCCAAGCGTATCCACCACATTTTCTTTGTCGAACAGAATATGCACGCCCGTGAACGATGCGTCGTAAGGCGTCATGCAGAAATAGTGCAGCGGCAGCGTGTGCATTCCCTCTTCGGGCATATCTTTTTGCGTCAGAGCAATGGTCAACTCTTTGGCGCGGTCGTTGCGGTAGTTGAAGAAGATGACCACATCGTCAGCCTCGACCAACGCCAGCGGTTTTCCAGCCTCGTCGACATGAACTATTGGTTTGATGAATTCGTCGGTTACGCCCTCGTCGTACGATTTTTGCACGGCAGCCGACATATCGATGGCTTTTTCGCCCGCGCCCGACACCAGCAGATCGTAAGCCTCTTTCACGCGATTCCAGCGTTTGTCGCGATCCATGGCGTAGTAGCGACCGACAATCGAGGCAATCTTTCCGCCCGTTGTGGCAAGATGTTTCTCCAAATCTTCGATGAAACCGCGTCCCGAGTGCGGATCGGTGTCGCGACCATCCATAAAGCAATGCACAAACGCCTTTTCGATGCCGTATTCGTGGGCAATCTCGGTCAGTTTCAGCAGATGCTCGAACGAACTATGCACGCCGCCATCGGAAACCAATCCCATGAAGTGAATTTTCACATTGTGTTTGGCAGCATAGTCGAATGCGCGCACAATTTCGGGATTTTTCATGATAGAATTGTCGCGGCAAGCACGGTTTATTTTCACCAAATCCTGATAGACAATGCGCCCTGCGCCAATGTTGAGGTGACCGACTTCGGAGTTGCCCATCTGCCCATCGGGCAAGCCTACATTTTCGCCCGAGGCCTGCAGTTGCGAGTGCGGATAGATGGCATTCAAGCGATCCCAGTATGGGGTTGGCATTTGGCTGATGACATCGTCTTTTTTACCATCGCCAATGCCCCAACCGTCGAGAATCATCAAAATTGCTTTCTGATTTGTCATGATTTTATGATTTTAATTGTTTTATATTCAACAAGTTACTGATTTTATTGCACATAAAATGACGCTAAAATACTATTCAAAAACAGTGCCAACAGCCAACTGTGCATATAACTTGCAAAGATACGATTTTTTTTCGTTAGTAGCAAGAGGCAAAAAATGAGCAAAGAATAAAGACAAAAGACAAAAGACAAAAGACAAAAGACGCGGCACTGCATACTATAAACAACAGTAGGGACGCGGCATGCCACGTCCCTACATATTTTGCACTGGGTTTCAATTACCCTTCTATAACCTATAAACTATAAACTTTCACCCTTTACTCCGCATCTTGGACTAAACGCACACTGCGCCCGCCGTAACGATTGTAGCGGCCCTGCGGATTGAGGCTACTATCGTCGAAGAGGAGGAAGTACGCGTAGCTCGTGTCGTACACCGAACTTGACCAATAGCAGCCGCGCGACTGAACATCGCCCACCGTCGTCCCACCGCGGCTGCCCGCAGCAGGCAAAAACACTGCGCCTGCAGATTCCATCTGCTGCCACTGTGCGGTAGTATATTCGTTGTTTGTAAATGCTGCAGTACCAGATTTGAAGGTAA
>CAVFDI010000032.1:6831-21294 GCA_963621145.1 Paludibacteraceae bacterium | reverse complement strand
TCAAAAACTAAACGCTCACTTCTCCACTTTCGTCTTTTTCTCCTTCTTCTCGTAGGCATCGACAATGCGCTGCACGAGTTTGTGGCGCACAATGTCTTTTCGGCCGAACTCCACCACGGCAATGCCATCGACATCGCGCAGCACCTCCAACGCATCGCGCAAGCCCGATTTCTGCATCGGCGGCAGGTCAATCTGCGTCATATCGCCCGTCACCACCATTTTACAATTCAGTCCCATGCGCGTGAGAAACATCTTAATCTGCTGAGTAGTAGTGTTTTGCGCTTCGTCGAGAATAACCACCGCATCGCTCAGCGTGCGTCCGCGCATAAAGGCCAGCGGCGCAATCTGAATAGTGCCATTGTTCAGATATTCTGCCAATTTTGCAGGCTGAATCATATCCTGAAGCGCGTCGTAGAGCGGCTGCAGATAAGGATCGATTTTCTCTTTCATGTCGCCAGGCAAAAACCCAAGTTTCTCGCCTGCCTCCACGGCTGGACGGCTCAGAATGATGCGTTTCACCTCGCGATTGCGCAGCGCACGCACCGCCAACGCAATGGCCGTGTAGGTCTTGCCCGAACCCGCAGGACCAATGGCAAACGAGAGGTCGTTCTCGTCGAACGCCTTCACCAAAAGCCGCTGATTTTCAGTTCGCGCAGTGATGTTTTTTCCCGCCACACCGTGAAGAATCAAGTCGTCGGGGCGCACCACTTGCGGATCGCAACCCTTGGCCAACTCTATCACTTGCTCCTCGTTGAGTGCGCCATTTTGCAGCACGAAATCAGACATTTTCTCGAGAATCTTACAAAAAATCGCCACCTCGTCGTCGCTGCCCGAAACCTTGACAATGCGCCCACGAGCCGCCACATGCAGCCGCGAATGCATATCTTTCACAATACGAAAATGTGCGTCGTTCACGCCATAGAAAACGGTGGTGTCCACGCTGTTGGGAATTTCAAAAATCTGATCAGACATAATGTTGAATCGATGAATCGTTTTTTTTGAGGGCTGCAAAGATACAAAAAAAAGTTGATTCGCGATTGATTTTCAGCAAATTAAAAAAATTAGTTCGAATGATGAACTATTTTTTGGGGAAAAATTGTAATTTTGCAGCCGAAAAAATTGAAGAGATGAGTAAAGAGCAACCACAACTAGGAAGTGCCGTTGGTAAGCTGCGCGACATGATTTTTCAGAGTCTGCGCCGCGAATTTGCCGCACACGAAAGCACGCACCTGACGGTGGACGAGTATGTGCTGCTCTACAAAATTCACCAAGAAAAACAGACCATCATTCTTCAAGATTTGGCCGACCAGACGGGCAAAAGCAAGTCAACCATTCTGCACCTTGTCGATTCGCTCGAAAGCAAAGGTGTGCTGCGCCGCTCGGTAAATCCCGACGACCGTCGCGAAAACCACCTGATAATCACCGACGAAGGCGACCGCATTTTCGATGAACACTACCAAATGGAACAGACACTCACACAACAACTGCTACGCGGCATCTCGTCGTACCAAGTGCGCATGTTCCTCCGCATCATCGATCGCATAAAAGGCAATCAGCCACTAGAGTAAATTCCCAAAATCACCTGTTTCAGCAGAACCATTTCTGCCGATTTTTTCTACGCGAATCTACGATAGTTCGATATTCTAACTATTTCATAATGAAACAATCTCACACAATAATAGTTCGCAAATCTAACTAATTTCAACAAAGATAAAATGAAAAGACGATATTTTTTGATAGCAATTTGTTGCACAATATGTTTGGCGGCAGCGGCACAGCAACGCATTATCGGAATCGACGAAATGTTTCGCTTGGCCGACGAGAACAGCGCAGCCATCAAAGCATCGCGCACGGCGGTGCAGGAGGCAGAACAAGCCGTGAAAGTGAGCAAAAACGACTATATGCCCGACATCAAACTATCTGCTTCGGCGAGTTACATTGGCAATGTGTGGGTGGCCGACCGCGATTTCAAGAACGGGCAAAGCTACGAAAGCCCGCACCTTGGCAACAACTTCGCTATCGACATTGAGCAGGTGCTTTATGCCGGCGGAGCAATAGCCAACAGTGTGAAAATGAACGAATTGCAAGCTGAGTTGGCAAAACTCAACCTCGAAACACAAACGCAAGAGGTGCGTAATCTTTTGGTGTCGCACTATCTAGACCTGTACAAATGTCGCAACCTGTTGGCTGTGTACGACACCAACATTGGTCTGACGCAGCAGGTGATAGACGACATGCGTGCCAAAGCCGAGGCTGGCGTGGCGTTGGACAACGACATTGTGCGCTACGAGCTGCAAAAACAGAGCCTAATCTACCTGCGCACGCAACTGCTCGGCACCATCGCCATACTCAACAATCAGCTGGTAGTTACGCTAGGATTGTCCGCTGGGACGGAAATTTTGCCCGACGAAAGCCTGTTGACACAAGAGCAGCAACTGGCGAGCGACGAAGCGAGTTGGCAGCAGAGCGCTGGCGACAATTCCACTGCGCTGAAAAGTGCCGATGTAGGCGTGCAGATGAACGAACGCGCCGAGAAATTGACGAAATCGGGCTGGATTCCAAAAATTGGGTTGGTCGCTGCCAATCATCTTGACGGGCCTTTCACCTACGACATGCCGCCAATCGACAAAAATGTGAATGTTTGGTATGTTGGCATCGGCCTGACCTACGACATTGGCAGTTGGTACAAAACCACGCGCGATGTGAAACGTAGTCAGCTGGCGGTGCAGTCGGCGCGCGACAAACGAGCCGTGGCCGAAGAGCAGATTGCCATTGCTGTGCAGGCGGCCTACACGCGCTACGTGGAGTCGTTCGAGCAGCTGAAAACGCAGCAAAAGAGCGTGGAATTGGCGATCGACAACTACCAAGTGATTGCCAATCGCTACGACAATGGTTTGGTGGTGGTTACCGACCTGATTGACGCCAGCAACGCCAAACTGAGTGCCGAAATTGGCCTGACCAACGCCCAAATCGACATTTTGGCGAACTATTACAAACTGAAATACATTACGAACACCCTATAATAGTTAGAAGTGAGAAGTGAGAAGTGAGAAGTGTTTCAATTGATAATTGAAAATTTTCGCAGCCCGCAATTTGAAATCTGAAATCTGAAATTTGAAATCATAATGAAACGGAGAACAAAAAAAATCATTTACAACTGTGTGATAATTGCCTGCTTGGTGGGCGGAATAGTCTGGGTAGTAAGCAGTTACGCGCATTTTGGTCGCGTGGAGTACACCGACAACGCGCAGATTCGTCAGGACATTGCGCCCATCAACGCGCGTGTGCAGGGATTTGTGGAAGAGGTGCGATTTAGCGATTTTCAGCATGTAAAAAAAGGCGACACGCTGCTGATAATTGAAGATGCGCCGTATCGTTTGCAGGTTGCACAAGCCGAAGCAAATTATCAGAATGCGTTGGCAGGCAAAGTGGTCACAAACGCTTCGATATCGACCACGGCGAACAATCTGGCAGTGTCGGATGCCACCATCGAAGAGGCGGAGATCAGGCTGAATCAGGCTGCAAAAGATTACAACCGCTACCGCACGCTGTACGAGAAACGTGCCGTAACGCAGCAGCAACTCGACAACGCCCAAGCCGACTACGACGCAGCCAAGGCGCGCTACGACATGCTGAAACGTCAGAAAACCAGCACATCGTTGCAAAAAGAGGAGCAAACTGTGCGCCTCGATCAGAACAAAGCAAACATTGAAATGGCAAAGGCTGCGCTCGATTTGGCACGACTGAATCTGTCGTACACCGTGGTGCTGGCGCCGTGCGATGGCGTAACCGACAAGAAGAAAATTCAAGTCGGGCAACTGGTTCAGCCTGGCATGCTGTTGCTGAATGTTGTGGACACGCACAACGCATGGATCGTGGCCAACTATCGCGAAAGTCAGTTGAAAAACATTTCCGAAGGTGCCGAGGTGCGCGTGAAAGTTGATGCGCTGCCCGACGTAGATTTTTTGGGTCATGTAGAGCGACTGAGCAATGCCACGGGCGCAAGTCTGATGCTGAATCCGAGCGACAACGCCACGGGCAATTTCATAAAAGTGGAGCAACGTGTGCCTGTGCGAATCAGTCTGGCTGGCAACGACAGCACCGCCATGTCGCAACTGCGTGCAGGACTGAATGTGGAGTGCGAAATACTCTATTGAATTGACAATTTTTGAAGCACGTGACCTGAAATTTGAAATTGTACAATTGCCTTACTGCCATCCGTCTTGCGTTAAACTTGTAAACTTGTAAACTTATAAACTTATCAACTATTTTCCTTCCATGAGTGAGGAGTGCGAAAATAAACCGTTTGTTGTGCCAGCGTTTAAGTCGTTTGTGCCAGCCAAAATTCAGCCATGGATCTACATTCTGATAGCTTGCACTTTTCAGCTGTCGGCGGGCATTTACATGGGCGGAATGAACAGCATGGTGGGCGAAAATGCGCTACTGCGCGAAGATTTGACCATGTGCCTCTATTGCAACCTAGCGGGCATGGCGCTCTATTTCCCGATGCTTTTCAGAATGAAGTTTCGGTTTACCAACAAGACATTGCTCACCGCCGCCTGCATTGGCGTGATTGTGTGCAACATTGCCGCCATGTATGTGCGATTTCTGCCGCTTTTGTGGGCCATCTGCTTCATCGAAGGCTGCTGCAAAATTCAGGGAACATTCGAGTGCATGAGCACCATTCAGCTATGGATGACGCCCCAACGCGATTTCACCGTATTCTTTCCGCTGCTGCACATCATCGTTCTGAATGCAGTTCAATTGAATAGTTGGTTTGGAACTTTTTTCGCCGAATATCTGCACTGGACAGCCTCGCATTGGCTCATCATCGGCCTGATGCTCAGCGATTTACTACTACTAACCATCTGCACGCACCATGTGCATTTAGGGAAACCGATGCCGCTCTATGGCATCGATTGGTTGGGCGCACTGATGTGGGCGGCATTTTTTGTGCAAACCATTTTCGTGTTCAACTATGCCGACCACTACAATTGGTTCGATGGGAAACCAATTTGCATTGTGGCAATAACCTCTGCATTGACTTTGGCAGCGTGCATTTGGCGCATGTGCGTCATTCGGCATCCGTTTATTTCACGCGAGATGTGGCGCTTTCACCCACGCTATTTTCACCTACTGATTCTTACTGCTATCATCGAAATTGTGCTAGGCTCCGAATCGACTTTGGAGGGCATTTTCTTTGGCAGCGGCATGCACTACAACGAGATGACCGTGGCCAACACAAACTGGATTGCCATTGTGGGAACCACTTGCGGCTGTTTGCTTTGCTATTTTTGGCTACATCGCTGGCAGTTGTCACAATTCCGTCTGATAACCATTGGCGTGGCTTTCATCGGATTATATTTTTTGTCGTTCTACACCACCATTTCGTCCGACATCAACATCGAGCGCATGTATTTCCCGATATTTTGCCGAAGCGTTGGCGCAGCAGTTACAGGCATAACAATGATGGTAATTTTGCTCAACATGATGAACTTTCTCTTGTTTTTTCAAGCGTTGTCCATTTTTCAAACGGTTCATCTATTTTTGGGAGGCGTCTGCGGCTCGAGCATCTATTCCACCTCGATGCGCTACCTGATGAGCGACAACATCAGCCGCTACGGCGAACTAATAGACACCGCTGCCGCCACCATGCAACCTGCCGATTTTGGCGCGTACATCGGACAATTCATGGAGCAGATGCAACTGATTTCGGTCAAACAGATTCTCGGTTATCTGACTATCGTAACCATCTTCTTCTTTCTGCTTCTGCTCTTCCACGATATGCCTGCGCGCCGCGAACTAAAACCCATGCCCACTTGGGAAAAAGTTGGCGAAATGCTGAAAAGGTGGAACAAAATAAATTTCTAATTACAAGACTTCTATTTAGAAAATTGGCACAAAAAAACGCTCAACTCCGTTTGGAGTCGAGCGTTTTTAGCATTTTGCACTCTGTGTTATTTCGCTTTGGCAGCCTTTTTCACAATGGCTTGGAATGCTTCTGGGTGGTTCATTGCGAGGTCGGCCAGTACCTTGCGGTTCATGGCGATACCTGCTTTGTGCAGTGCACCCATCAGTTGCGAATACGACAAACCTTCGAGGCGTGCGGCAGCGTTGATACGCTGAATCCACAATGCGCGGAAGTTGCGTTTTTTGTTTTTGCGGTCGCGGTATGCATATTGCAGACCTTTCTCCCAAGTGTTTTTGGCAACGGTCCACACATTGCGGCGTGCGCCGAAATAACCGCGGGTAAGTTTCAGAATTCTTTTACGTTTCGCTCTCGAAGCGACGTGGTTTACTGATCTTGGCATAATTTTCTGTTTTTTTTGAATGTCAGCGTTCCATCGGAAACTTTTCGGTGCTGAGCATTCGGTTAATCACTTTGTTTACTACTCTCAAAAAAAATCTCGTTTAATGGTTGGCCAAAAGAGATTTTACGCTCTTAACATTAGCCGAATCAACGATTCCAGCGTGCGTCAAGTTGCGTTTTTGCTTCAGCGACTTCTTGGTCAAGATGTGGCTTTTGAAAGCGTGTTTCCGTTTGATTTTTCCTGTTCCGGTAAGGGCGAACCTCTTTTTGGCACCGGAATTAGTCTTCAGTTTAGGCATTTCAGTAAAAAATTTATTGATTAAAAATGTTAGAAATTTCAGATTTCACTCGAAAAACTACTTTTTGCTCTTTGGCGACAGCATTATAATCATGCGTTTGCCTTCGAGTTTTGGCAGCGAATCGACTTTTGCTACGTCTTCCAAATCGTTGGCTAGGCGCAAAAGCAGCACTTCGCCTTGTTCTTTGAACATGATGCTACGACCTTTGAAAAAGACGTAAGCCTTCACCTTGTTGCCATCGCCAATGAAACCGCGCGCATGCTTCAGTTTGAAGTTGTAGTCGTGGTCGTCGGTTTGCGGGCCGAAACGAATCTCCTTCACCTCCATTGTTACCGACTTGGCTTTCAGCTCTTTCTCCCGTTTTTTCTGCTGATAGAGGAACTTTTGGTAGTCTATCACTTTGCAAACGGGCGGAACTGCGTTTGGCGAGATCTCGACCAAATCAAGCCCTTGATTTTCGGCAATTGCCATGGCGCGCTCGATGGTATAAACGCCTTGTTCTACATTTTCGCCAACCAGACGAACCTCGCGAACGCCTCTGATGCGCTCATTTATGCGGTGCGCATCTTCTTTTTTGTTGTTTTTGATAAGCAATGGTTTTAGTGTTTTCGCTGCGTGTGCAACGGTGATTATTTTTTAGCGTGCAAAGTTACAACTTTTCTTTTGTACGACAATCGTTTTTATTAAAAAAATGAAAGTCAGACCGCATTTTTTCCAAAAATCATCGATTTGGAGAAAAAAAACAGGAACAATACGAAGCGTAAGAAACCTAGAGACGATAGTGACATTTGCCCTCAAAAAAAACTTGACAATCTGCACAAACTTTTCGAACCAAAAATTTGATTTTTGCGATCAAATATCGAAATTTTTCCCCACTTTCAACCATTTTCATTTTTTAATATCGATTTATTGCTGATTTACAGAATTTTGCTTCAGAAAATGAAAGTCAATCGCCTGTTGATAACTTGTTGATAAACCAGAAAAATCGGTTAAAATAGCTGTTGATAAGTTTTTGGTGGTGCAATGTGGGGAATGAAAAATTTGTTGTAATTTTACACCCAAATTATAAAGGCGAAAATTATGTCAACTTTTATCGGAAATAGTGAGGCGCGGCTCGATGCAAAAGGGCGTGTTTTTGTGCCTTCGTCGTACCGGAAACTGCTGCCAGACGACGGTTGCGGCCGTCGCTTGGTAATGCGCATGGACCCCGACAACGCTTGTATCATTCTCTATCCCGAAGATGTGTGGAACAGAAAAGTTGGCGATTTTCGCGAAAAACTTGACGAATGGAATCCCGACGATCAGATGCTTTTGATGCAATTTGTGAGCGATGCCGAGTGGCTCGAGATTGATGCGCAGGGGCGCATTTTGGTTCCGCGCCGCTATCTGCAGCAGATTGGTGCCGATGCCGAAGTGCTTTTTGTTGGCATGCTCGACCGCATGGCGCTGTGGAGCAAGGCTGGCTACGAACAATCGCGTCTGTCGCAAGCCGATTTCGCCAAACGCTTGGCAGAAAAAATGAAGAAGAAAGTTGAAAACTGAGAGGTTAAAGATTAGAAACGATTCAACAATTCGACGACTTTACAAAATTTTCACTTTACAAACTTTATAAACTTATTCTGATGTACCACATTCCCGTCATG
The DNA here is from genome assembly GCA_963621145.1 of Paludibacteraceae bacterium. Classification (GTDB taxonomy): domain Bacteria; phylum Bacteroidota; class Bacteroidia; order Bacteroidales; family Paludibacteraceae; genus W0P28-013. The sequence goes on along the minus strand of CAVFDI010000032.1, from coordinate 13,042 downwards.
CTCAACGAGGTGCTCGAAGGACTGAACATTCGTCCCGATGGCGTGTATGTCGACGTTACCTTTGGCGGCGGCGGACATTCGCGTGCTATTCTCGAACGGTTGGGCGAGCAGGGGCGGTTGCTGGGTTTTGATCAGGATCTTGACGCAGCAAAAAATGCGTTCGACGATGCGCGTTTCACTTTTGTTCGGAGCAATTTTCGCTATTTGTCGAACTTTTTGCGCTATCATGGCATAGAAAAAGTCGATGGCATTTTGGCTGATCTTGGCGTGTCGTCGCACCATTTGGACGATGCCGAACGCGGTTTCTCGTTCCGTTTCGAGGGCGAATTGGACATGCGAATGAACAGTCGTGCTTCGCTCACGGCGGCAGCTGTTTTGGCGACTTACGACGAAGAGCGTTTGGCCGATATTTTCTTTAACTATGGCGAATTGCGCCAAGCGCGTCGCATTGCGCGAGCCATCGTTCAGGCGCGCACGACGGCACCCATCACCACTGCAGCGCAGTTGATGGAGGTGGTGAAGCCTTTCTTCATGCGTGAGCGCGAAAAGAAGGAGTTAGCGAAACTTTTTCAGGCGTTGCGCATAGAGGTGAACGACGAAATGGGTGCGTTGCGAAGTCTGCTCACACAGTCGGCGCAGTGGCTCGGCGATGGCGGTCGGTTGGTGGTGCTAACCTATCATTCGCTCGAAGATAGATTGGTGAAAAACTACATGCGCACGGGCAATGTCGATGGTCGGCAGGAGAAAGATTTTTACGGAAATGTGATGTCGCCATTCGCCTCGATAAACAACAAAGTAGTGGTGGCATCGGAAGCCGAAGTGGCAGAAAATCCGCGGGCACGCAGTGCAAAATTGCGCATCGCACAACGAGTAATCAGATGAAAATTGGCAAATACATAAAAGATTTTGGCGAACATCTGAAGACAGTTAAGATGGTGAGTCCTCGCGAGGTGATTTCGGGCGACGTGCTGAACCGCCAAATTTTGCGCCGTCAAACGCCATTCATCATTTTTGTGGTGGTGCTGTCGCTGCTGCTGGTATACAATGGTTTTGCCCACGAGCGCGAATTGCGGCAAGTGAAAAAGCTGCAAGATGAGCTGGTCGACGTAAAAAACACATCGCTTTCGGTTTCGAAGGAGTTGTTGCAGATGAGTCGCCAATCGTATGTCGAGAAAAAATTGAAAGATAACGGAAGCACGCTGAGAATTCCGAAACAGCCGCCAATGGTTGTAGAGTAACACCATATTATATTGTGTAGAAAATGGACGAAAAGAGACCGATACAAATGTGGCGTTTTGCTATTGTCTTTGCGATAATAGTATGCGTTTTTGTTGCGGTGGCGATTAAGATTTTCTACATTCAAACGGTGAAGTACGACGAATTGATGAGCATGAATCCGCAAAAAACGGAGGTGCTAATTCCAGCCAAACGCGGCAACATCTACTCGTCCGACGGCCAATTGATGGCTAGCACGGTGCCAAGTTACAAACTCTACATGGACACGCAGACCGAATATCTGCGAAAAAATAACGGCAGACGACTCAAAGAGAATGTCGATTCGCTAGCGTGGTACATGGCGCACAAGTTTGGCGGCTCGGCCAGCGTTTACAAGCAGCGCATTATGAAGGGTTATGCCCAGAAAAATCGTCGTTTGCCACTCTACAGCGGCGAAGTTTCGTACAACGATCTGAAAGAGATAAAACAATTTCCGCTGTTCCGACTTGGCAAATTTAAGGGCGGATTGATAACCGATGAGCGCACAAAACGAATGAAACCTTATGGTTCGATGGCTTCGCGCACCATTGGCGACATCTACGGAGATGCCGCGCGTGGTGGTCGCAGTGGACTAGAATATTCGTTCAATTCCACGCTGAGCGGCACTCCTGGCATAGGCATAAAAACATCGTCGGGCATATTGCCAATTGAGGCGGCAGTAGATGGATTGGACATCACAACCACCATCGACATTGAGATGCAGGACATTGCCGAAAGCATTTTTCGCAAAGCGGTGGAAAAAGCGACTCCCGAAAGCGGTTGCGTGGCTTTGATGGACGTGCATACGGGCGAACTGAAAGCGTGCGTGAACCTAGTGCGCGACAAAGATGGCAACTACAACGAGAGCAACGACATTTTATTCACCTCGAAACCTGAGCCTGGATCGGTTTTCAAAGTGATGTCGATGATGGTGGCACTAGAAAATGGTGTAGTGAAAGCCGACGACAAGATAGAAACTGGCGATGGTGTGTGGAAAATGCACGGTCGAAACATGACCGACACGCACAAAAATGGCATGCTCACGATGACCGAAGTCATCGCAAAATCGTCGAACATTGGCATGTCGCGCGTGATTGACGAGTACTATCACGACAAGCCTGGCGATTTCGTTGACGAAATCTACAAAATGGGCGTCGGCAAAGAGATGAAATTGGATTATCCCTGCGCCGCCAAACCAAATGTGCGCCATCCGAATGATAAAAATGTGAAATGGTCGGGCACCACGCTGCCGTGGATGTCGATAGGCTACGAAGTAGAAATGCCACCAATCTACACGCTGGCTTTCTACAACGCCATTGCCAACGATGGAAAATTGATTAAGCCTTTTTTGGTGAAATCGATAAATAAAAATGGTCGTGTGCTGGAGCGTTTCAAAACTGAGACTATCAACTCGAAAATTTGTTCGAACAGCACGCTGAATAAGATTCGTCCGATGCTGCGCGCAGTAGTTACCGATGGCACAGCGCAAAGCGCACGGAGCAAATATGTGGCCTTGGCTGGCAAAACTGGCACGGCACAAGTTGGTTATGGCAAAGGCGGTCCGCGGGGACACTTGGTCACTTTTTGCGGCTATTTTCCTGCCGAGAAACCGCTCTACTCCATCATTGTGGTGATGCGCGAACCAGCCTACCCAGCCGACGCAGGCTATCGTTGCGGACCTGTGGCGCGCGACATTGCCGAACGCATCATCGCACAAAAAGTTCGCTTAGAACTACCTGAAAATGAAGTAGTTGGCGACATGCCAAAAGTCAAATCGGGAGATGCTGAAGCAGTGAGAGAGACACTCGACGAGCTCGATTTTGATTTCGAAAATGTGAAATCGCAGTGGGCAAGTGCGCAGTGGAACGACGAATTTGTGCTGAAAAGCATCGACATTCGCAACGGACTTGTGCCAAATGTGGTTGGAATGGGCGCAAACGATGCCGCCTATTTGATGGAAAAAGCAGGTTTGCACGTGCAACTCTACGGCAGTGGACGCGTAAAAAATCAGTCGATTGCGGCTGGCAGCGTAACGCAACGAGGAGCAACTGTAACGCTCGAATTGCACTGATAATCAAATATTTAGCAGAAATTAAATTTAGAGAAAAAATATGAAATTAGTTGAATTATTGCGCGATGTGGCTGTGATTGGCAGCGTGCCGAATGTAGAGGTGAAAAATCTCTGTTTCGACTCGCGCAAGGTGGCTTGTGGCGACCTGTTTGTGGCAACGCGCGGCACTGCCGTCGATGGACACGAATTCATCGCGAAAGCAGTGGAACAAGGAGCCGTCGCAGTGGTTTGCGAAACGCTTCCAGCCGAGCGCAAAGCCGATGTAGCCTACATTCAAGTGAAAAACAGTGCCGAGGCTCTTGGCGTGATGGCATCGAATTTCTACGGCCGCCCATCGCACCAACTGACGCTGGTTGGCGTAACTGGCACCAACGGCAAAACCACCATCGCCACGCTGCTTTATCAACTTTTCCGCCGATTTGGCTATCGCGTGGGCTTGCTTTCGACCGTGTGCAACTACGTCGACGAACGCGCAGTGCCATCGACCCACACCACGCCCGATCCGTTGGAACTAAACGAACTTCTGGCCGAAATGGTGGCTGATGGTTGTCAATATGCTTTCATGGAGTGCAGCTCGCACGCCATCGATCAGCGGAGAATTGCGGGATTGCGCTTCAGAGGCGGCATTTTCACCAACCTCACGCGCGACCACATGGACTATCACAAGACGGTGGAAAATTATCTGAAAGCAAAAAAACGCTTTTTCGACGATCTGACGCCCGATGCTTTTGCGCTGACCAATCTCGATGACAAAAACGGCATGGTGATGTTGCAAAACAGTGCGGCACAGAAAAAAACTTACTCGTTGCGTTCGATGGCCGATTTCAAGACAAAAATCGTTGAGATGTCGTTCCACGGCATGCTGCTCGAGATGAATGGTCGCGAAGTGTCGCTGCCGTTCGTTGGACGATTCAACGCAAGCAACCTGACGGCTGTGTTTGGCGCAGCAGTACTGCTCGGTCGCAGTGTTGACGAGACACTCTGTCAGCTTAGCACACTGCACGCAGTGAACGGGCGATTCGAAGCGTTGCGTGCGCCACAAGGCTGGACGGCGATAGTCGATTACGCCCACACGCCCGACGCACTGAGCAATGTTTTGGACACCATAAACGACATTCGCAGCGGCAAAGGCAATCTGATAACTGTGGTCGGGTGCGGCGGCAATCGCGACAAAGGTAAACGCCCAATGATGGCTCACGCAGCTGTGGTAGCGAGCAATCGCGTAGTACTTACGAGCGACAATCCGCGCGACGAAGAGCCGCAAGACATTTTGAACGACATGCTCGCAGGCTTGAGCGACGACGAACGCCGCCGAGTGCTGGTGGTGGTCGACAGGCACGAAGCCATCAAAACTGCTTGTGCGCTGGCTCAGCAAGGCGATGTAATTCTAGTGGCAGGCAAAGGTCACGAAGATTATCAGATAATAAAGGGTGTAAAACGCCACTTCGACGACAAAGAAGAAATCCGACTCTGCTTCGCAGAACAATAAAAAAATGAATGAAAAATAATTTGCGACACTACCATTTAATTTAATCTTTGTGCAAAACAACTCCTAACTCCTAACTCCTCATTCCTAATTATGTTATACTATCTTTTTGATTATCTCGACAAAGCGTTCGATTTTCCAGGTGCGGGCATGTTTCAGTACATCTCGTTTCGTGCGGTGGTGGCAGCCATTTTGGCGCTGATTATCAGCATTTGGTTCGGAAAATATTTCATAGCACTGCTCAAACGGCGCAACATTTCCGAAACGCAACGCGACGAACGCCTCGACCCATTCAACACACAGAAAAAAGGCGTGCCAACCATGGGCGGTTTGGTGGTGATAGTTGCCATTTTGATTCCCTGTTTGCTAATGGGAAAGTTGGACAACATCTATCTTATCTTGATGATTATCACCACTTTACTACTCGGAACGCTCGGCTTTGTTGACGATTATATCAAGACATTTCGCAAAAACAAAGATGGCTTGAATGGCTGGTGGAAAATTGCCGGTCAGGTAACGCTAGGTTTGATTGTTGGCTTGACGCTGCGCTATGCGCCATCGACGGTGATGAACGAACGTGTAGAGACGCGCATCGAGAACAATGTGGAAGTGGTTTACAAAACGCCCGATGTGAAATCGACGCGCACCACAGTGCCATTTTTCAAACATCACAACTTCAACTACGCCGACATTTTCGATTTTCTGGGCGAACCCGCAAAATATTGGGCTGGCTGGATCTTCTTCGTGCTGCTCACCATTGTGGTGGTTGCGGCTGTGTCGAACGGTGCCAACCTGAACGACGGCATGGACGGCATGGCGGCTGGCAATTCGGCATTGATAGGCGCAGCATTGATAGTGCTGGCATACATTTCGGGCAGTTATGTCTGGGCCGACTATTTCGATGTGATGTACATTCCAGGCAGCGAAGAACTGGTGGTTTTTCTGAGCGCATTTGTTGGAGCACTCGTCGGATTTTTGTGGTACAATTCCTATCCAGCGCAGATTTTCATGGGCGATACGGGCAGCCTCACCGTGGGCGGCATCATAGCTGTGTCGGCCGTCATCATTCACAAAGAGTGGCTGCTGCCAATTCTCTGCGGTGTGTTCTTGGTCGAGAGCCTGTCGGTGATTTTGCAACGCAACTACTACGCACTAAACAAACGCCGCGGACTGCACAAACGCTTGTGGAAACGCACGCCTATTCACGACCATTTCCGCACATCGATGGAGCAAGTGCTACGCAACGATCCAACCTGCACCGTGCGCTTCAAAGGCTCGTCGGAACTGCATCACGAAACGAAAATAACCATTCGCTTTTGGATTGTAACCATCATTTTGGCAGCATTCACCATTTTGACGCTGAAAATTAGGTAAAGTCAATTATTCAATTATCTAATTAC
>CAVFDI010000032.1:2147-6740 GCA_963621145.1 Paludibacteraceae bacterium | reverse complement strand
ACGAAGTACTATGAAACGTTTAGTAATTCTTGGAGGTGGCGAAAGTGGCGTTGGAACGGCCATTTTGGCAAAAAAAGAGGGCTACGATGTGTTCCTTTCGGACAAAGGCACGCTCAAGCCCGAGTACAAAGCCGAACTCGACCGTCGCGGCTTGCCCTACGAGGAAGGCGGTCACACCGAGGCACTCATTCTGAACGCCACCGAAGTGGTGAAAAGTCCCGGCATTCCCGAAACAGCGCCAATGGTCTGCGCACTACGCGCCCAAGGCACGCCCATCATCTCCGAAATAGAATTTGCCGCACGCTACACCAACGCAAAAAAAATCTGTATCACAGGTTCGAACGGCAAAACCACAACCACCATGCTCACCTATTTCATCTTGAAAAATGAAGGACTGAACGTCGGTTTGGCTGGCAATGTTGGCAAAAGTTTCGCTTGGCAAGTGGCAGAGTGCAATTTCGATTTTTATGTGCTTGAGCTCAGCTCGTTCCAACTCGATGGCATGTACGATTTCAAGGCCGATGTATCAGTTATTCTGAACATCACGCCCGACCACCTCGACCGCTACGATCATAAATTTCAAAATTATATCGATTCCAAATTCCGCATTCTTCAGAACCAAACGCCCGAAGATGCCTTCATCTATTGGAACGACGATCCCGTGCTAAAAGCCGAGATTGAAAAACGCAATATCAAAGCCAAATTACTGCCTTTTGCGCTCGAAAAAACTGAAACGACTTGGGCTTTTATCGAAGATAACGACCTGAATATCAAATCGCCGCACCACGACAACGACCTTGTGATGCCCGCCGACGAGCTATCGCTGCAAGGCACACACAACGTCTACAACTCGATGGCGGCTGGCTTGGCGGCGCAATTGGTCAACATTCGCAAAGAGACCATTCGCAAATCGCTGGCCGAATTTCAAGGCGTGGAACATCGCTTGGAATACGTGGCTTCGGTGCGTGGCGTGCGCTATGTGAACGATTCGAAAGCCACCAATGTGAACTCGTGCTGGTATGCGCTACAAAGCATGAAAACGCCCACAGTGCTTATTCTTGGCGGCACCGACAAAGGCAACGACTACTCCGAAATTGAGCATCTGGTGCGCGAAAAAGTACACACGCTCATATTCCTTGGCGTCGACAACAAAAAACTGTTCGATTTTTGGCAAGATCACTGCACCTGCCAAATGTACGAGGTGAAATCGATGGAAGAGTGCGTGCGCAAAGCCTACGAAGTGGCTCACGATGGCGACACCGTGCTGCTCTCGCCCTGCTGCGCTAGTTTCGATCTCTTCAAAAACTACGAGGACCGCGGCGAACAATTCAAAGAGTGCGTAAGAAAATTATAATCCACTGATAATCAGACCATTTTGGACGAATTAACAAAAAATATCTTCAAAGGCGAACGCGTCATCTGGGTCATCTACGGATTTCTGGTTTGCATTTCGTTGGTCGAGGGTTTTAGCTCGCAGAGTTTCTTTGTGCGCAATGCCTCGTCGACCATCGGTCCGCTGCTGCAACACGCTGGGCACCTGTTTCTCGGCTTTCTTGCAATAATCGGAATTTTGCATTGCAATTACAAATATATCCGCATGATTGGCTGGGTTGCGTGGATTTTTTCGCTGATTTTGCTGCTGTTCACATTTCTTTCAGGCGATTCGGTGAATGGTAGCGCACGTTGGATTTTTGGTCTTCAGCCGTCCGAAATAGCCAAATTTGGACTGATTCTTTCGGTGGCTGACTGGATTCAACGCTCGAAAGATCCCGCCACACCCGACTACGAACAGCGCAATTTCAAATGGGTTATTCTGATGATTTTTGCTACTTGCGGACTGATTTTTCCGGGCAACCTTTCGACGGCGGGACTGCTGTTTTGCGTCATTTTCTTTATGCTTTTCTGCGGCGGCATCGCTTTCAAACGCCTCATGACACTGCTCTGCGCAACTTTGATTCCCGTGGTAATGATCATCGCCTTGGCGTTCATCATTCCACAGGAACATTTTCTTGACGACGAAAACCATGTTCGCAAAGATTTGAACGTTTTGCAATCGGGCTACTACAAAGTGTTTGGGCGCGCCTACACTTGGAAAAATCGTATCACTCGCCACGGCGAGGAAGACAAGGGCGTGAACGACACCAATCGGCAAGTCATCTATTCGCAAGTTGCCATTGCACAAGGCGGACTCATGCCCCATTTGCCCGGTTCGAGCCAACTGCGCAACAATCTGCCACAGGCCTACAGCGATTTTGTCTATTCCATTGTGGTGGAAGAAGGCGGCGCACTTCTGGGCGGCATAGGCGTGATATTTCTCTATGTGATTTTGCTGTGGCGCGCGGGACATATCGCCACAAAATCGACAAAAGTTTTCCCAGCGGTTTTGGCCATTGGTGTATCGTTAATGATTGTGATTCAGGCACTTATACACATGATGGTGTGCGTTGCACTCATTCCAGTGACGGGTCAACCTTTGCCGCTCATCACGCGCGGTGGCACATCAATTTTGGTTTCGAGCGTCTATTTCGGGTTGCTGCTTAACATCACCAACTACGCCGCACAAAACCAAGAAGCCACGCCCGACGTCGTTACCACAGAACAATCTACCGAATAATTATTTAATTACTTAATTTTCAATTACTTAATTAGACTAGCATCGTTTCTGATACAGATGATCTGAAATCTGAAATTTGAAATCTGAAATTTGAAATCTAGAAAAAAAATGAAATTCCTAATCTCTGGCGGCGGTACGGGCGGACATATTTTTCCCGCGGTGAGCATTGCCAACGCTCTGCGCGAGGCTCAACCCGACTGCGAAATACTTTTTGTTGGCGCACTTGGACGAATGGAGATGGAGCGCGTGCCAGCGGCAGGCTACCGTATAGTCGGACTGCCAGTTCAGGGCTTCGACCGCAAAAATCTGCTGCGCAACATTCCCATCGTCATCAATCTGCTGAAAAGCATGTGCCGTGTGCGACGAATCATCAAAGAATTTCGTCCCGATGTGGCGATTGGCGTGGGCGGATACGCTAGCGGTGCGGCTATGAAAGTGGCTGCACGCATGGGCATTCCAGTGCTTTTGCAAGAGCAGAATGGTTTTGCTGGCGTCACCAACAAACTTTTGAAAAACGATGCTTCCAAAATCTGCGTGGCATACGAGGGCATGGAGCGATTTTTCCCTGCCGATAAAATCATTCTCACAGGCAATCCTGTGCGGCAAAATCTGCTGCAAGGCACAAAGGACGAAGCTTATCGCGAATTTGGGTTCGACCCATCGCGCAAAACGCTACTCATCATTGGCGGCAGTCTGGGCGCACGCACCATCAACAACAGCGTGAAGGCGCACCTGCAGCAACTGCTCGACTCAGGCATTCAAATTCTGTGGCAAACGGGCAAAATCTACATCGACGATTGCCGCCGCGCAGCCGAACCATTTGCCTGCGATAGGTTGATAGTTACCGATTTCGTGGCACGCATGGATTTGGCGTATGCCATGGCCGATTTGGTCATTTCGCGCGCTGGAGCAAGCAGCATTTCGGAACTCTGTCTGCTAGGCAAGCCTAGCATTCTTGTGCCGTCGCCCAATGTGGCCGAGGATCACCAGACGCACAATGCCATGGCGCTGGTTCGCCGCAATGCTGCCGTGCTTGTGAAAGATGTGGACGCGCCCGCCACGTTGGTAGATACGGCACTGGAGCTCATCACCGACAATGCACACCTTGCCACGCTCTCGACCAACGCCCTTGGTTTGGCGCAGCGCGATTCGGCTCGCCGCATTGCCAACGAAGTTTTGAAACTAGTAAAATAGTCGATTTGTATATACAATGTGCGCACAACGTATATACAACGTGCGTACAAAATGAAGTAAAAATTTTATTTTTTGAATGTAGGGGGCTTATTGTAGGGACGATGGTCGATAATTTTTCAAACATAGAAACACCCTTGTTGTTTGTCGAAGAATCGATAGCGCGCTATGGCTTTATATCATCACCGATGAACTACATTGGCGGAAAATATAAGATTCTGCCACAAATTTTGCCTTCGTTTCCAAAAAATATTGACACATTCGTCGATTTGTTCTGCGGTGGGTGCAATGTAGGATTAAATGTAACAGCGAACAAAATCATTTTCAACGACAATCTTACCTTTTTGATTGATTTATACAAATCATTACAAGAGAAAAGCAAAGATGAAATTTTACAACACATCAAAGACAGAATCAATGAATTTGATTTATCGCTAGCAAATGAAGATGGATATAAACGACTTCGTAAATTGTAAAATACAAATAGGAATGCATTAGATTTATTTGTGTTAGTCGCTTTTTCATTTAATCATCAAATACGATTTAATAATTCGCATGAATTTAACAACCCATTTGGAAGAGAACGAAGCTGTTTCAATCAGCGAATGGAAAGCAATCTAATTAATTTTATCGATGCCATTCATCTGAAAAATGTAGAATTTACAAGTAAAAATTTTGATGAGTTTGATTTTTCGGAACTGACTGAAAACGATTTTGTTTATTGCTATCCACCCTATTTGATTACCACGGGAACATATAATGACGGCAAGCGTGGTTTCACTGGTTGG
>CAVFDI010000032.1:0-1875 GCA_963621145.1 Paludibacteraceae bacterium | reverse complement strand
AGATGCGCTACATCGGGAACAAGGAAAATATCATCGACAAAATTTACCAAATTCTGGTGGCAAATGGCGTTGTTGGAGAATCGTTTTTCGACTTTTTCTCTGGTACAACCAATGTTGCGCGCTTTTACAAGAGCTTAGGTTATACGGTATATACCTCGGACTTAATGTTTCTCTCGTATTGCTTACAAAAAGCATATATTGAAAATAATGAAGAGCCAAAGTTTGAAAAATTGATACCCAATATTTTGCAATCGAAAACAAAATCGATTTTAAATGGCAGCCGCGCTATCATGAACATGTTATACGAAATTATATAGAAATGAATCACTTGGCTGATTATATCGATCAAAATGTCTATAATTGGTCATCTGATGAATACAACGAATAAACTATGCAATACAAAAATTTCTATTTTTTGGGTGTGGGAGGCATTGGCATGAGCGCCATTGCACGCTATTTTCATGCTAAAGGATTCCGCGTGGCTGGCTACGACCGCACTCGCAGCGAGCTCTGCCGCGAACTCGAAGCCGAAGGTATCGCCATTCACTACACCGACGATGTGGCGCAAATTCCTGCCGATTTTCGCAATGCCAACGACACGCTGGTAGTCTACACGCCCGCCATTCCTGCCGAACATACAGAGTTTTGCTATTTCCGCGAACATCATTTCAATATCGAAAAACGTGCGCAAGTGCTTGGCGAGATTACGCGTCTCGAACGCGGATTGTGTGTGGCTGGAACGCACGGCAAAACCACCACATCGACCATGCTAGCGCACCTGCTGAAAGAGAGTCACGTCGATTGCAATGCTTTCCTAGGCGGAATTTCGAAAAATTACACGAGCAATCTTTTGCTTTCCGACAAAAGCGATTTGGTGGTGATAGAAGCCGACGAATTCGATCGTTCGTTCCACCATTTGTCGCCCTACATGGCAGTGGTTACGGCCGTCGATGCCGACCACCTCGACATTTACGGCACGCACGAGGCCTACATCGAGAGTTTTGCGCATTTCACCTCGCTCATTGCCGAAGGCGGCTGTCTGCTGATGAAAAAAGGCATTGCGCTGCAACCGCGTCTTGACAAAAATGTGCGTCTCTACACCTATTCTGCCAAAGAAAAAGCCGATTTTTATGCCGAAAATATCCGCATTGGCAACGGCACTATCATTTTCGATTTTGTTACACCCACCGAAACCGTGCGCAACATAGAACTGGGTGTGCCAGTGCTAGTGAACATCGAAAACGGCGTAGCAGCGATGGCTGTGGCGTGGCTCAATGGTGTAACTGCCGACGAATTGCGCAGCGGCATGAAGTCGTACGCAGGCATTCGGCGCAGGTTCGAGATTTGGCTCAAAACCGACCGCCTCACCATTATCGACGACTATGCGCACCACCCAGTGGAACTGGAATCGAGCATCAAATCTGTGAAGGCGCTCTATGCCGACAAAAAAGTGCTTGGCGTGTTCCAACCGCACCTCTACACTCGCACGCGCGACTTCTATCACGAATTTGCAGCGGCACTTTCGCACCTCGACGAGGCAGTTTTGGTGGAGCTCTACCCTGCTCGCGAAAAGCCCATCGAAGGCATATCGTCGAAGACAATTTACGACGAGATAACTTGTTCTAAACACCTGACTACCAAGGCCGAACTCATCAATTTTCTGAAAACACAACAGTTCGATGTGCTGCTCACGCTTGGCGCTGGCGACCTCGACACCATGCTGCCGCAGATTGTTAATGAATTAGGAATTAGGAGTGAGGAATGAGGAATAATTAATTAACTAATTATCTAATTTCTAATTATTTAATTAAAGCATAGCATCGTTTTTGATGCCGATAATTTGAAATCTGAAATTTGAAATCTGAAATTTGAAAT
>CAVFDI010000031.1:0-21761 GCA_963621145.1 Paludibacteraceae bacterium | reverse complement strand
ATTTCAGATTATCGGACTCCACAACTTTCCGCAGTTGTTCATGCACCCATCATTCGATAATTCAATGATTCAATAATTCGATGATTACGCTTCAAATCGTCTGCAAAATTACAAAAAAAAGCGACACAAAAAAAGGAGGTTATTCTTGCGAACAACCTCCCATTTTTTTTCAGAAAAAATCAACTTATTTGATTTTCTCAGCCAACTCAGCACCAGCTTTGAATTTGGCAACTTTTTTAGCCTCGATTTTGATAGGTTTTTTGGTCAATGGGTTGATGCCTTGACGAGCAGCGCGAACGGCAACCGAGAAGGTACCGAAGCCTACCAAACCTACTTTATCTCCAGCAGCGAGTGCTTTAGAGATGTTTTCAACTACAGCCTCGAGTGCTTTTTTAGCCTCGACTTTGCTAATGCCAGCTTCAGCGGCGATAGCATTGATCAAATCTGCTTTGTTCATAGAACTAAAAATTAAAAATGGTTAAGTGAATATTCGATAGTCAAATTTTCAAGGCAAAGATAGGGCTTTTTTTTTGAACGAACAAGTTTTTCGGCGTTTTTTTTGGAAAAAATCGACAAATGGGCGAAAAAAGTGAAAAAAGAGGGCTTTTTTGGTGCTTTTTTGCTAAATTTGCGCCCAAAATCGACTAAAAAATGAATTTTCAACGCCCATCTTTCATGCGAAATGTGCCTCCGGTGGTGCTAAATTTAATCATAATCAATCTGATTGTGTGGCTTGCAAGCAAGATTTTGGCGGCAAAAATGGGAATCAACCTCGCCGATTTGCTCGGAATGCACTATTTTGCATCCGAAAAATTCCACTTCTACCAACTGTTCACCTACATGTTTATGCACGACACGCACAGCATTTGGCATCTGTTCTGCAACATGTTTGGCGTGTACATGTTTGGCATTGCGTTGGAGCAGATTTGGGGCAGCAAAAAATTCCTACTATATTATATGGTGTCGGGCGTGGGTGCTGCCATTGTGCAACAACTCTGCTGGATGGGCGAATTTTGGAGCGTAACCGAGGCCATGAATGCCGCCATTGCGCAGAGTTCGCCCGAGATGCTCGAAAGCATAGAACCGACGCTGCGTCATTTCTTCCGTTTTGGCGACATCAATGCGCTGCGTCCGCTCGACATTGCAAGCATGCGCGAAATGCTGCTGAATCTGCCCGTTACCGTAGGCGCAAGCGGCGCGCTGTTTGGAGTGTTGTTGGCGTTTGGCTGGCTATTCCCTGATGTGAAAATGTTCCTGCTTTTTGTACCAATTCCCATTCCTGCGCGCATTTTCGTGGGACTCTACGCCGTGATGGAACTGTTCCTTGGCGTGGCAGGCTTCAGTTTCGACAATGTGGCGCACTTTGCACACCTCGGCGGCATGATTTTTGGACTGATTCTGCTGCTGATTTGGCGAAAAAAGGGAAAACTATATCAGTAAATAAGAATTATGAATGAGGTGGAAACGCCATCAACCGAAAAAAAATGATGGATACCAATGGTCATAGTCTTAGTCAAAAGTCATAGTCCACTTTACAAACTTTCAAACTTTACGAACTTACATCATGGAATGGCTCAATCGACTTCGTATGCGTAATGCATCGGCACTGGTGTGGCTTTTGGTGCTGAATGTTGGCATTTGGCTGGCAGTGAAAATTGTCGGCGTGGGGTTCAGTCTGTTCGGCATAAATGAATTTGACTGGCTGAAATATCTTGAAATGCCCGCGGCTTGGACAGTTTGGCTGCAGCAGCCGTGGACTGTGCTGACCTACATGTTTTTGCACTCCGAATTTTTCCATCTTTTCTTCAACATGCTGTGCCTCTACTGGTTTGGACGGCTATTTTTGGAGCGATTCACGCAAAAACAGCTGGTCGGGCTCTACATTCTTGGCGGCATAGCTGGCGCAGCTGCCTACATGGGAGCATACAATCTGTTTCCCATATTTTCCGATAAAATCTTGGGCAGTTACCTGCTTGGTGCATCGGCATCGATTATGGCGATAATCCTGGCCATCACCATGACCAAACCAAACTACAGCATTCGACTGTTTCTGATTGGCGACATCAAACTGAAATATATTGGCGTCATCACCGTTGTGCTGATACTTTTGAGTGTGAATGGCACGAATGCTGGCGGCGAATGGGCGCACCTTGGCGGCGTGGTAATGGGCATTTTGTACGCTTTGGCGTGGAAGAAAGGCGTCGATTTAGCAGAGATAATAAACAAGCCGATCGACCTTGTGGTAACGCTTTTCCGCAAGCCGAAGAAGAAAACCAAACGCGCCAATTTTCGTCGTCAGCCCAAAACCGATGCTGAGTATAATCAATCGAAAGCCAACGACGAAGCCGAAATCGATCGCATTCTCGACAAGATAAAACGTTCTGGTTATCAGAGTCTTACAGAGAATGAGCGCAATTTCTTGTTTAAGCAAAAAAACTAGGACAGAATTTCAAATTAACGCAAATCACAGCCAACTGCAAATTTTGAACACAGGCGCACTCGTTGCGTTGCTACTAAAAATTCTGACTTTTGTTTCGCAAACTCGCAAAATACACGCTGGTGCTGATAAATGCCTTTTTTGCGCTGCTCTACATTTTTGGGCTGCTGGCGCTTTATGTGCCTACCGATAAGTTTGTTTGGTTTTCGTATTTCGGGCTGATTTTTCCGCTACTCGTCATTGTGCAAGTCTGTTTCGCCATTTTCTGGGCCATCAAACGCAAATGGTGGGTACTGATGCCACTGTTGCTGCTGGTGTTTTCGTTCAAATCGGTGAATAACGCTTTTTCGATGCCGATTTTCGCAAAAAAGGCTGACGACGGACAGAAAATCACGATTGTAAGCTACAATGTGTCGTTTTTTGGCGGCGAAAAACACCTCGACGACATTGTGAAACTGCTCGAGGAAGAGAATGCCGACATTGTCTGTCTGCAAGAATTCGGTTTTTACAAGAAAAGCAATGCTTTGAGCGAGGAGAAAATTCTCGCGCGATTCAAAAAAAATTACCCATATCGTCACATTTGGTACAAAAATCAGACTGCGCGCACATGGTGGGGCAATGCCACATTTTCGAAATTTCCGATTGTGAAAAAGCAAAAAGTGGATTACGCATCGAAAAATAATGTCAGCATCTTTTCCGACATCAAAATTGGGCGCGACACGGTGCGTGTGTTCAACAACCATTTGGAAACCACACGACTGACCAAAATCGACCTCGAAAACCTGAGCGACGCCAGCACACTCGACAACAAAGCCATCGAGCAGGCGAGCCAAAAGCTGAACACATCGTTTCGGGCGCACGCTCGTCAGGCGCAAAAAATTGCAGGAATAAAAAACGCAACGCCCTACCCCACCATTGTCTGCGGCGATTTCAACGATGTGGCACAGTCGTACACCTACCACACGCTGGCGCACGGCATGCTCGACGCAGTGAACACCACACGTTGGGGCTACAACTACACCTTTCGTCTAAAAAACATTCTGCCCATCGGCATCGACCACATTTTGGTTGACGAGCAGAAATTCACACCCACAAATAGCCAAATTGTCCATGTCGACTTTTCCGATCATTTTCCAGTAGTGGCACAATTGACAATTGATAATTAAGGGGTTAGAGTATGATATTTCTGATTTCTGATTTCTGGTTGATTTTCGTCATTTTATCAACTACCCCACCTCCATCTCTGTTCGTTTGTCGACAATTTGTGCAGTTTGTCGATTATTTGCCTATGTAATAACGCAAAGAAGTTAAAGAATTGCACTTTTTTGCCTAATTTTGCACGCTTAAATCGGCAAAAACCATGAAAAAACTCCATTTTATAACCAAGACTGCGCTATTTGGGGCATTTGCAATTGCATTTGCGCAGTTGTCGTTTGCCGTCGACGCCACCTACTACTCCAGCCTCGATGGTAAGAGTGGAAGTACGCTTTTTAGCGCGATTCACACGGTAGCAAAAACAGGATATAGCAGTTTGACCTATGCTGGTCTTTGGACTGCATACGAAACAACAGACCTCAATAGTTCGGGCAAAATCTGGGACATGTATGGCGGCTGTGATTTTACTTATTCAAGCGACCAATGCGGAGAATATAAAGCAGAATGTTCCTGTTACAATCGAGAACATTCTATTCCAAAAAGTTGGTTCGGGGGGTCAGAGAATAGCAACACTCCTGGAACAGACCTATTTCACATATTTCCTACCGATGGTTATGTAAACAATAGGCGTAGCAACTACGCTTTCGGAGAAGTAAGTTCTGCGACATACACTTATAATGGTAGCAAACTAGGTTCTGCAAAATCAATAACCACTGACAATTTGCTAGGTGGTTCAGTTACAGCGACTTGCAGTAGCGTAGTTTTCGAGCCAATTGATGAATACAAAGGCGATTTTGCGCGTGCATATTTTGGCACACTACTTCGTTGGGAAGGTGATTATCAAGCATTTACATCAGGCGATGGCGCTAACATATTTTCAGGCACATACACCGAAGCTGGTCATTATGGATTGACCGAATATGGCATGGCTCTTCTCATGAAATGGCATCGTCAAGATCCAGTTTCGCAGAAGGAAATTGACCGCAACAACGGCATTCAATCTACACAAGGCAACCGCAATCCATTCATCGATTATCCGTGTTTGGCGGAATATTTGTGGGGAAATAAGGCTGGACAAACATTTTCGCTGGCTTCGTGCTGCGGCTCGTTCGATAGCAACTTCACCGCCGGAACAAGCAACGGATGCAGTGCCTGCACCGAGACCGAAAGCGGCGGCTCAGAATCGGGTGGAACGAATTCGGGTGGTTCAGAATCGGGCAACAGCGGCTCAAGCGGTTCAGATAGCGGCAGCAGCACAACGCCCGTTGTATCGAATGATCCAATATTGATGGTCGGCAAGCCCATTGTGGTAGAAAACGTAAAGCAAAACGACATTGTCTGCACAGGCACTTCCACGCTGCAAGTTCACATTGCAAACCTGATTCAAAGCGTGAGCGTAACATCGAGCAACAGTGGCATTTTCACCGTATCGCCAAGCACCATCAGCCCAAGCGAAGGCGCAGCAGGCATCACAGTAACCATCACCAAAGTGAGCAACGGCACAGCCACACTCAACATCAGCGGCGGCGTTGTAAATCAAGCAGTTACAGTGATTTGCGAATAATGCCGTCAAGCAATTTTGCAAAACAGAAAATAGTTTTTTCTAGATTAAATAGTTTTAATGAGAGCGGCATCGATCGGGACGATCGGTGTCGTTTTTCTATCTGATTCGGCGAAAAAATTGTAATTTTGCAGTCGCAATGGAACTATCAGGCAAAAAAATAGCATTTCTCACACTCGGTTGCAAACTGAATTTTGCCGAGTCGTCGGCCATTGGGCGCGCACTCACGGCTGCGGGCTGCGTTCGTGCTGCGGCTGGCGAAAAAGCCGACATCTGCATAGTGAACACCTGTTCGGTAACCGACACCGCCGACCACAAAGATCGGCAAGCCATCCATCGCATAGCAACGCAAAATCCCGATGCTTTTGTGGTGGTGACTGGCTGTTACGCTCAACTAAAACCCGACGAGGTGGCGTCGCTGCCCGATGTGGACTTAGTGCTCGGCGCAAACGAAAAAATCGATCTCGAAGCATTTTTGCAACAATTCGATGCCAAAAGTGAGAAAATCAACGCAGTAAAAACAGCCAAAATTCGATCGTTCAAGCCCATTTGCAGTGCCGACGACCGCACGCGCCATTTTCTGAAAGTGCAAGATGGCTGCGACTACTATTGCACCTACTGCACCATTCCGTTTGCACGCGGTCGCAGTCGCAACGCCACCATTGCCGAGACTGTGAGCGTGGCGCGCCAAGCCATTGCCGATGGCGCAAAAGAGATAGTGCTTACAGGCGTGAACACAGGCGATTTCGGACGTTCGACTGGCGAAACATTTTTCGACCTCATAAAGGCACTCGATCAACTCGATGGCGCGCGCTTTCGCATTTCGAGCATTGAACCCAACCTGCTCACCGACGAAATAATAGCCTACGTGGCGCAGTCGCCGCACTTTGCACCGCACTTTCACCTGCCACTGCAGTCGGGCAGCGACCAAGTGCTAAAACTGATGCACCGCCGCTACGACACCGCCTTTTTCGCCGCCAAAGTGGCAGAAATAAAACGCCTGATGCCCAACGCCTTCATCGGCATAGATGTGATGGTGGGCGTGCGTGGCGAAACACCAGAATATTTTGACGAGACCTGCAATTTTCTCGAAAAATTGCCCTGCTCGCAACTGCATGTGTTCACCTATTCGGAGCGCGCTGGCACCAAAGCACTCGAAATTGACTACACCGTGCCAATGGTCGAGCGCAGACGAAGAAACGATGTGCTGCGGCAACTTTCCGACAAAAAACTGAAAGAATTTTACGCTTCGCAATGCGGCAACGAGGCGCTGGTGCTGTGGGAAGCCGCCAAATGCGATGGCATGATGCACGGTTTCACCGAAAACTACGTGCGACTGCAAACGCCCTACGACAAAACGAAAGTGAACACCATAGAACGGATTGTGATTACGAAAGATAACCTTTCGGAGAAAAATGAGTAGTTTAAAATTTTTGGAAACGAAAATTTTGTCATTTCAAAAAAATTGCCTAACTTTGTCGGAAAGTTATGGCAAAAATCAGCAGAATAGCATTTTCCGTGGCAGTTTGCGCTCTTTCTTGCCTGCTTACTGCCTGCGATGGTGCAAGCCACGAGAGCGACAGTCGCGACCTTGACGAGATAGTCGAAAGTGGCGAATTGCGCGTCATCACCATGGTCAATTCCATGTCGTATTTTGTGTCGGGCGACGAAGATATGGGCTACGAATACGACCTTGTGCGCAACTATGCCGACCAAATTGGCGTGCAGGTGCGGCTAATTGTAGCACAAAGCATCGAGGAGATGAAAGAGCGACTGCTCGACGGCACTGGCGACGTGATTGCCTACCGCTACGCCTGCTCAAAAGCCAACAAAGAAGATATGGCGTTTGTCGATCGCACAGTGCAGTCGTATCCCGTGCTGGTGCAGCGCCGCGCCGTGGAGATGGCAACCGACGTTACCGACCTTGTAGGGCGCACCATCGTTTCGAAAAAAGACAACAAATACTGGCTTCGACTACAACATCTGAACGATGAACTCGGCGGCGGAATCGACATTGAAGCCGCACCCGACAGCCTGAGCATCGACCAACTAGTGCTGATGGTGTCGAAAGGCGAAATTCCTGCCACCGTAGCCGATGTCGATTTGGCAAAACTCAGTCGCATGACATTGCGCAATCTCGACATCAACTTGCAGATAGGTCTGCCGCAACCCATGGCATGGGCAGTACGCAAAACATCGCCAAAACTGTTGGCTTCGCTCAATGCTTGGGGCGACAAAGTGGTGCAATCGAATTTTTACAAACAGACGCACCAGAAATACGCCAAAAGTCGCTACTACAAAGACATTCACGCATCTATTCCACGCGGCGCGCTGTCGCCATTCGACCAACACTTCAAGCACTACGCTCCGCAAATTGGCTGGGATTGGCGCATGTTGGCGTCGCTGGCGTTCAACGAATCGCACTTCGACACCAACGCCATATCGTCGGTTGGCGCACTCGGTCTGATGCAAATGATGCCTGGCACAGGCGCAAAATATGGGCTCGATTCGAACACCATTTTCCAAGCCGAACCTGCCATTGCCGCATCGACAAAATACATTGCGTGGCTCGACCGCATCTACACCAGTGTGGAAGATCCAATGGAACGCACAAAATTTGTGTTAGCATCGTACAACGCAGGGCCAGCGCACATTCTCGACGCGCGCGCATTGGCCACAAAATATGGCGAAAATCCAAACGAATGGCGCATTGCCGAAAAATATCTTATGCTGAAATCGGAACCTGAATACTACAACGATTCGGTCTGCACCTACGGCTATTTCCGCGGCAACCACACAGTGCGTTACGTGAACGACGTTTTCGACACCTACAACCAATATCTCGAAAAAACTGAACCGAAAAATGAGTGAACGAAAAATAATAAACGATCCCGTTTGGGGATTCATCGGCATTCCCGACGGACTACTTTTTGAAATTGTACAACATCCTTATTTTCAGCGACTTCAGCGCATAAAACAATTAGGTTTATCGGCATTTGTTTATCCCGGAGCGCAGCACACGCGACTGCTCCACTCGCTCGGCGCCATGCACCTTACACGCCAAGCCATAAAACACTTACTGCAGAAAGGCAACAACATAACCGATGCCGAAGCCGAAGGTGTTTTGGCAGCCATCTTGATGCACGACATCGGTCACGGACCATTCTCGCACGTACTTGAACACACGCTCACACACGGCATTTCGCACGAAGAGATTTCGCTCCGTCTGATGCAAAAGATGAACGCCGAGATGGGCGGCAGGCTCGACATGGCCATCAGCATTTTCGAAGATAAATATCCCAAGCACTTTCTTCACCAACTCATCAGCAGCCAACTCGACATGGACCGCATGGATTATCTGCAGCGCGACTGCTTTTTCACAGGCGTGGCAGAAGGCAGAATTGGCTCGGCACGCATCATCAACATGCTGAACATGCACGACGACAAATTGGTGGTGGAACAAAACGGCATCTACAGCATCGAAAATTTTCTGGTTGCGCGCCGTTTCATGTATTGGCAGGTCTATCTGCACAAAACCTCGGTGGCTGCCGAAAAAATGCTGATTCAGATTTTGCGCCGCGCACAAGAGCTGGCCGCCAACGGCACACACCTCGAAGCCACGCCAGCATTGCAATTTTTCATCGAAAACAAGATTGATGCCGCAAAATTCGACGACAATGCACTGCAACAATTCGTCGCGCTCGACGATTCAGATCTGATTTCGGCCGTAAAAGTATGGACTACAAACCCAGACACAGTGCTTAGCACGCTCGCAAAAGCATTCATCGACAGACATCTTTTCAAAACTGCCATCGGTAAGCCGCTCGCCAACGACGAACGCAATGCGCTGCTGCAAAAATATGCCGACCACTTCAGAGTTTCGCTACACGAAGCACGCTATTTCTTTGAAGAACAGACAGTTACCACCAGCACATACGACAATCGCGAAGAGCAAATTCTTGTGCTTTTGCGCGATGGCACCGTGCGCGACATTGCCGACATTTCCGACATCATCGACCAGCAATTTCTGGAAAAACATGTGAAGAAAACCTACCTTTGCCACCTGCCAATTTGATGGCAATTTCGAGGTGTCGGAAAATTCCACAAAATTTTGTAACTTTGCAGTTTGTGCAGAAGCCCATTTTTTTGCGCCAAATATTGACGAGATGAAGAAGAAACACCTGCTCGTTTGGTCGTTTGTAGCCGCGGTTTTGCTGCTCGATCAAGCACTAAAAATCTACATAAAAACACACTTCACACTGGGCGAATCGGTTGAAATTTTCGACTGGTTTCAGTTGGTTTTCATCGAAAATCCCGGTATGGCATTTGGCATGAGTTTCGGGCCAAAACTGCTGCTCACACTCTTTCGCATAGTGCTTTCGGGCTTCATTGTTTGGTACATTGTGCGGCTCGTGCGCGACGGTTGGCGCAACGGCTACCTGCTTTGCGTGGCTGCCATTTTGGCGGGCGCAGTGGGCAACATCATCGATTGCATGTTCTACGGACTCTGTTTCGGCGAAAGCACCTACACGCAAGTGGCCGAATTCCTACCTGCAGCGGGCGGTTACGCGCCATTTTTGCAAGGAAAAGTGGTGGATATGTTCTATTTTCCGCTTTTCACTTTTCCCGATTGGATGCCGTGGCTCGGCGGCGAAATCTTTTTCAGTCCAGTGTTCAACCTTGCCGACTCGTTCATCACAGTGGGCATAGTAGTGCTGATTATTTTCTTTCAGAAAGATTTTAACACCTCGTTCGAACGCTATTTCAGCAAGAAAAAATCGGCAAAAACAGACGAAAACGCAGAAAAATGAGGCGATTTTGGCAATATGGCGTAACAATGTTGGTGGCAATGCTGCTGCTGACCGCTTGCGAAGTGCCCGTCGGTGTGATGAGTCGCAAAAAAATGGCCGAAGTGCTTGCCGATGTGCATATTGCCGAGGCTATTGCAGGGCAGAGTTACAAATACAACGACTACACATCGAAACGCGGCTGTTTCGAGAAAGTGTTTGAAAAGCACGGAATCACACGCGACGAATTCAACCATTCGGTCGATTGGTACGCACGCCACCCGCGCATCTACAGCGAGGTTTACGAAGAGACCGTGAAACTGATTGAAAATCGCCAAGACGAAGTAAAAAATTACGCATTTCACCCCGAAGAGAACCCCGAATTTCGGCACGTCATCGACAGTTTGAACATCTGGTTGCGCCCAATAGCACTGCGCACCACCGCAGCAAAATACGATTCGTTGCATTTCGAAATTGCCGACACCGCGCTGTTTGGCGTTGGCGAAAAATACATCTGGACTTTCTGCCAGCGTGCCGAACGCGATTCGCTCACGCCTGCGACCTATCTGAAGCTGTTTGTCGACTACGAGCGTGGTTACGCCGACAGCATTGTCTATCGCCTGAACGACAGCCTTGCGACTTATCGCTACCGCGTGCGTTTGGAGACTACAGACACACTGAAAATCAGCAAGTTACATGGTTATTTTCTCACAACCAACAGCGACACCATGCCGCCAGTTCGCATCGACAGTGTGCGTTTGTGGCGCTACTACAACACCGGAAATGTGCAGATCGACAGCACTTTGCGCCAGCGGCTCGACTCTATTCACGCCATCGAGACAAAAGCCGAAAACGACACAATTTCGTTGGACAAGAGCAAAAAATCAGGAGCAAAATCAGAGATAGGAAGAAGATCCATTCCGCTGCCAACGCAGAATTTGCGCCACCAACAGCAAATGCACAATCTACGAAGAAATGAAAAGAATAGCGGCAAATAGGGTTATGATCGATGCCGACCACCTGCTACTAAATGCGGTGGTGGAGATGGACGATGCTGGCGTAGTGCAACATATTTTTGAACTTTCGGGGTGCGCCTCAGAACCTGCTAACACACTCTTTTTCAACGGATTGCTAACAACATTCGTCCCGAAAGAAAAGTGCGTTGTTGGTCAATTGGTCGGAACGTTGGCAGAGCCGCTGACGGTTGGTTACAATGGTAATCTGCTCGTTTGGCACGACCTTACGCCCACCAATTTCCAGATAACCGAAAACACAACAACCAAAATAATTGACAATTGATAATTTTGCGGTTCGACAGGTTCACCGCCCAATTTGAAATCTGAATTTTTGCGATAAGCGAGAGCAGCGCCAAACTCGTTTGAGCAATGCCGAGCGGAGCAAAAATCAAATAAAATTTGAAATAATAACATGGCAGAACTTAAAAATCTAACAAAACGCAGCGAAAACTATTCGCAGTGGTACAACGAACTAGTCGTGAAGGCCGATTTGGCCGAACAGGCGGCAGTGCGCGGCTGCATGGTGATAAAACCTTACGGCTACGCCATTTGGGAGAAAATGCAACATCTGATGGACGAGATGTTCAAGCAGACTGGCGTGCAGAATGCCTATTTTCCCCTGCTTATTCCGAAATCGTTTCTCTGTCGCGAGGCCGAACATGTCGAAGGTTTCGCCAAAGAGTGCGCCGTGGTAACGCACTATCGCTTGAAAAATGACCCAAACGGCAGCGGCGTGATTGTCGACCCCGAGGCGAAATTGGAAGAAGAACTGATTGTTCGTCCCACATCGGAAACCATCATTTGGAACACCTACAAAAACTGGATTAAATCGTGGCGCGACCTGCCATTGCTCTGCAACCAGTGGTGCAATGTGATGCGTTGGGAGATGCGCACGCGACTGTTTTTGCGCACCAGCGAATTTCTTTGGCAAGAAGGTCACACCGCCCATGCCACGCGCGAAGAGGCCGAAGCCAAAGCCATGGAAATGCTCAATCTTTACGCCAATTTTGCCGAAAAATATATGGCTGTGCCTGTTATTCGTGGCGTGAAAACCGCCAACGAACGCTTTGCAGGTGCACTCGACACTTACACCATCGAGGCCATGATGCAGGACGGTAAAGCGCTGCAGTCGGGCACTTCGCACTTCCTCGGACAAAATTTTGCCAAGGCTTTCGATGTGCAGTTTGTGAACAAAGAGAACAAGTTGGAATATGTTTGGGCCACCTCGTGGGGCTGCTCCACCCGCTTGATGGGCGCGCTCATCATGACCCACAGCGACGACAACGGACTAGTGCTGCCACCACGCCTTGCGCCAATTCAAGTGGTGATTGTGCCAATCTACAAAAACGACGAGCAACTGCACCAAATCGACGAAAAAGTGGCTGGAATAGTCGAGAAACTGCGCAACCGCGGCATTTCGGTGAAATACGACAACGCCGACAACAAGCGCCCTGGCTTCAAATTTGCCGATTACGAACTGAAAGGCGTGCCTGTGCGTTTGGCCATTGGCAGCCGCGATCTCGAAAATGGCACCGTGGAACTGATGCGCCGCGATACACTCGAAAAATCGACACACAACATCGAAGGAATCGACGAATACATAGCACATCTACTCGACGAGATTCAAGATAATATCTACCAAAAAGCCCTGAAGATGCGCCAATCGATGACTCGCGAGGTGAACTCGTACGACGAATTCAAAGAGGAAATCGAAAAAGGCGGATTCCTTCTCTGCCACTGGGACGGCACGCCCGAAACCGAAGAGAAAATAAAGGAAGAAACCAAAGCCACCATTCGCTGCATTCCGCTCGAAGGCGACAAAACTCCAGGCAAATGTATGGTTACAGGCAAACCTTCGGCTTGTCGCGTGGTAATTGCTAGAAGTTACTGATTTTCAAGTGCTTACAAACAAGACAATTCCCGATTTTGCGCATGCAAGATCGGGATTTTTGCACTTTGGCACGCCATTTGCATATCAAAAACGGAACTAGCCAATGCAGAAGTTTATAACACGCCATCTATTAAGATGAAAAAAACGCAACGACTAGTTTTTCAAAAAGAGAAAGGGTTAACAAGAGGACAGGTCTCGACGCAATCGCCGTCGGGATCTGTTTTTTGCAGCTTTTCGTTCTACTGAAAATTGTAGGGACGTGGCGAGATTTCAATCATCGAATTAACGTAGAGGCGTACTGCGTGCGTCCTCTCGTTTTTTCAACGGATTACAAATCCTAAAACAACCAGGCGCAGGATTTGAATTCCTGCGCTTGAAGCATTAAGAACTTGCAATCCGAAAAAAATCCGCATAACTCGTCAGAGTTATGCGGATTTTCTATCTGAGTTTCTCGGAAAGAGAAATTACTTCACCTCTTCGAAATCGGCATCTTGCACATCGTCGTTGCTAGCCTTGCCGCCCTGCTGCTGCGTGGCGTTGAAGTCGGAGCCAGCCTGCTGACCGCCTTGCTGTTGAGCGTTGGTGGCATTGTACATCTGCTCGCTGGCAGCATGGAATGCGGCGTTCAAAGCCTCCATTGCGCGATCGATTCCAGCAACATCTTGCGCCTTGTGAGCCGCCTTCAAATCTTCGAGAGCCTTTTCGATAGGTGCTTTCTTGTCGGCAGGAATCTTATCGCCCAACTCTTTCAGCTGCTTTTCGGTTTGGAAAATCATGCTGTCGGCTTGGTTCAGTTTATCAACGCGCTCGCGCTCTTTCTTATCGGCATCGGCATTGGCTTCGGCCTCGGCTTTCATGCGTTTGATTTCGTCGTCGCTCAAGCCGCTCGATGCTTCGATACGAATGGTTTGCTCTTTGCCAGTGGCTTTATCTTTGGCCGAAACTTTCAGAATGCCGTTTGCATCGATATCGAAAGTAACTTCGATTTGTGGAACGCCACGCGGAGCAGCAGGTATGCCATCGAGGTTGAACATGCCAATCTGTTTGTTCTGGCTTGCCATTGGACGCTCGCCCTGCAGCACATTGATTTGTACCGAAGGTTGATTGTCGCTCGCTGTCGAGAACACTTCCGATTTCTTGGTAGGAATGGTGGTGTTAGCATCAATCAACTTGGTCATTACGCCGCCCATGGTTTCGATACCAAGGCTCAGAGGCGTAACATCGAGCAGAAGCACATCTTTCACTTCGCCCGTGAGAACGCCGCCTTGAATGGCTGCGCCGATGGCCACAACTTCGTCGGGGTTGACGCCTTTCGACGGAACTTTTCCGAAGAATTTCTCTACCAAAGTTTGAATGGCAGGAATACGTGTAGAACCACCAACCAAAATCACTTCGTCGATATCGGATTTGCTGAGTCCTGCTGCGTTCAGCGCATTTTCGCAAGGCACAAGGCAAGCCTGAATCAGGTGGTCGCACAGTTGCTCAAATTTGGCGCGAGTCAAAGTCTTAACCAAGTGTTTCGGCGAGTTGTTCACCGTGGTGATGTATGGCAAGTTGATTTCGGTCGAAGTAGAGCTAGAAAGTTCGATTTTTGCCTTTTCAGCAGCCTCTTTCAAGCGTTGTTGAGCCATTGGATCTTGCAACAGATCGACGCCCTCTTCGTTTTTGAATTCGTCGGCCAACCATTTGATTATCTCGTGATCGAAGTCGTCGCCGCCAAGGTGCGTATCGCCATTGGTCGATTTCACTTCGAAAACGCCATCGCCAAGTTCAAGAATTGAGATATCGAACGTGCCGCCACCAAGGTCGAACACGGCAATTTTCATATTTTTGTTCGATTTGTCGAGACCATAAGCCAATGCAGCAGCCGTTGGCTCGTTCACAATACGGCGAACTTTCAGACCAGCAATTTCGCCCGCCTCTTTGGTGGCTTGGCGTTGTGCATCGCTAAAGTAGGCTGGCACGGTGATTACGGCTTCGGTAACCTCTTGTCCCAAATAATCTTCGGCAGTTTTCTTCATTTTTTGAAGCACCATAGCCGAAATCTCTTGCGGCGTATAGAGGCGTCCGTCGATGTCGACACGCGCGGTGTTGTTGTCGCCACGCACCACTTTGTAAGGCACGCGTTCAATCTCTTTAGTCACGCGATCGTAGGTTTCGCCCATGAAACGCTTGATGGAGTAGATTGTTTTGTGCGGATTTGTAATTGCTTGACGCTTAGCAGGATCGCCCACTTTGCGTTCGCCACCATCGATGAATGCCACTACCGAAGGCGTTGTGCGTTTGCCTTCGCTGTTTGCTATCACGACTGGCTCATTACCTTCGAGCACTGCCACACACGAGTTGGTCGTACCCAAGTCAATACCAATAATTTTTCCCATAGTTGTATGATTTTTTGTTTAATAATCGAGTTTTCATTCGCATTCGCTTGCGCAAATACACTTTTGCAAAAGCAAACGCCGTGCCAGAGCATTTTTGAGCAATATCGACTGACATTTTGACAGATTTCAAGCAGAACGGCGGCGAAATAGCGGAACAAATGACTAGCCGATTCAAAAAAAATCGGCTGAAATGTTTGTCATTTCCCAAAAAAGTCGTACATTTGCAAAGGTTTCACTATCAAAACAGATCCGCTATGGACATTTTCTTGGTTGTACTATTCATGCTACTTGGCGTAATTTTTCTGTTGCTCGAACTGTTTATTATTCCCGGCGTGAGCATTGGCGGCATTGCAGGCATTTTGTTTGTTGTGGTGTCGGTTTGCTACGCGTTCGTAACGCTTGGGGCAACGGCTGGTTTCATCACTCTATTATGCGGTGTAGCAGCCATGGGCGTTGCCATCTGGATTTTTATGCGTTCGCGCACACTCGATCGCATGTCGCTCGATGCCGAAGTTACAAGCACCGTCGATGCACCGAAAGATACACAAGTGAGCGTCGGTCAGCGCGGCGTTTCAACATCGCGCCTTGCACCCATTGGCACTGCCCGTTTCGACGATAAAACACTCGAGGTGAAATCGCTCGACGGACTTATCGACCCCAACACCGAAGTGGAAGTGGTAGAGGTAAATGGCGAGACAATTTCGGTAAGAAAAATTAGGAATGAGGAGTGAGAAATTTTTCAATTGATAATTACTGAACAAGAAAAGTCACTACACAATCTTCAAATTTTCAAATGAAAAAATGTTTAGCGAATCAACTCATTACCCCTTTATAAACTTTCAAACTTTATAAACTAACTTACTATGGGTCTTACACTTTCAATTTTGCTTGGAGTGGTCATTCTGATTCTCCTTTGCATCTTTTTGTATTATGTGCCGTTCCTGCTGTGGCTTTCGGCACGAGTTTCGGGCGTGAGCATTTCGCTCGTACAACTTTTCCTGATGCGCATTCGTAAAGTGCCACCATCAATCATTGTGAATGCCATGATAGAGGCGCACAAAGCGGGTTTGGTGAGCATTCGCCGCGACGACCTTGAGGCGCACTATTTGGCAGGCGGACATGTGGCTCGCGTGGTGCATGCGCTAGTTTCGGCTAGCAAAGCCAACATCGACCTGTCGTTCAAAATGGCAACCGCCATCGACCTTGCGGGGCGCGATGTGGACGAGGCCGTGAAGATGTCGGTCAATCCCAAAGTGATAGATACGCCAGTGGTTTCGTCGGTGGCGAAAGACGGCATTCAGCTTTTGGCAAAAGCGCGCGTAACCGTTCGTGCCAACATCAAACAGTTGGTGGGCGGCGCAGGCGAAGAGACCGTGCTGGCGCGCGTTGGCGAAGGCATTGTGTCGAGCATCGGATCCAGCGAAACGCACAAAATGGTGTTGGAAAATCCCGATTCTATCTCGAAACTTGTGTTGAGCAAAGGTCTTGACGCAGGCACAGCATTCGAAATCTTGTCTATCGACATTGCCGATGTTGATGTAGGCAAAAACATTGGCGCAAATCTGCAAATGGACCAAGCCGAGGCCGACAAAAACATTGCGCAAGCCCGCGCCGAGGAGCGTCGCGCCATGGCCGTGGCATTGGAGCAAGAGATGAAAGCCAAAGCGCAAGAGGCGCGCGCCAAAGTGATAGAAGCCGAAGCCGAAGTGCCCAAAGCAATGGCCGAAGCCTTCCGCAGCGGCAATCTGGGCATAATGGACTACTACCGCATGAAAAACATCGAAGCCGACACACAAATGCGCGAAGCCATTGGCAAACCAGCCGCCGCAGCCAAAGCGCAGAAAAAAGAGAAGTGATCAATTATCTAATTATCTAATTTCCAATTATTTAATTAAGGAAATTCGATTTTGAGAATACAAAATTCAATCGGAAATTATCAATTAAAATGAATCTTCTGATTTTAGCCATCACAACGCTACTCAGCAGTTGGCAGTTTGCTTTTGAGCAAACCGACCACCAGATGCCCGCTGCAGCCGACAAAACGTGGGAGCAAGTTTCCATTCCGCACGATTGGGCGATTTATGGTCCGTTCGACCGCCAAAACGACTTGCAAAATGTTGCCGTTTGGCAAAATGGCGAAACACGTCCATCGCTCAAGACAGGACGCACAGGCGGACTGCCCTACATGCGCTCGGCATGGTACAAAACCACAATCGATGCTGCGCAAATCGACACCACCAAAGAGGTATACACGCTCGTGTTCGATGGTGCGATGTCGGAGGCTGAAGTCTATGTGAACGGCACGAAAGTCTATTTTTGGCCATATGGTTATAACGCTTTTCACTGCGACATTACACCATATTTAATAGCGGGGCAAAATCTCGTTGCCGTGCGCCTGCAAAACCGCGAGCAGAGCAGCCGTTGGTATCCTGGCGCTGGACTTTACAGAAACGTACATTTGATGCATTCGCACCGCGTGCATGTGCCTGTGTGGGGCGTGCATGTGCAAACGCCGTATGTTACCGAGCAGATGGCTTCGATAAATCTAAAAACCACGGTTGACAATGCCATTGGCAAACATATCACGCTGATTACCAACATTTTAGAAAAATCGTCAGGAAAAATTGCAGATTCGCTCACCTCGGAATACGATGTGCGTCACGCACTGCCGCTGGAACAGAATTTCACGCTGAAAAATCCCGCACTTTGGTCGCCCGAAAGCCCAATGCTCTACGCAGCGCAGACCATCGTAAAAGCCGATGGCAAGGCAGTCGACACGGTGCAAACGACCTTCGGCATTCGATCAATTCAGATTGTGCCAAATGTTGGTTTTCTGCTGAACGGGAAAGTGCGCAAATTCCAAGGCGTCTGCCTGCACCACGACCTCGGTCCGCTTGGAGCAGCAGTCAATAGGCAAGCCATTTTGCGCCAACTGTTGCTGTTGCGCGATATGGGCTGCGATGCCGTGCGCACATCGCACAATATGCCAGCGCCGGAACTCATCGAACTGTGCGATTCGCTCGGTTTCATGGTGATGTGCGAGCCGTTCGATGAATGGGATTGGGGCAAATGCGAGAATGGTTACCACCGCTTTTTCGACGAATGGGCGGAGCGCGACATGGTGAATATGCTGCACCACTTCCGCAACAATCCGAGCATAGTGATGTGGTCGGTGGGCAACGAGGTGCCAACGCAATGTTCGCCCGATGGCTATCGCGTAGCAAAAATGCTGCAAGACATCTGCCAGCGCGAAGATGGCACGCGTCCCGTAACCGCAGGCATGGACCAAGTGAGTTGCGTGCTTGAGAACGGATTTGCCAGCATTCTGCAAGTGGTCGGGCTAAACTACCGCGACTATCGCTACGAAGAGGCTTACCAACGCACGCCACAACGGCTCGTGCTGGGTTCCGAAACGGCATCGACAGTATCGTCGCGTGGCGTATATCTGCTACCTGCCCTGCCCGACAACACCAGCGCCATAACCGATCAAAATCACCCGAACGGCGACAGCAAAACCAATCAGTGTTCGGGCTACGACCTGCAATACTGCCCTTGGAGCAACCTGCCCGACGAGGATTTTCGCCTGCAAGATGACTATCCGTGGACTATCGGACAATTTGTCTGGACTGGTTTCGACTACCTTGGCGAACCATCGCCCTACGACACCGATGCTTGGCCGAGCCACTCATCTTATTTCGGAATAATCGATTTGGCAGGCATTCCGAAGGACAGATTTTATCTCTACCGCTCGCAGTGGAACAAAAACGACCCGACACTGCACATTTTGCCACATTGGAACTGGCAAGCGGGCGACACGCTGCCCGTGATGGTCTACACCGACGAGGACGAGGCGGAACTCTTTGTGAATGGCAAAAGTCTTGGCAAGCGACATAAATTCACAAAACAAGAGAGCGAACAGGCGGCCGCTGCTGGCGACGCATTGGCTCTGCAACGGCGCTATCGCCTGATTTGGGACAGTGTTGCATACGAGGCTGGCGAGCTGAAAGTGGTTACCGCACACGCAAGCACCGCCATTCGCACCGCTGGAAAGCCGCATCACATCGAGTTGATAGAAGAACTGCTGCCGCAAAACGATCTGCATTTTGTGCGCGTCCGCATAGTCGACAAAAACGGCGAGCTCTGCCCCACTGCCAACCATTTGGTGCAATTTTCGACCAAAGGTAACGGACATTTTGTAGCCGCAGCCAATGGCGATGCTACAAACCTCGATCTGTTTCACGAACCAAAACATCACGCTTTTTCGGGCGAATTGACCGTGATAATCGAAGGCGACTGCACACTCTCGGCCACCGCAAAAGGTCTGAAAAGCGCGAAATTGGAGATTCAAAAGCAATGAAAATTTCTAATTTCTAGGTTTCTAGTAAAAAAAAAGATCACAAGTAAATGAATATCAAGCACTTAATCACATTTTTCGTTCTCTTATTGATTGCGAATATCGCTGTTGCTAGAGATTATACACCAGAGATGGTGCAAAATCCGCGGCTGATAAACGACCAAAATTGGGTCGCAAATCCCGATGGTGTGCTGTCGGAGGCGTGCGTGGCAACGCTCAACAAAAAAATCACCGCACTCGAACAAAAAAACAGTGTGGAGATTGGCATTGCTGCACTCGGCTCAATCGAGGGCGACGACGAATACGGATTTGCAAACCAACTTTTCAACACTTGGAAGATTGGCAAGGAGGGCAAGAATAGTGGCATCCTCATTCTTTTAGTGACTGATATTCGGGCAGTTAAGATAGAAACTGGCGTTGGCGTTGAGGGGCTTTTACCAGATGCGTTTTGCAACCAAGTGCTGGAAAAAAACATCTACAGTCGCGCCGCTGGCACAGAGATGGAAACGTTGATAAAAAACGGCACGCTCGATAGTGCAATGGTAGGCATAGTGGACGATCTGAGCGCGCGCCTCACCACCGACGAAGCCATGGGCGAACTGCTGCTCAACACCAGTTCACCACGAGTACAATACGGCGGCTGGCTGGCCAACTACCTGATGTTTGCGTTCTTCGTGCTGATTGTCTACGCCATCGTCAGTTACCGAAAAATGCGCAGTCTGCATGGCAACAACAACGAAAAATACAAGCAGATGTACACGCTAATGATCATCGCAATCTGCTTTGCCATATTTTTCCCGTTGCCAATGGCGTTTTTTGCTCGTTATCTGTACAAAAAACGGCGTGAAATACGCTTTGCCCCAATGGACTGCAAAAAATGCGGTGCAAAAATGCAGTTTATTCCTGATAATCAGCAAAATAAATACCTGTCGGCAAGCGAAAAACTGGAAGAAAAACTTAAAACTGTCGATTACGACATTTGGCTCTGCCCAACATGCCAAAATGTAATGAAATTTCCATACAAATCGCTGCAAACAGAGTATGATGTTTGTCCGCAATGCGGCGCCATCGCCTTACACATGACGAGCGACCGCATAATTAGCCAAGCCACGACGCACCGCGAAGGACAGGGTTGCCGCACGTACACCTGCGCCTACTGCAAACATCAAAAATTGGAGAACTACACCATTCCACGCGAAACGCCCGTAGTGGTAGCAGGCGGCAAAGGCGGGCACTCCGTTGGCGGAGGCGGCTTTGGAGGCGGCTTCAGCGGAGGCGGCGGCGCTGGAGGAAGATTCTAGGCAATTAAGAATTATGAATTTAGAACTAAAAATTTACTAACTATTCAATTAAATCGCAAAAGAAACAAAGATCCCAATTTTCTAGCGTGGAAAATTGAGGAGAGCTAATTGAAATCTGAAATTTTAAATACTTCAAAACAATGAAAAAAGGAACACTTGTTTGGATCGTTTTGGTGGCAGTGATTGCCATTGCAGCAATTATGTGCATCAAAACTTACAACGCACTGGTGGTGGCCGAAGAGAGCGTTACCACCGAATGGGCAAATGTGGAATCGCAGTATCAGCGCAGGCTCGATCTGATTCCGAACCTCGTTGCAACCGTGAAAGGCTATGCCAACCACGAGAGCGCAACACTTACCGCCGTGGTCGATGCGCGCGCAAAAGCCACGCAGATTACCGTGAATGCCGACGACTTGACGCCCGAAAAACTGAAGCAATACCAAGAGGCGCAGGGCGAGGTTGCAAGCGCACTTGGTCGACTGATGGCCATCACCGAGAGCTATCCCGACCTGAAGGCCAATCAGAACTTCAGGGATCTGCAGGAGCAGCTCGAGGGCACTGAGAACCGCATTCAAGTGTCGCGCCAAAAATTCAACACCACGGCGCAGGCCTACAACACCGAAATTCGCCGCTTCCCCACTAACATAGTGGCTGGCATATTTGGTTTCGACAAAAAATCGTACTTCGAAGCCGACGCTGGTGCCGAAAATGCGCCAAAAGTGGAGTTTTAGTGGTTAGCGAAAAAAGAGTAATTTTGCACTCGAAATAGAATAGCCGCTTGTAAATGGAGTGCAAGCGCTAGTTCTTCTTTTTGACATATCACTCCATATCATTGCGTTTGCTATTGTTCTATTCGCATTGGAATGTGGAAATTTCAA
>CAVFDI010000030.1:14821-22150 GCA_963621145.1 Paludibacteraceae bacterium | reverse complement strand
CAGGGTGTCCTGTGACTGAGAAAAGACGAAAAAGATGCCGATTAGAAACGAAAATTCGCAAAGAGCGATCAAAACCGCAAAAAACATCTAGTAACTTACCAAAGAAAAATATAAAAGCGTAGAATTTTTAGAACCTACCTAAAACTATTTTATGAAACGAAAACTTATCACGCTCTCAATTGTGGCGGTAGTGCTGCTTGGATTAGGCATTTTGTGTGGTGTGCGGTGGAATGTTTGGTTTGGCAATCCGCCTGAACCTGCCTTCGTGGCGAGCGATAGCATTTGTCGCGTGCAGCTCACTTTCGGTCGCGCTGGCGTGATGTCGCGCGCTGTTTCGTGGCAGTGCGGCGATTCGGTAGAGGATGCAAAATTGCTGTTGATTTCAGAAAATAATGCTGATACTCAGCGCATTTATGCAAGTTCGCGACTTTTCGAAACGCTCGGTGGACGCACGGTTTGCTATTGGGCTTACACCGATTCGCTGGCGGCTGGAAATTATCGCTACGCTGCGCAAGTAGGCGATAAAATCTCGTCGTGGAACGAATTTTCGGTGACGAAACCCGACGATCATCTCAAATTTGTCTACATTGGCGATGTGCAGGACACACTGCATGGCACACTGCGCGAACATTTTGCAAAAATTCAGCGCGCCGAAACACCCGATTTTTGGCTCTTTGGTGGCGATTTGATTGAACGTCCGCACGATCAGTATTGGAACGAATATTTCACTGCCGTTCGCGATTTTTGTAGCACGGTGCCAATAGTTGCCATTGCTGGAAATCACGAGTACATCAAGGCGCTCGATCGCCGATTGGAGCAACGTTTCGTCTGCGTTTTTCCCTATTTTTTGAAAAATGATTCTGCCGATTTTGCGGCACTGGCATCGTTCAAATGGTCGAATGCATCGCTTTTTCTGCTCGATAGCAACAACGATGCGTGGACTTTCCCGCATCAACGGGCGTGGTTGAAGCAAAATTTTGCAGAAAATGGCTCTAAGTGGAACATTGCATCGCTGCATCACCCTGTCTATTCGCTGCGTGGAAAGGTGAACAATCTGCTGGTGCGTTGGGCTTTTGCTTCGCCGCTCAATAGTAGTGTCGACCTTGTTCTCGAAGGGCACGAACACGCCTACGCGCGCCGCTCGACCGATGGCATTACGCCGCTTTATGTCGTGTCGCAATGTTCGGCGAAGGATTATCGCATCTCGTTCGATTCGGGTTACGAGCGATACGGCGTTGGACAGCGTTTCTATCAGGTGGTTTCGATTGCTGGCGACACGCTGCAACTGACCACTCACACGCTCGATGGCGCAATTTACGACGAGGTTTTTCTTGTGAAAACGGCTGCGGGTGTCGAGGTCATCGACCATTATTCTGATCGGTCCGAACAGCTCACTCTCGACCCCACGCGCTATCGCAAAAGTGCTGAAAAACAGGATGCCTACCGACGCGAGATGGAGAAGAGGCTGGAAATTTTTAATTGATAATTGACAATTAGTTGGTTACTTTTGAATGCGAACCACTCAATTCATTGCGGGGCGATACCATGACAACCTGCAGATCGCTTTTCCAACCAGAAATCTAGAAAATAGAAATTTTTTTGGGGCAAAAAAGTGGCAAATTTGCTATTTTTCTGCCTTTATTTTTTGCTGATTGGTAAAATTATATTATCTTTGCGGCGCAAAAGTGGCATTTTTGCCAAAAATTTCCCCTATATAATTTGAAAATTATGGTTATTCAACGCAACTTCTACCTGCAGCAGCTCATCGCTGGTAAAAAGAATGGATTGATAAAAATCGTGACTGGCATGCGTCGTTGCGGAAAATCGTTTTTGCTTTTCAATCTATTTTATAAGCATTTGATCTCTTCGGGCGTAGACGAAGGTCACATTATTCGAATTGCGCTCGATAATATTGAAAATGAGCCACTTCGTGATGCGTTGGCGCTGTATCGAGAAATAAAATCACGCATGGTTGATGATGAACTCTATTTTATTTTGCTCGATGAAGTTCAAATAGTTCCAAAATTTGAAGAGGTATTGAATAGCCTTCTTCGGATTGAAAATGCCGACGTCTATGTTACTGGTAGCAATTCAAAATTTCTTTCGAGCGATATCATCACCGAATTCCGTGGACGTGGCGACGAAATTCGCGTCTATCCGTTTTCGTTACAAGAATGTTGTCGTGCATTGAAACGCCACCCGCGCGATGTTTGGCGCGATTACTATGTTTATGGCGGTCTGCCGCAGGTTTTTTTGCTCGATTCACCCAAGAAAAAAGCCGATTATCTCACTAATTTGGTCGAAAGTGTTTATCTGGTCGATATTTTGGAGCGACACACCATAAAAAATGAAAGCGAATTTCGAGAACTGGCAAGTATTGCAGCTTCGTGTATTGGCTCGCCAACCAATCCAACAAAAATCTCAAACTCGTTCAAAAGCCAGAAAAATGTCGCGATTAAATCGTCGACCATCGAAAAATATCTTGACTATATGTCTGATGCTTTTTTGCTCGAGAAGGCGGTTCGTTACAATATCAAAGGTCGAAAATACATTGGCAGTTTGTCTAAGTATTATTTCACCGATACTGGTATTCGTAATGCAGTTATTGGCATGCGGCAGTTGGACGAGAGCCATCTGATGGAAAACGTGATTTATAACGAACTTTGTCGTCGTGGTTGTCGGGTGGATGTTGGTGTAGTTGAACAGCGCTCGGTTTCGAAAAATGGCAAGTGGAGTCGTCAACCGCTTGAGGTTGATTTCGTAGCGAACGATGGTGGCAATAGATGGTACATTCAGTCGGCTTTGCATATTGTCGATGACGAAAAACGCCAGCAAGAGACTGCCTCGCTATTGCGAATTGACGATGCTTTTCAGAAGATAATTGTTGTTGGAGATGATATTGCTCCGTGGCGCGACAACAATGGTATTCTCACCATTGGCCTGTTCGATTTTCTGATGGATTTTGAAAAATTGCATCGCATTTAGGGCAAAAAAGTGGCAAATTTGCCAGAAAAATCCCCCGAAGTTTGAATAAAGAGTAAGGAGTAAAGACAAAGGACGTGTTGGCGTTGGTGTTGATTGTTTTTCTTGTTTTCCTTATTCAAGATAGTAATCCCAATAGCAATGATTATGGAGATTGTCCGAAATAATTGACTTTGCTTTTCTAATGGTAGTAGGGACGCAGCATGCCGTGTCCCTTCTTTTTTTGTTCAACCGCAGTTGCCCATCTATATTTTATTTCCCCATCATTTCTCACTTCTCACTATTTAATCTCAC
Source organism: Paludibacteraceae bacterium (assembly GCA_963621145.1). GTDB lineage: Bacteria > Bacteroidota > Bacteroidia > Bacteroidales > Paludibacteraceae > W0P28-013. The sequence goes on along the minus strand of CAVFDI010000030.1, from coordinate 18,874 downwards.
AATCGAGCATTTTTGTGCCTTCGATGAAGCCTTCGAGGTGGTCGCCTATGGCTACGCTACTAGTGCCAGCGGGCGTGCCTGTGTAGATGAGATCGCCCATTTTCAGAAAGAAAAATTGACTGATGTAGGCTATTAAACGGTCGATGCTGAATAGCATTTGGCGGCTGCTGGTGTGCTGAACTTCGATGCCGTTGCGGCGTAGCGAAAAATCAATATCGTTTGCGTTGTCGAGGCTGGTGAGTGGCACAAACTGGCTGATGGCCGCCGACCCATCGAAGGCCTTGGCTATCTCCCATGGTTGACCCTCGGCACGCAATCGACGCTGCACATCGCGCGCCGTGAAGTCGATGCCAAATGCCACCTCGGAGTAGTAGCGCGACGCAAATCGCTCTTCGATGTTCTTGCCAAGCCTGTTGATGCGCACTACAAGTTCGGCTTCGTAGTCCACCTCGTTGCTGAAATGCGGAATGTAGAACGGCCTATTTTCGCGCAGCAGAGCGGTATCGGGCTTCATAAAAATGGTCGGCTCTGTGGGCTGCTGCCGCTCCATCTCGGCATTGTGATTGGCATAATTCCATCCAACGCAAAATATCTTCATAATTTTTCTATTATTTTCTCGCGCTACGCGCTGTTTTAATTGTTCATTTGAAGATTGCGCACTGATTAACTTTTGCGAAAATTGTCAATTATCAATTGCTTCTGCAACCACATAGCAACTGCCGCCAACGAACACAAAATCATCGTCTTCGGCATCGGTTTGTGCAGCTCTAAGTGCTTGTGCTACAGTTTGAAACGTTTCGCCTTTTAGGCCGTAAGCCGCGGCGGCGGCTTGCAGTTCGTGCTCGTCCCAAGCGCGCGGACTGTTGGCTCGTGTGAAGTAATAAATCGCCTCTTTTGGCAGTAGTCGCAGTGCGGCATCGTGGTCTTTGTCGCTCATCATGCCAAACACAATGCGCAGATTTTTGCATTGTTGTTGTCGCAATTGTTCCACCACATAGCGCAGTCCGCCTTCGTTGTGTCCCGCGTCGCACACGGTCAGCGGCTTTTGGCAAATGGTCTGCCAACGACCCATCAAATGCGTGCGCTGAAGCACTTCGGTAAAACCTTCTGTTATGTTTTGTTGCGAAATCTTAAAATCTCTTTTTTGTAATTCTTCAATTGCCACCAGCGCGGTTTGCTTGTTTTTTTGCTGATAGATGCCAGCCAGCGGACAGTGGGGCAGTGCTGATTTTTTTTGCTGATCGGCAAAGATGATGGGCGCGTTCAACTCCTCGGCACGACGGCGAAAAACCGTTTCTGTTTCTGCTTGCGTTTCGCCTATCACCACTGGCGTGTTGGGCTTGATGATGCCCGCTTTTTCGTGTGCAATTTTCTCCAAAGTGTTGCCAAGCAGGTCGGTGTGGTCGAGGCTGATGTTGGTGATGACCGACAGCACTGGCGCGATGATGTTGGTGCAGTCCAATCGCCCGCCAAGACCGACTTCTATCACGGCAATATCGACTTTTTTTTCGGCAAAATAGAGAAATGCCATTGCAGTTGTAATCTCGAAAAACGATGGCTGCAATTTGTCGATAAGTGCTTGATTTTCAGTGATGAAGTTGGCGACATACTGTTCCGAAATCATTTCGCCATCGATGCGGATGCGCTCGCGAAAGTCGCGCATGTGTGGCGATGTGTAGAGTCCGACGTGGTAGCCGGCGCATTGCAGCGTGGAGGCCAGCAGACTTGCCGTGGAGCCTTTGCCATTGGTTCCAGCCACATGAATGGTGTGATATTTTTGGTGCGGATGCCCAAAATGCGCATCGAGAGCCAGCGTATTTTCGAGTCCCGTTTTGTATGCTCGCCGCCCAACTTGTTGAAACATTGGCGCGTGTGAGTAGAGGTAAGTTATTGATTCTGAGTAGGTCACGTTTTAAGTTGATGAGTTGAAAAGTTTATGGGAAGTTTGTAAAGTTATAAAGTTCATAAAGTAGGGACTCTGCAGTCACGTCAGTGATTTTATTGCTTGGTAGTGGAAAGTGCGCCAATCTGAAATTTGAATTTTTGCGATAAGCGAGAGCAGAGTCAAAATTGTTTGAACTATGCCGACCGAAGCAAAAATTAGTGAAATTTGAAATTTGAAATTTGAAATCTTTCACTCCTCACTTCTCACTTAATTGCTCCAAACTCTTTCAGTTTCTGATAGAGGCGTTGTACGGGCAGGCCCATCACATTGTAGAACGAGCCATTGATGCGCTCCACGCCAATGTAGCCAATCCATTCTTGCACGCCGTAGCTGCCTGCTTTGTCGAACGGACGATAATGCTCGACGTAGTAATCAATCTCTTGGTCGCTGAAGTTGGCAAAAGTTACTTGCGTGGTGGCGCTGAACGACTCTTGTCGCTGTGTGGTGGTGAGACAAACGCCCGTAATCACCTCGTGGGTGCGCCCCGAGAGCGTGTGCAGCATGGAGCGCGCGTCGACTGTGTCGGTGGGTTTGCCATACACGCGACCATCGAGCCAGACTATGGTGTCAGCAGTTATCAGCAAATCGTCGTCGGTGAGCGACGGACGAAACGCATCGGCTTTTTGCTTGGCGAGAAAAAGCGGAATTTCAGCACCTTGCAGCGTGTTGGGGTAATGTTCTTTCAGCCCCGCAATGGTGCGCACTTCGAAATCAACATCCAATCCGCGCAAAAGTTCCTGCCGCCGTGGCGATTGCGATCCGAGAATGATATTCATAATTTGGTTGATAAGTTGATTGGTTGATTGGTTTAACGCATTGTTTTCGGATTCCTAGTTTCTAATTTCTAGTTTCTCAAAATTGCTACCGCAATTTTTGTTTCTAAGTTTCTTTGTTTCTAATTGTAGAATTTGAAATTCTGAATTTTTGCGATAAGCGAGCGCAGTGTCAAACTCGTTTGAGCAATGCCGAGCGGAGCAAAAATCAAATAAAATCTGAAATTGCGGCTCTGCCGCATCACTTCTCACTACTAATTTCCACTTCTCACTTCTCACTTTTTTTTGCATCACGCTACATAAAACACACCGAACAACGCTAGATGAAATGCTTTGGCTATCAGGAAGTTATAGACCAAACCGTAGAGTGTGCCGACTATCATGATGAATTTGCAAAGTGTGGAGGCGTTGTGCAGTGCAGTGCAACTTTTGCCCCAAAGTATCACCAAAAGGCAGAGGCTTGGGGCGGTGATGCCAATCAGAAAATAGCGCAGGGTGGCCGATAAATTCGGAATGGCGGCGGTGTTGGTCAGCAAAAGATAGGCAAGCAGCGCATTGTTCAGCAAAATCAGCAGCGAAACAATCACTTTGCTCCAGCGCGTGCCGCAGATTATTGGCAGTGTGCGACATTCCATCTCGCGGTCGCCAAATTCGTCCTCCATGTCCTTGATGATTTCGCGCGTCAGAGTCCACAGACCTGCAAACAGCGCAAAACCGCAGCCCCAGCCGAGCAGCGTGGCAACAACGGGCGTTTCGCGAATGAGTTCGGCATATTTGTCGAGCAGCAGGCCACATTCGGCAATGACGGGCAACAGCGGCACCAGCGCAGCCGACATGGCCACAATCAGATTCCCGACGAGGAATTGGCGTTTGTACGAGGCCGAATAGAACCACAGCATGCCAGGAACCACCACAAATGCGAGTCCCAAAGTCCAACTGCGCAGCACAATGGCAACTGCCAATCCAGCCACCACGCCAACGGCCGTAAGCACTTGGTAGAGCCGCATGACTACGGGTTTTTCGATGATGTTGCCCACAATAACGCGCTCGGGGTGATTGATGCGGTCAATCTTCAGGTCGAAATAGTCGTTTATGGTGTAGCCGCCTGCCGCAATGCAAACCGTGGCTACCACCATCAGCAGCGTAATCCACCACGGCGTGAGCATCGTCATGCCGTACATGGCCAGCGTTGGCGCTATCAGGCAATAGGTCATCAGCAACTGAATGACGGCTACAAAAATCAGATTTTTCCAACGAACGAGCGAAAAAAAGTATTTCATGAATGTAAGTTGATAAGTTGATATGTTGATGAGTTGATAAGTTTAACGCATTAGT
>CAVFDI010000030.1:4853-14735 GCA_963621145.1 Paludibacteraceae bacterium | reverse complement strand
CTCACTTCTCACTATTTTACCATCCGAATGCAATTTCGTCGTTCATCCACAGACCTTGGGCTTTCAGCACTTGTTCTATGATGTCGCGACCGCAGCCACAGCCGCCGTTGTACGGACTCACATAGTGTGCAATGGCTTTTATTTCGGGTGCGGCGTCGGCAGGGCAGACTGCCAACCCCACCTGCTGCATCACTTCGTAGTCGGGAATATCGTCGCCCATGTACATCACTTGGTCGGGCGTGAGGTTGTTTCGTTGCAGAAAATCGGCAAAATCGTCGGTCTTGCGATGCGAAGCCATGTAGATATCTTTCACGCCAAGATCGGCAAAACGCACCCGCACCGATTCTGTTTTTCCACCAGTGATTATGGCCAGCGGAATTTCGCGCAAAACTGCCAAATGAATGGCGTAACCATCTTTTATGTTGATGCAGCGCAAAGGCTCGCCAGCAGGCGAAAGCGGAATGCTATTGGTCGACAGCACGCCATCGACATCGAACGCAAAAGCACGTATCTCTTTCAGTTTTTCCTTAAAATTCATCTTTTCTGATTTTGTTGTTGTAAAATGTTGTCAGTCAGTAAGTTATAGACTTTCAAAAGTTCTGGATTGTTTTTCAACAGAAGTCGTTGTTTTTCTATTATTTTTTGATCGTTGCGCTTGGCAGGACCAGTCTGCGCTTGTAGTGGTTGTAGCGTTTTCAGTTTGGCGATGCTTTCGCTCAAAAGCGGCAGCAGTAGCGAGAATGGCAGACCTCGTTCCGACAAAATCTCTTCGGCCATCACAAACAGACTGTTGGAGAAATTATTTGCGAATACCCCTGCTAGATGAAGATACCGACGTTCTTCGTCGGTCATGCGCCGCACATTTTGCGAAATGGTTTTGCCGATTTCGGCAAGTCGCGCAGCATTGTCGTCGCTGTTGGCATCAATCAGCAGTGGAATCTCCGAAAAATCGACCACTCGCTCCTTGCTGAAAGTCTGGAACGGATAGATCGAACCAAAATTTGTGCGTTTGCCTTCGAAAATGGTCATTGGCACGCTGCCCGAAGTGTGCGCATGCAGGCCATCGTCAATCTTCACTGCATCGACAATTTGCGGTAGCGCATCGTCTTTCACTGCGTAAATGTAGAGGTCGGCACCATGTTTTATCTCTGCCAAATCGGAGCAGGGCATAGCACCAACGCGTTCGGCCAAAAGTGCGGCATTTGTGGCGGTTCGGCTCCATACTTGCATGATGTCATGCCCTTTGTCGCGGAGTGCCACGGCAAGACTCGTCGCCAAATTTCCTGCGCCAATCAGCACTATTTTTTTTTGTGTGTTCAAAACTTGTTCCAATGGATTTTGTCGTAACTCAGTTTTTCCTCGTCGTAAGGTTTGCGCTCTTGGTCGCTGTAGCCGATGGTGACCATGTTCAGCACGCGATATTTTTCGGGAATGTCGAGCACACTGCGCACATACGCTTCGGCACTTGTTTCGTCGTTGTATTGGCGATTGTGCACCTGCACCCAGCAACTGCCAAGTCCCAAATCGGCGGCTTGCAACTGCATGATGATGGCGGCAATCGACGCGTCTTCGTACCAAACATCGCTTTTTTCGGCATCGTAAGCCACTACAATGGCCACGGGCGCCGATTTCACAAAACTGCTGCCAAATTCGCGACAGGCAGACAATTTTTCGAGTTTTTCGTGCTCGGTTACCACAATAAATTCCCAGCCGTTGGCGCGTTTCGAGGCGGGCGACATCAGTGCAGTTTGAAGAATGGCATCGATTTTTTCCGTTTCTACTGGCATCTCGGCATATTTGCGAATGCTGCGCCTATTTTTTACAAGATTGTGGAAAGATTCCATAATTGTCTAATTACTTAATTTCCAATTATTTAATTGAATGTCAGCCTCGCAAAATAATGCTACTCATCAATTTTTTTCGATAGGCGAGAGCAGTGCCAAACTCGTTTGAACAATGCCGCGCGCAGAAAAAATATTGCGAAGCAAAACTCGTCAACTCATCAGCTTAAAATAATCTTGCAAAATTACGAAAAAAGTTTGATTTGCCGAAAATTGGCGTTTCGCATTTTTTTTGTACCTTTGCAGCCCGAAAAAAATCAGTATTAGGAAACAAAATTTTCAAGAAAAATGAGAGAGGAAAACGGGCGTCGACCACGCTATGATGGTCACGCTAGCGCCGACCGCGATGGTGCAAGGCGCGAACGAACAAACTACGGCGACAGACAACACTATGGTCGCGAAGGTCGCCAGCAATCAGAGGGTGGCTACGAACGCCGCCAGGGCAATCGCTATGGCGAAAGCCGCGAAAATCGTTATGAAAACCGCAACGAAAATCGAGAACATCGCCCATTCAACCGCGATTGGCACGGCCGTTCCGACAATGGCGAGCGCACCAACTACACACCTCGTCCACACCGCTTTAATAACGATGGCGAACAGCGTCACGAGCGCCCATTCCGCTCATACAATGGCGATGGCGAACGCCGAAACGATGGCTACAACCGTCGTCCGCACTACGATGGCAATGGTCAGCACGAACAGGGCTTTCGTCCGCGCCGTCGCGATGGCGAATACGACGAAAATGCCAAATATAGCCAGAAAAAACAGGCGGCTTATCGCAAAAACTTCATCGACTACAATGCGCCAATGCGTTTGAATCGCTATTTGGCAAATTCGGGCATCTGCTCGCGCCGCGAAGCCGACGAATTCATTGCTGCTGGCGTGGTTTCGGTGAACGATCAGATAGTAACCGAACTCGGCACGAAAGTGATTCCTGCCACCGACAAAGTGCTGTTTCACGATCAACTTGTGCGCTGCGAAAAACGCGTCTACATATTGCTGAATAAGCCGAAAGATTGCGTAACCACCGTCGACGATCCGCAAGAACGCACCACCGTGCTCGACTACGTGAAAAACGCTTGCAAAGAGCGCGTTTACCCTGTTGGTCGCCTCGACCGCAATACCACTGGACTGCTTTTGATAACCAACGATGGTGAGTTGGCATCGAAAATGACGCACCCAAAGTACAATCAGAAGAAGATTTACGAGGCTGTGCTCGACCACGAGATGACTGAGGAGGACATGCAGCGTTTGCGCGATGGCGTAGAGTTGGAAGATGGCGAAATCAAGGCCGACTCCATCGATTATTGCAGCGAAGATCACCGCCGTGTGGGCGTGGAAATTCACTCGGGGCGCAATCGCATTGTACGACGCATGTTCGATGCAGTGGGCTACAAAGTGCTGCACCTCGACCGCGTTTATTTGGCTGGATTGACCAAGAAAAACTTGCCTCGTGGCAAATGGCGCTTTCTCTCCGAAATGGAAGTTAATATGCTGAAAATGAGCAAGTAATGATGAGTAAAGAGTAAAGAGTAAAGACAAAGGAATAAAGACAGGCAGGCTAGAGCATAGATTTTAAGAACATAGAAAAGGGCGGTTTTCAGTTTCTGAAAGCCGTTCTTTCATTCAATGAATCAATGAATCAATGATTCGATGATTGTGCTGTTTGCAAATAATCTGAAAATTGCGTAATTTTGCAGTCCTAAAATTTTGAAAAAATGAACATCACCGACCGTTTTCTGAAGTATGTGAGTTTCTGCACTACTTCCGACGAAGAGACTAACATGACGCCCTCCACTCCAGGGCAGATGGAATTCGCCGAGTATCTGAAAGAAGAGTTGCAACAGATTGGTTTACAAGAAGTTACACTCGATCAGAATGGCTACATCATGGCAACGCTGCCAGCCAACACCGACGGCAAACCGACCATCGGTTTCATTGCTCACATGGACACCTCGCCCGATGCCAGCGGCAAACATGTGCAGCCGCGCATTGTGAAAAACTACGATGGCAACGACATTGTGCTGAACGAAACGGAAAATATCGTTCTCGAAACGGCAAAATATCCTGAAATTCAGCATTATACGGGTCAAGATATTATTGTTACAAACGGCAAAACATTGCTTGGTGCCGACGACAAAGCGGGTATAGCCGAGATTGTGAGTGCGTGCGAATATCTCGTTCAGCACCCCGAAATAAAACATGGCAAAATCCGTGTTGGTTTCACGCCCGACGAGGAGATTGGTCAAGGTGCCGACCATTTCGATGTGCAGCAGTTTGGTTGCGATTTTGCCTACACCATGGACGGCGGCGCAGTTGGCGAGTTGGAGTTCGAAAATTTCAACGCTGCATCGTGCAAAATTCATATTCATGGCGTGAATGTGCACCCTGGCTACGGCTATCACAAAATGCAGAATTCCATGCGCATCGCTTTTCAGTTGGCGGTGATGCTGCCACGCTGGGAAACGCCCGAACATACCGAAGGTTACGAAGGATTTTATCACCTTGTTGGCATGAATGGCACGGTGGAGGAGACAACGCTGTCGTACATCATTCGCGACCACGACCGCGCCCGTTTCGAGAGCCGCAAGCGCGAAATGGAGCATCTTGTTCGCAAGGTAAACCGCGAATATGGCGAAGGCACGGCCGAGATTGAGTTGCGCGACCAATACTACAATATGCGCGAAAAAGTGGAACCTGTGATGCACATTGTTACGCTCGTCGAAGAGGCAATGAAAGAGGTTGGCGTAACGCCCAAAGTCCAACCAATTCGTGGTGGAACCGATGGCGCGCGCCTCTCGTTCGAAGGATTGCCTTGCCCCAACATTTTTGCTGGCGGCGAGAATTTCCACAGTCGTTTCGAATACCTCCCAATTCCATCGCTCGAAAAGGCCATGCAGGTGATTTTGAAAATTGTGGAGAAAGCGTGAGTGGAAAGTTTGTAAAGTTGGGACAGTGCAGTGGCTTTGGCTTTTAGGTCATGGTCAAAAGTCATAGTCAATGGTCAAAGTCGATGGTCATAGTCAAAAATCATAGTCAGCGAAATTTTTTTCGTAAAATATTTCTCGCCATTTTCTTGCTGATTTCGGCTTGTTTGGTGGCGCAATCTCGTCCGCGGCTGGTGGTGTTTGTTACCATCGATGGACTGCAGACGAGCCATTTGGTCGCGCTTCAGAATAAGTTCGAAAAAGGCGGATTGCGGCTGCTTGGCGACGGCTTGACCATTCCTGCGGCTGCATGCAACTATCAAAGCAGTGGTTCGGTGGTCGATTTAGCATCGCTCGTCACGGGCAGTGTGCCGCGCTATCACGGTGTTACTGGCACGCAACGCTACGATGTGGTGGAGGACGACATGATGCCGATTTTCTACGATGGTCGCTTTCATGGCATCAACAGCGAATTGTCGCTTTCGCCGCGCCAAATGGCAACCACCTCTTTTTCCGATGTGGTGAAATTGAGTGATGATGGTTGCCGCTCGTTTGTGGTGGCGCTCGATGCCGACCATGCGCTAGCTCTGGGCGCGCACACTGCCGATGGCGCTGTGTGGATCGACGACAAATCGGCACAATTGGCTACCACCAATTTCTACGAACAGGGTTTGCCCGCTTGGGCCGACAAGGTGAACCAAAGCCACACCATCAATAATTATCTGCTCTACGAGTGGCGACCGCTCTACGACATTGGAACTTATCGCAATGCACCATTTCATTTCGAAGATGGCGTATTTTTGCAATCTGCTGAAAATCAGGCTGTCGATGAGCAAGTCTATCGCTTCAAACATTCGCCTTTCGTCAATACTTTGATGAAGGATCTCGTCATTCGTGCTTTGCGCGACGAAAAACTTGGGCTCGATGCGCGGCTCGATTTTTTGGCTGTCGAATTTTCGGTTCGTCTGCCAAACGAGCAGGGCGGTGGTTACCTTTCGGCCGAGAAAGAGGACATCTATCTGCGGCTCGACCACGATTTGCGGCTTTTTTTCGATGCGCTCGACTTGACCGTTGGCAAGGAGAATGCGCTGATAGTGGTGGCTGGCACAAGTGGCGAGAACGATTCGCTCAGGCGACTGTCGCGTGCGCAGGTGCAGAATGGGCAGTTCAATGCCAAACGCGCCATGGCGTTGCTCAATTCGTACCTTATGGCCATCTACGGACAAGGACGCTATGTGAGTGGTTATGCAGCGCGAAATATCTACCTAAACAAAACCTTTATCGATAAGCAAAAGATTGATCGTCAGGCACTTGAGCAGCATGTGGCGCAGTTTATGACCGAATTTCAAGGCGTGCAAAATGCCTACACATCGGCCGAGATAAAAGCAGCGCCAGCGTGCGGCACCGACGAACTCTCGCGCATTCACAACAGCGCTTTCAAAAATGCTTGTGGCGATGTGGTTTTCACGCTTTTGCCCGGTTGGTTGGAGGTGAACGAACGCAACGAAGCCATTGGCGTGTCGAGCCGACAGCAAGTTGCGCTGCCAATCTACATTTTTGGCGCAGCTCTCACGCCACAAACCATCACTTGTGCCAGCATCACCGACATAGTCCCAACCCTCTGCCAAATGCTCAGTCTGCCCCTGCCGAATGGGTGTGTGGGGGAAGTGCTTAGGTGAAAAGAGTAATTCAGTTAGGAGTGAGGAATTAGGAGTGAGGAGTGAATCCCGTTCCAACACATTTTGGGACCGAATTTTTGTTTATGTCGTAAAAAATACATAATTTTGTAGTCGATAACGGACAGCGCTTGTAAATGGAGTGCAAGTCGTCCGCCAAATACATATCACTCCATAATAGCGTTTGCTATTTATTCGAGATACTCCGAAAAATTGCCGTTTTTAGTAGTATACGACTTGAATAAGTTCAGCATTCGCCCGCGTTCAGCGTGGGCAGAACTTATTTCGTATACGGGTTACGGCAATTACCTCGGAGGTTATAAGTGAAGCTTCACGCTTTCTTTGTGCCCTCCGTCTTGGTATTTGCCGAATTCGTATTCTCTGATAAGTAGTTCTCGCACTTTCAAAAAAGTGCCATGAACCAATTGGACACAATCTTTTTCAAATCTTGCACAAACATGTGTGAGGTTGAGAGTAATAGTGTAGACCTCATTATTACATCTCCTCCCTATTTTAACATTAAAGACTATTCGAAAGATGGTTACCAGCAGGAAAATCATTCAGTTTCAAAGCCGAATGATTTAGGTGCTTTCGTCTCGTACGAACAGTACATTGACCAATTAGGACTTGTTTGGAAAGAGTGCTATCGTGTGCTTAAGCCAAATGGCAAATTGTGTATAAATGTGCCATTGCTTCCTATGCTCAAACGCGATATGAATACGCACTATACGCGTCACATTTACGATTTGCAGAGTTCAATTCAACAATGGATTTTACAAAATACGCCGCTTTATCTTTTCGATTTATATATTTGGCATCGTACCAATTCGTCTAAACGGCTGATGTTTGGTAGCTATCCGTACCCAAGGAATTTTTACGCACAAAATACTAGCGAATTTATAGCTGTTTATGTAAAAGATGGTAAACCAGATTCTAGCTCAGAGGAGATAAAAGAACAGAGCAAACTATCAGAAAAAGAGTGGACCGAATTCACTAAACAAATTTGGGACATTCCTATTCCAGGAAGGAATGATATAGCCTTTGGTAAGCATTCTGCAATTATGCCAGAACAAATTCCGTATCGTTTAATTCGTATGTTTTCGATGGTGGGTGACACCATTTTAGATCCATTTACTGGAAGTGGAACAACTTTGCGTGTCGCACACAAACTTAATCGACACTTCATTGGATATGAATTATATGAGCATTACAAGAGTTTAATCGAAAAAAAAATCTACGGCGATGGTTCCCTTTTTGACTGATACTATTTACAAAATGGATGTTTTTGAGTATTTGCAGTTGGTGCCAGACAATGTCATCGATTTAGCAGTCGTTGATCCGCCATACAACCTGAATGTTGCTCAATGGGATTCCTTTGTTTCTGAGCAAGTCTTTCTAGATTTTACATTTCGGTGGATTGACGCAATGTTACCTAAACTGAAACCAACAGCAAGTTTTTACATTTTCAATACGCCATATAATTGTGCTTTGATACTCAATTACTTACGGGCAAAAATAGTTTACTATCAAAATTGGATAACGTGGTACAAAAAGGATGGAATGAGTGCAGCTAAAACAAAATTTGTAAATAATCAGGAGAGCATTTTGTTTTACACAATGGCTCCGAAAGGATATTATTTCGACTGCGACAGCATTCGTGTGCCGTATCTTTCCGCTGACAGAATGGCGGCTGCACAAACTAAGGGTATCATTAAAAATGGTAAACGCTGGTTCCCGAATCCCAATGGAAAATTGTGCCCTGATGTTTGGGAAATAGTGAGCGAACGCCACAAAGAAAAGATAAATGGAAAGGTTCAAAAACTAAATCACCCAACGCCAAAACCCAAAGAGATGATACAACGCATGATTCTAGCAAGTTCTAAACCTGGCGATTTAATTTTGGACATTTTCAGTGGAAGTGGAACTACTAGTCTTTGTGCCTCGGCTCTTGATAGACATTACACAGGCTGTGAAATAAACGATTACACTGACAAGGCTTTAAATCTATTCGTAAAATGAACAACAATCAGATTAATCGTTTGCATGGGTTATTGAAAAATTACGAACACTATTCATGCGTACAATTTCTTGAAAAGCGAATTCAATTAGACGAATATCGTGGTATTCAGCTATCGGAACATAATCGGTATGATTTAACGACAATTTTGGTCATTGTCGAGGAAGTCTACAAAGTTTCCGAACAAGATCTTTTGCAAATACGAACAACTGACCTTAGTAAAAGACCCTACAATATTGCAGGTGAAGAAAAGTACGCAGAAATAACCAAAAATATAGATAGTCGCATAGGTCGTTGCACGCAAGATTCGCTCAGAAAAAATCTTTTTGTAGACATGCACAGAATGGGGCTTATTGAACGATATAATAATCGAAAAGAGCCTGTCGAACCTTATGCAACAAAAGGCAGTAAAATGTTTGTCTCGCTGACAGATTTTGCTGTGGAATTTATGAATGCAAGTCGCAACATATTCGAACAGCAAATGTTATTTACTCGAGCTCTTGAAACTTTAATGAATGGATATGGAGCAGCACTACTTGACATAATGGAGGAGCTTGATGCAGATAAACTTTCAACTTATGAAATGACACTTTTTACTTCATTTTTAGGAAAATTTGATGGTAATAAAATATACACTACCCAAGATATTGTGGAATTTATTCGTGAATTTCGGAATATGTCGCGATTTGAACGAAGTGCGATTATAGGAGCAGTTGAGAATTTTTGCAATCCCAATTGTTTTAAGGGTGACAAAACAGACAAACGCGATTGGCATAATTGGATCAATGAATCACAACAAATTTCTTCGCTTCTTGGGCAAATGGTCTATTTTGACTATAGTCAAGACGAAGGAAGTCTAAAACTGCGGGTTGAAAATGGAGTTTTCGATGCCGAACTGAAACTCAAACGCTCGCAACAAGCAAAAGACGACTATTTTCAGAAACACAATGTTGGAAAGTCTGTTGGCTTTGAATTGCACCATGTTGTGCCATTGTGTTGGGCAAAAGATGCAAATGAATTTAAAGCAATTGATCAATGGGAAAATTTGGTTTATATTGATGCTTATTCGCATGCTAAGATAACACAAAACAGAAATAAAAATGTAAAACTAGATTTTGAAAATTCTGATGCAGTTTTTGAAGATATGGCACAAAGTCAAATTAAATGTAAAATGAATGAAAATATTATTTACAACAAGAACTTGCAAAACGAAATGCTTATATATAATGAAAAATTGCTTTCGGCAAAGGAAAATTGATGTAATTAATTTTACTGACCATCGCGCGGGATTTGTAATCCCGCGCTTTGTTTATTATTTGGATTTGTAATCCGTTGAAATGAACACGGACGCACTCACTGCGTCCCTACATTTCGGGCAAATAATCATTCGCCCCTACAATTCAACACTTCAACGCTTCAAC
>CAVFDI010000030.1:0-4835 GCA_963621145.1 Paludibacteraceae bacterium | reverse complement strand
TTCAACAATTCAACGTTTCATCACTTCAACGTTTTTGCTTTTTATTTGTTGTCGAAAAAAAATCGTTACCTTTGCAGCGGAAAAATGGTAAGCATGGAACGAAAAAATCGTGTGATAATAATCGGTGCGGGGCTTGGCGGCTTGGAGTGCGGCTACATTTTGGCAAAAAATGGCTGCGATGTTACGGTGCTCGAACACGATGCGCACATCGGTGGCTGCTTGCAGACTTTCAAGCGCGGAAAAGCCTTGTTCGACACGGGTTTTCACTACGTCGGCGGACTCGACGAGGGGCAGTCGCTGCACGGACTTTTTCGCTATTTCGATCTGCTCGATTTGCCGTGGCAACGCATGGATGCCGACTGTTTCGACGAGGTGGTGATAGACGAAAAATCCTATCCTTTTGCCAACGGACATCAGAATTTTGTGACGCATTTGGCAGAATTTTTCCCAAAAGAGAAGGCAAATCTGACGAAATATGCCGATTTTCTGCGCCAAGTGGGCGAACATCTGCCCGATAGTTTCAGTGCGGGCGATGCTGCGTTGCAATCGACTTCGCTCTTCGCAAAATCGGCTTACCAATTTTTGAACGACACCATTGGCGATCCGCTGCTGCGCAAGGTTTTGTCGGGCACTTCGCTCAAAATGGAACTCTGCGCCGAAACGCTGCCGCTCTATGTTTTTGCGCAAATCAACAACTCGTTCATTCAGAGTGCGTGGCGGCTGCGTGGCGGTGGCTCGCTCATTGCCGACCGCTTGGCCGAGAGCATTCGCGCGTTTGGCGGCACAGTACGCACCAATTCCACAGTCACAAAAATTGTGTGCGACGAGAACGGAAAAATTTCGAAAGTGATGGTGAATGGCGGCGAGAGCGTTGTTGCCGATTGGGTCATTTCGAGTGCGCACCCAGCCGTTACCATTGGCTTGTTCGACGAAGATGCACCGCTGCGCCATGTCTATCGCCGCAGAATCAGCAATTTGCACAATTCGTTTGGCATGTTCACGGCTAATATCCGCCTGAAAGCCAACGAGTTACCATATCTCAATCGTAACATTTTTGTTCATCGACCAGATGCCGACCTTTGGCATGTCGACACGCAGCGCACCGAAAGTGTTTTGGTGAATTATGGCGTGCCAGAAGATGGCTCGGACTATGCTGCTACTATCGATTTGCTCACGCCAATGCGCTGGGACGAAGTGGCGCGTTGGGCTGAGTGCGCGCGCGGTCACCGTGGCGAATCGTATGTCGATTTCAAAAACCGAAAAGTGGAGGAGTGCCTGCAGTTGGTCGAGAAGCGATTGCCGCAGTTGCGCACGGCTGTGGAGCGAGTTTTCACAAGCACACCGCTGTCGTACAGAGCCTACACGCTCACGAGCGAAGGCTCGGCCTACGGCATCAGCAAGGATTACAACAACCCGCTTGGCACTGTGCTTGCGCCACGCACGCCCATCGAAAATCTGCTTCTCACGGGGCAAAGCCTGAATCTGCATGGCGTTCTTGGCGTGTCGATGACCTCCATTTTCACCTGTGCCGAAATTCTCGGCATGGATTTTCTTTCGGAACAACTCGATGTGAAACATTGGCGGTGATTGGGCGCAAAATTTCGCTTTAATGCATTTTGTACCGAAATCGTTGCATGGTTTTCAACAAAAAATTGTACCTTTGCAGCGATTTTTTTTGCACAAAACGGCTATTTCTTTGGAAATTGCCAGTGCGTAAAACTCTGAAAATGAGCGAAATAAACGAAAATCAGACACCAAAAAACATTTCAAGTCCCAAGGCTGGACTTGGTTATAGAGCATACAAAAGTTATGTGCGTTGGATGCAGAACCATCTGCTCTATCGCCGCGTACACTACCTGAACATGGACCATCTGCCGCAAGCGGGCACACCATGTATAATAGTGTCGAACCATCAAAACTGCGCCAACGATCCGCTTGGCATTCTGCTCGGTCTCGAAAATGAATATCGCCCGTATGTGATAGCGCGTGCCGATGCTTTTGGCATTCACCCGCTCGTTGCAAAATTTTTCTACTGGATTGGCATGTTGCCCGCTTTCCGCATGGGGTGGGAGGGCGCCGACGCAGTGAAAAAGAACGAAGAGATTTTCCGTATTTCGGGCGGAAAACTGCTCGAAGGCAATCGGCTGATCATGTTCCCCGAAGGCGGCCATCAGGACAAACATTTTCTTGGCGAATTCAAATATGGCTACACGCGGTTGGCGTTTTTGACTGCCGAGATGGGCAATTTCGAGCGCGATGTGGTTATTTTGCCCGTGGCGCATCACTATTCGCGCTACTTTGGCATGCAAGCCGACTTCATGGTAACCGTTGGCGAGCCGATTTCGCTTGCGCCATATTACGAACTTTACAAAACCAAGCCACGCACCGCTCAGCGCGAGGTGAACAAACTTGTTCGGCAGCAAATAGAGCAGATGATGCTCGATGTGCGCGACACCGAAAACTACGAAGCCATCGATTTCATTCGTGAAACTTGGGGCGTGCGTTTTGCCGAAAAAAATGGCAAAAATCCTGATCTCCTGCCCGAAAAACTAGCCAGCGACAAACAGTTGGTGGCACATTTGGCACAATGTCAGACCGAAAAACCTGACGAGATAAAAGCTATTTACGACGATGCTTTGGCACTGAAACAGGGCGAAAAGGCGCTGCACATCAGCGATTGCTTATTCGACCATTGCCCGAGCGCGCTGAAGATTACGCTAGCCGTTTTGGCACAAATTTTGCTGTTACCGCTGTGGATTGTGGCACTTTTCCCAAATGCAATAGCCTACAATTTGCCGAAATTGCTGCTAAAGCAGGACAAAATGTTCACAAATACGCTCATTTTTATACTCGATGTGGTGGTGCTGTTGCCGCTGTTTGCAATAGCCACGCTGCTTGTCATGGGCTTGGCGTGGGGACTTTGGTGGCAAGCCGCCGTGTGGATTTTGCTTTGGCCAGCATTGGCGCTCTTCGCTTGGAACAATTACAAATGGATGCAGCGCACTTGTCAGGCAATAAAATTCCGCTGCAATAAGTTGAAAATCAGACAATTGCGCGATGTTCGTGAACGAATGCACGCAAAACTCAACACCCTATTTAACATCTAATCAGAAGGAGAAAACATTATGAAAAAAGTTGCAATTTTAGCCGTAATGGCATTGATGTCGGTGGTTGCTTTTGGCAAAACGCTGCCCGAAAAAGCACAAAAATTCCTCGAAGTGGCATTCCCAGAGCGCACCATTCTGATGCTCGACGCCAAAATTGATTGCGAAGTAACGCTCGACGACTTCACCGAAATCGATTTCAATATGTATGGCGATTGGAAAGAGATTGACGCCAAAGGTCATGGCGACATTCCCGAAACAGCCATTCCTGCAAAAATTCTTGAATCGATAAATAAAAATTTCGATGGCAAGAAGGTTGTAAAAATGGAACGCAACCACAACGGCAACATCGAAGTGGAGTTGATAAACGGCGTAGAGGTAGAATTTGACAAGAACTTTATGATCGTAAATTTCGATCGCTAAAATTTTTCAGAGCAAAAATTTGAAATTTTTCTATATGAAGAGAGTTGTTATTACTGGAATGGGCATCTATTCGTGCCTTGGTTCGAGCCTCGACGAGGTGCGCGATGCGCTTTACAACGGCAAATCGGGCATTGTGTTCGATCAGGAGCGCAAGGACATGGGTTTTCGTTCGGCATTGACTGCCAAACTTGTTGTGCCCGATCTGAAAAAAGAGTTGAGCCGCTCGCAGCGCGTCTACATGCCAGAGCAGGCTAAGTATGCCTATTGTGCCACGGTCGAGGCACTGCGCAATGCGCGAATCGACCAAGATTATCTGAACACTCACGAGGTGGGTTTGATGTATGGTGGCGACAGTTCGGCCGATCCAACGGTGCGCGCCGTCGATACCATGCGCGAAAAACACGACACTACGCTGTGCGGCTCTGGAGCCATCTTTCAATCGATGAACTCCACCGTGACGATGAACCTCGGCTGTATTTTCAAACTGAAAGGCATAAACATGACCGTTTCGGCGGCTTGTGCTAGCGGTTCGCATGCCATCGGTTTGGGCGCTTTGCTCATTCAAAATGGTTTGCAAGATATGGTCGTTTGCGGCGGTGCACAAGAGGTTAATCCCTTCTCCGTTGGCTCGTTCGACGGCATTTCGGCAT
Organism: Paludibacteraceae bacterium; assembly: GCA_963621145.1. Classification (GTDB taxonomy): domain Bacteria; phylum Bacteroidota; class Bacteroidia; order Bacteroidales; family Paludibacteraceae; genus W0P28-013. Next base: position 658 of record CAVFDI010000030.1, on the reverse strand, counting down.
TCTCCGTCCGCGAAGATGCGCCCGAAAAAGCTAGTCGTCCGTTCGACCGCGACCGCGATGGTTTGGTTCCTGGCGGCGGCGCAGCCACTGTCATCATCGAAGAGTATGAACACGCTGTGAAACGTGGTGCTCCAATTTTGGCAGAGATTCTTGGCTATGGTTTCTCGTCGAATGGTGATCATATTTCGTCGCCAAATGTCGAAGGACCAAGTCGTTCGCTGCAGATGGCACTGAAACGCGCTGGCGTTGGCATAAAAGAAATTGGTTACATCAACGCACACGCCACATCGACCCACGTGGGCGACACCAACGAGGCCAAAGCCATCTACAATGTTTTTGGCGATCAACGCGTGGAAGTTACAAGCACAAAATCGCAGACTGGACACGAAATGTGGATGGCTGGCGCAAGCGAAATCATCTACTCGATGTTGATGATGAAAAACGATTTTATCGCAGCCAACCTCAACTTCGAAAATCCTGACGAGGACAGCGCAAAACTGCTCATTCCTGCCAAACGCGTCGAGAAACACTTCGACACATTCCTGTCGAACTCGTTCGGCTTTGGTGGCACCAACTCAACGCTGATTGTGCGCAATTTGTAAAAGGTAGGTTCTAAAAATTATCTTTGCAAGAATTTTTGAATTATAATCGAGCAGAT
>CAVFDI010000029.1:0-22235 GCA_963621145.1 Paludibacteraceae bacterium | reverse complement strand
GCACGCAGCTCGTTCTGTATTTTTCTTATTTCTCTGATTTACAGCCACATAGCCAATTCGCCCAGTAATAATTGTTTTCGCTAGCTATTGAGTGCTGCAGTTCGCTGTGGCTAACGCTCGTTAAGTTGCTGATTTATTTCGCCTTGCAATCAGCACCAGTACGCCAAGTACAATCAGTGGCAGGCTGAGCCATTGTCCCATGTCGAGGGTCATGCTGCGCTCGAAAGGCTCTTGCACCTCTTTCAGAAATTCGATGGCGAAGCGGAAAATGCCCACCAAAAGCATTATCAGACCGAGAAAAAATCCATCGGGTAGGCGACGATGTGCATACCACGCAGCAGTGGCAGCGAACAATGCAAGGTAGAAAACCGCCTCGTATATTTGCGCTGGGTGACGTGGAGTGCTGTCGTAGAGCGGAAAAACGAACGCCCACGGCACATCGGTTGGCGCGCCTACAATCTCGGAATTGAACAGATTGCCCACACGAATGAAAGAACCCGCCAACATGGTGGCAATGGCTAACAGATCGGACAGCGGCCAGAATTTCGCCTTATTACGTCGACAAAAAAGCCACAGCGCCAATGCCACACCAGCCGCTCCGCCGTGACTCGCAAAGCCGTGATAACCAGAGAATTGCCAACTACCATCGGGCAGAATGGTGACGGGCAGAATTATTTCTAAAGGGTGTGCGAGGTAATAATTTGGCTCGTAGCAGAGGCAGTGCACCAGCCGCGCGCCAGCAAAAATTCCCACAAAAAGATAGATGAGCAGCGATTCGAACTGACCTTGCGTGTAGCCCATTCGCTTGAGGCGCACATACAGGTACCAGCCCGCAAAAAAAAGTCCGAGCGCAAAACAGATGCCATACCAGCGCAGCGTGATGCCGCAAATGGTGCCAATTTCGGGCGCAAAAGGCCAAGTGATGAAAAGGTTCATAAAGTCGGAATGTGGAAAGTCAAAAAAGTAAAAAGTGAATGGCGCTTGTAACGCAGAGCATTAAATTATTTTGAATTGCTTTGGTACTTCGTCGATCAGCGAAAAAAGTTCATCTTTTGTTTCGGCACGGAGTAGGGCTATGCGCATTGGTCGAAAATGGTCGATGCCTTTGAACATGGGCGCAAGCGCCAAATGACGGCGCGCATGCACTATGCCGCTATGCTCGTTGCCCACCCAATCGATGCTGCGGCAGATGTACTCTTTCATTATCTCGGCTTGCTCGGCGTAGGTTTTGGGCGGAAGCAGTTCGCCCGTGTCGAGAAAATGGCGCATCTCGTCGAAAATCCACGGATGACCGATGGCGGCGCGCCCCACCATTACGGCATCTACGCCATAGCTGTCGAAACACTCGGCAGCGCGTTGCGGCGTGGTTACATCGCCATTTCCGATGATTGGAATGTGCATGCGTGGATTGTTTTTCACTGCGCCAATCAGTGTCCAATCGGCCTCGCCCGTGTACATCTGGGCGCGCGTGCGACCGTGAATGGCCAGCGCCTGAATGCCGCAATCTTGCAATGCTTCGGCCAAATCGACAATTATTTTCGAGTTGTCGTCCCAACCAAGGCGCGTCTTCACCGTTACGGGAATGTTTACGGCTTGCACCACGTGTCGCGTGATGTCGAGCAGCAACGGCACATCGCGCAGCAAGCCAGAACCAGCACCTTTGCCTGCCACTTTTTTCACGGGACAGCCAAAATTCAAATCGAGAATGTCGGGCTGCGATTGCTCCACAATTTTTGCGGCTTCGACCATGGTTGCCACATCGCGACCGTAGATTTGCACAGCCACGGGACGCTCCTCGGGCAGCACGGAGAGCTTGCGCTCGGTGCTACGCACACTGCGAATGAGCGCATCGGCACTCACAAATTCGGTATAGACAAGGTCGACACCATAGCGTTTGCACAAAATGCGGAACGCTGGATCTGTAACATCTTCCATCGGCGCCAAAAAAAGCGGCTGATGACGAAATTCTATGTTGGAAATTTTCAAGATATTAAGGAGTAAAGACAAAAGAGTAAAGAGTAAAGACAAAAGACAAAAGACAAATGGGAAAATGGTGTTGGCAAAAAGTGTGAGAGCGGTTGTTGTTTCGCTAAACTATCGCCTCTAATTTCTCACCTTTTTCCGCTGCAAAGGTACTGAAAAAAACAAAATTTCTGCCTATTGTTCAAATGAAATAAAAAAACTACTTTTGCAGATTGAAAAATTTGGGGAAAAGTTCCCATTTTTCAACGGAAAATTATCTAAAAAATCTCTCATAGATGGAAACAATCAAACTGAAAAAAGGGCTTGACATTGCCATTGCGGGAAGTGCAGAACGCCGCATTGTGTCGATGACGCAGCCCGACGTAGTGAAGGTTGTCCCCGACGACTATGCGGGTTTCACGCCCAAAGTCGTTGTCAAGGAAGGCGACTCTGTGAAAGTTGGCACCACGTTGCTGATAGACAAACGCCATCCCGACCTTAAAATTGTTGCGCCAGTGAGCGGCTCGGTTGTAGAAGTGGCACGTGGCGAAAGGCGCAAACTGCTCTATGTGGCCATACACCGCGATGGTAAGCAGACTTGCGAAGATCTTGCCAAAATCGATTTGAAAGCCTCGCGCGAACAGATTCTGGCTGCCGTGCTTGGTGCAGGTTTTGGCGCACTCATTCGTCAACGCCCGTACGATGTGCTGGCAAATCCCGAAGTGGCTCCGAAAGCCATTTTCGTGTCGGCATTCGACTCGGCTCCACTTGCGCCCGACTACAACTTCATTCTGAAAGGTCGCACTGCCGAAGTGCAGGCTGGTCTTTCGACATTGGCAAAACTCACCGAAGGAAATGTCTATTTCTCGGTAGCACCCACAACTGCTCCCGACTTGCGCGCTGCAAAAGGCGTGGTGGTAACCGAATTTGTCGGCGCTCACCCTGCTGGCTGTGTTGGCGTGCAGATAAATCATCTGAACCCTGTGAACAAAGGCGAAGTGGTTTGGACCATGAATGTGCAAGATGTGGCTCTGTTGGGTCATTTTGCGCTGACTGGCGAACTCAACCTCGAACGCTTGATAGCGGTGGCTGGTCCCGAAGTGATTGAACCTGCCTATGTTCGCACCGTGAGCGGCACTGCCATCAGCTCGATAGTGAACTGCAACCTGAGCCACGGCGTGAAAGTGCGTGTAGTGAACGGCAATCTGCTCACTGGCATCAAAGCCGACGAAGGCGCAACGCTCAGCCCGTTTGCTGGCGTGGTTTCTGCCATTGCCGAAGGCGATAGTGCCGACGAAGCATTTGGCTGGATTATGCCGCGTTTCTCCAAATTCAGCAACAATGCGCTCTATCTCACCAAACTGCTGCAAAAAATCTGCCCGAAAAAGACATTCGATTTTGATGCACGCTTGCTGGGCGGACGCCGCGCATTCATTGTGAGTGGCGAGATGGAAAAAGTGCTGCCAATGGACATCATGCCCGAGCAGTTGGTGAAAGCCATGATTGCTCGCAACATCGACAAGATGGAGCAACTCGGCGCCTACGAGGTGGCACCCGAAGATTTGGCGCTGTGCGAATTTGTCTGCACATCGAAAATAGAGATTCAACGCATCGTTCGCGAGGCTTTGGACTATATGCAAAAAGAACTTGAGTAAAACCGTTTATTTTTTTTGACAGGATATGAATTTCATCAAAAAAACTCTCGACAAAATGGCTCCGACTTTCTCGGAGGGCGGTAAACTGTCGGCGTTTCACTCGTTGTTCGATGCCATGGAGACCTTCTTCTGCGTCCCCAACGAGACATCGAAATCGGGCGTCCAAATTCACGACGCCATCGACTCGAAACGCACCATGTTCACCGTGGTCATTGCACTGCTGCCAGCCATGCTGTTTGGCATGTGGAATGTAGGTTATCAGCACTTCCTTGCCATTGGCGTAGAGGCTGGATTTTGGCAACAGTTTGCGTTCGGCTTGCTGGCGCTGCTGCCAACCATTCTAGTTTCGTACATCGTTGGTTTGGGCATCGAAGTGATTGTGGCGCAAATCAAAAAAGAGGAGGTGGCCGAAGGCTTCTTCGTTACGGGCTTCCTTATTCCGCTTATCGTGCCTATCGACACGCCGCTGTGGATGGTGGCCATCGCTACCGCGTTTGCCGTAATCTTTGCAAAAGAGGTGTTTGGCGGCACGGGCTACAACATTTTCAATGTGGCACTCATCACTCGCGCCTTCTTGTTTTTTGCCTACCCAACGGCCATGAGTGGCGATAGTGTTTGGGTTCGCACACGCGACGCCTTCTGGTGGGGCGCAGGCGAGGCTGTCGATGGCTTTTCGGGCGCAACACCGCTCGGACAACTCAGCACCGCTGCAACATCGGAACCTGCTCTGCACGACATCATGGGCAACCCGATAGGTTTCTGGGACGCTTTCATGGGCTGGATTCCTGGCTCGGTGGGCGAGACTTCTACACTGGCCATTCTCATTGGTGCTGCCATTCTTATCTGCACTGGCGTGGCTAGTTGGAAAATTATGCTTTCAGTCTTTGCCGGTGGCGCACTCACAGCGTTGGCATTCAACGTGTGGGGACCCGACACCGCCATCGCCAACCTGCCTTGGTACGAACATTTGGTTCTAGGCGGATTTGCCTTTGGCGCAGTGTTCATGGCAACTGACCCTGTTACAGCCGCTCGCACCGAAACGGGCAAGTGGATTTACGGTCTGCTGATTGGTTTCATGGCTGTGGTCATTCGCGTGCTGAACCCAGGCTACCCCGAAGGCATGATGCTCGCCATCTTGCTGATGAATGTATTTGGCTGCCTCATCGACTGGTGCGTGGTGCAAGTCAACATTAAAAAGCGTTTGAAACGCGTAACAATCAAAAAATAGGAGATAAACAATATGGCAACAAAAAATGCTGAAACTGAAGCGCAGGAGCCAAAGAAGAAAGGCATCGACCGCAATAGCAATGCCTATATTTTGACTTACACAAGCGCTATCGTCATCATAGTGGCACTGCTGCTGTCTATCACTTCGGGCGCACTCAAAGGTCGCCAAAACGAAAATGTGAAACTCGACACCAAAAAGCAGATTCTGAGTTCGCTGCCCGCCATCGATCTTGAAAATGGCGATGCCAATGCGCTGTATGCCAACACCATTGTGGCTTACGATCTGCTCGATGCCGATGGTAATGTGGTGCGCGAGTTGCGCCCTGTCGAAGATTTCGATGTGAAAGCCGAAGAGGGTCAACTGCGACTCTACGTGGCAAATATCGATGGCGCAAAAAAATACATTATTCCGATGAATGGCGCTGGACTTTGGGGCGCAATTTGGGGCTACATCGCTTTGGACGACGACAAAAACACCGTTTATGGTGTCTATTTCTCGCACGCTGGCGAAACCCCTGGCTTGGGCGCAAACATTGCAACACCTAAATTCCAAAATCAATTCCAAGGCAAACACATCAAAGACGCCGATGGAAAATTTGTGTCGATTGCCGTGATGAAAAAAGGTCAAACAGCCGACAATCAGGAACAAGTTGATGCACTCTCGGGTGGCACCATCACTTCGAAAGGCGTAGAAACCATGCTGAAAACTTGCATTGGTGCCTACACCGCTTTCCTGAACAAAACCGAAGCCGCTGAGGCCAACAATGTAGAAGGAGGAGAAGAATAATGAAAAACGAAAAATTGATGAATACTCTGCTCGGCCCGTTGAACAAAAACAACCCAATAGCCGTGCAAGTTTTGGGCATCTGCTCGGCTCTGGCCGTTACGGTGGAGCTGAAGCCCGCCATAGTCATGGGACTGTCGGTAACCATCATCGTGGCACTGTCGAATGTGGTTATTTCGCTCATTCGCAACACCATTCCAAACAGCGTGCGCATCATCGTGCAACTGGTTGTGGTGGCGGCTCTCGTTACCGTGGTTAGCGAATTTTTGAAAGCATATGTATACGATGTGAGCGTGCAACTTTCGGTTTATATCGGACTCATCATTACCAACTGCATCTTGATGGGACGACTCGAGGCTTTTGCTATGAGCAATAAACCATGGGATTCGTTCCTCGATGGCATTGGCAACGGTTTAGGCTACGCCATGATTCTGATTGTAGTTGCATTCTTCCGCGAACTGCTCGGCTCTGGCACGCTGTTTGGCTTCCAAATCATTCCGCAATCGTGGTACGAGGCTGGCTACTCCAACTGCGGCCTGATGATGATGCCTTCGATGGCACTGATTTTGGTGGCTTGCGTCATCTGGGTTCACCGCGTTATCAACAAAGAGTTACAAGAAAAATAAGGAACTTGAGATATGGAACACGCATTAAGCCTATTTGTTCGGTCCATTTTTGTGGACAATATGATTTTCGCCTACTTCCTAGGTATGTGTTCGTACCTAGCGGTGTCGAAAAATGTTAAGACCTCGCTCGGATTGGGCGTTGCAGTAACTTTTGTGCTGCTCGTTACGCTGCCTGTGAACTACCTGCTCGAACGCTATGTGCTGAGCGCAGGTGCGCTGGCTTGGCTCAGTCCTAGCCTTGCTTCGCTCGATTTGAGCTACTTGAGCTTCATTCTGTTCATCGCTGTTATTGCGGCCATCACGCAATTGGTCGAGATGGTTGTTGAGAAATTCTCGCCGTCGCTCTATGCTTCGCTGGGCATTTTCTTGCCACTGATTGCCGTTAACTGTGCCATCATGGGTTGCGCTCTGTTTATGCAACAACGCGTAGGCATGGAGCCAACCGATCCGAAGGCACTCACCAACATGTGGGACGTGCTAGCCTACGCTGTAGGTTCGGGTCTTGGCTGGACGCTCTCAATCGTTGGCTTGGCTGCCATTCGCGAAAAAATGGAATATAACGATGTGCCTACGCCTCTGCGCGGATTGGGCATCACGTTCATCACCGTTGGCCTCATGGCCATGGCATTCCTCTGCTTCAGCGGCTTGAAAATCTAATTATCGTCAATCTTAAAAAACAGAGATAGATTATGTTACTCGAAATAAATTCAACGGCAATCATCGCTAGTCTCGTCGTCTTTTTGGGCGTCATCATATTGCTGGTGGTAATTCTGCTCATTGCTAAACGCTATTTGGTTGCGTCGGGCAAGGTTAAAGTCAACCTCAACGGCGACAAAGATGTGGAAGTGCCTGTTGGCGGTTCGCTGCTCGGATCGTTGGCTGGTGCTGGCGTATTTTTGCCATCGGCTTGCGGCGGTAAAGGCTCGTGCGGACAGTGCAAATGCCAAGTGCTCGAAGGCGGCGGCGAAATTCTGCCTACCGAAACGGTTCACTTCTCGCGCAAACAGGTGAAAGACCACTGGCGCCTCGGCTGCCAAGTGAAAGTGAAGAGCGATTTGGCTATAAAAGTGCCAGAATCGGTACTCGGCGTGAAAGAGTGGGAATGCACCGTCATCTCCAACAAAAACGTCGCTACGTTCATCAAAGAGTTCAAAGTGGCTCTGCCAAAAGGCGAACACATGGACTTCGTTCCTGGCTCGTATGCACAAATCAAAATTCCAGCCTACGACATCGACTACAACAATTTCGATCGCTCACTCATTGGCGATTTGTACATTCCCGCTTGGGAAAAATTCGGTCTGTTTGGCTTGAAACAAAAGAACACCGAACCAACCATTCGTGCTTACTCCATGGCCAACTATCCCGACGAGGGCGACATCATCACACTTACGGTGCGTATAGCCACGCCACCTTTCAAACCGAAACCCGAAGTGGGCTTCCAAGATGTGCCGTGCGGCATTGCATCGACCTACATCTTCTCGCTGAAACCAGGCGACAAAGTGCTGATGTCGGGTCCTTACGGCGAATTCCACCCTGTGTTCGACAGCAAACGCGAAATGATTTGGGTTGGTGGCGGCGCTGGCATGGCTCCACTGCGCGCACAAATAATGCACATGCTCAAAACACTGAACACGCGCGACCGCGAAATGCACTACTTCTATGGCGCTCGTGCCATCGACGAGGTGTTCTTTATGGAAGATTTCTTGGAATTGGAGAAAGAATTCCCCAACTTCCACTTCCATTTGGCACTCGACCGTCCCGATCCGAAGGCCGATGCGATGGGTGTGAAATATACACCGGGCTTCATTGCTCCTGTGATGGGCGACACCTATCTGAAGCAGCACGAGGCTCCCGAAGATGTGGAATACTACCTGTGCGGTCCTCCGATGATGGCAAAAACCGTTCTCGACCTGCTGCACTCGCTCGGCGTAGAGGACGATATGATTCGCTTCGATAACTTCGGCGGATAACCGCTCCACTTTTCCCTTCAGAGCGGAGGGAATGTGAGAGTTTAAAGGTTATAGTTTATAGAAAACGGCTTTCGAACTTGGTTCGAGAGCCGTTTTTCTGCCATTCGATGAATTGGTGTTGCGCGGGATTTACAATCCCGTGCTTGGTGTATTATTCGGATTTGCAATCCGAAAAAACGAAAGGACGCACGCAGCGCGTCCTTACATCCATTCAATAATTTAATGAATCGATAATTTGATGATTCATTTCATACTGCAATCAATTCGCGTCCGAGTGCGTGAATGGCGTTTTTTATTTGGTTTTTGCGTTTTTCGCTTGGTTTTTTTATGCCGTAGATGTATTTCGATAGTAGACTTTTGCTGATGCCAATCGAGCGCGTGACTTCCGACACATCCAGTTGTGGAAAATGGTTGAAAATGTCTGCTATCTCGTTGTTCTGGTCTGGTTCTTTTTGTTCAAAAAAACTGCTGATGTGTATGTCTTCATCTAATTTTTCCCAGCGTACATCATCGCCCCAGCGACCAATGGCGAAGTCGTAGCGATCGGCTTCGTTCGCTTCTTTTAGGCGCGGAAAAGCCTCGAGAGGGCGGCTATACTCGTTGCCTGTTGCAGTGCGCAAGTAGATGCGGTCGGCACTAAACCATATTTTGCTTATTTTCTCTTCCATATTGTTATTCTCCATGAAATTCGTTCCATTTTTCGATTATTTCTGCTTGATAAATGCCAACTATTTCAATCGCTTTTCGCAAATCGGCAGGTTTAATTCCTTTGTTTTCGACTAATTCTATTTTGGGCGAGACGGCTATTTTCGCACGTCCGTCGCCATTTTCGATATGCACATGAATAGGTAGGTGCTCATCGGAATAGAAAGTCCAAAAATTGTGAAAAGTGTGGGCATTGTTCTTGAATTTTGCTGCAAAGATAGGTCTAAAATTTTAGACCTGCAAATTATTTTCTGTTTTTTCGCTGATCGGATTTGTAATCCGAAAAAGCTGGCGAATAATCTTTCGCCCCTACAATTTCCAAATCTTCAAATGAACAATTTTCTAACTGGAAATCTAGAAATCAGAAATTTAGAAACCTAATTGCTGCCTGCCATTGTTACATGCTCAGCACACAGACAATTTTTTGCTGAATTTTTTGTCCGTCGGGGCGGATTGCTTCCACAAAAATGACATAGATGCCTGGCGTACAAAGGGCTTCGCTGTCGTTGCGACCATTCCAATAGATGGTGCCTTCGGTGCCAGTGAGTTCGCCGCTAAGCAGCCTCCGCATGCGTGTGCCAGTGGGGTTGTAGATGGTGATAGCGGCGGTGAAACCATCGCTTGGCAGACGGTAGCGCAGTGGCAGCAGATCGCGGTAGCCATCGTTGTTGGGCGTAAAAGTCTCGTATTCTAACCAAAATGTCTTTTCTTCGTCACTCTCGCCATCGGTTGGGGCAATGTACTGCGAATTTTGTCGCGCTGGCGTGGCATAACCTGCTTCGAATGAGGCCGATTGCCAATTGTCGTGCTGCTGCGTGGGTGCGGTTGGGTCGACTCGCTCCAGCGACACGCCCTCGGCATTTGTAACAAAGGCGTGGTGCATCTTTTCGGTGTATGCAAATTCGTCCATCACTGTGCCATCGTTGCGTATGACCACAATGTTGCCTTCATCGTCGTTGAGCGACGGCAGTTTCACGGTGGCAAAGTCGGCATTTGTGGGACAATCGTACTGCTGACAAACCATTTCGGGATCGGTGGTCAGCACCAAAAAACTGTGCGGCGCAAACAGTCGTGGCTCGCTGCAAATGGTGGTTCTGCTCTCGAAATCGCCATCAATTCGGCGCGTCAGTAGCATTTGGCTCAGGTCGATGGTCTTGTCCGAAATGTTCCATAGTTCCACAAAATCAACGCCATCATCTATCGGATTGAAAAGAATCTCGTTCAGCATCACATCGCCTATTTCGGGACGCTCGGGCAGGGCAATCTCGCGCTCCACAGTGCCAAGCGGCAGACTATCGACGCAAAAAAGATTTTCGATATTGAGCGTTTGTAATTGATTGATTGCCAACTTGTTGCGGAGTTTTAACTGAACAATTTTCGCTTGCGGTTGCGCTATCATTATGGTGTCGATGCCGAGTGCGAGGCTGTAGTTTCGCAGGTCGCTGAGCGCTGTTTCGTCCATCGATTTCGAGAAATGTAGCGTGATGGTGTCGGCTGTGGCAGCAATGAATTCGAGTCGTGGCGTGCGTTCGTCGCGCAGATTTTGTGCCATGGAGTTGGGCTGACTGGGCGTGCCGCCGTTGTAGTGTTCCGATGGCGTCCAGTTTTCGGCATGGTTGTCTAGGTAGTCGCAGTTGATGCGCTCGAGCGACCAGCCGCCATCTTTTTTGAAGCCATCGCCGCCGTACCAAGCGTCGCTAAAGTCGGTCCATGCTATCAGGTTGCCGTGGTCGTCGAACAGTTGCAGCAGCGCGCCCGAGTTGGTGATGGTGGGCCAAGGCGTGGCGGGCGCAGTGAGTCCGTAGGGCGCAAAAAGTTCGGCAGCCGATTCGGCACAAATGGTGGCGTAGGCGTGCGGCGGCAGCGTGGTTTCGCCAATTTTTGCTGATTTTGTGTTCACCATCAGCGTCCAATCGCTCAGGTCGATGGTGGAATCGGTGCGGTTGTAAATCTCCAAAAATTCGTGTGGCGGCAGTTGCGTTTGCGGCTCTGGATCGGCCATTATCTCGCTGAATACGATGTCGTTTTTGCGTAGCGATTGCGTCGGTTTTACATACGCATTTCCTGCTGCACTGATGGCGGAGCACTCAAATTTTTCGCGTCCATTGCTTTTGGAATAACAAAAAACGATGCCAGCCCACTGTGTGTGCAGATGAATGCGATCGCGCACTGTGCCTTCGGCGGCGAAATCGGTCTCGTCGTCGATGCGCGATTGTAGTTGCCAAGTGCCGTCGCTGCTGCGCGTCAGGCGAATGCTGATGGTGTGTGCGCTGGCGGTGCGACCATCGGCACCATCGATTATTTTTGTGGTTTTCTCGCCATCTTGTCGGTAGAGCGAAACTTCTTTGCTGGTGTTGCCAATCCAAACAAAATAGCCGTTTTGCGCTGCGGTGAGGTCGGCACTGTCGGTCGCCACAAAATAGCGCGCGTAGTTGTTGGCCGTCAGTTCCACATCGAAATGGAAGGTCGCCTCCCATTCGCCATCAATCAAGGCAGACGACGGGCGACTTAGGAAGGCAAAATTTTTGCCGCTGGCCGCTGCGGTGTCGTTCAGCACAAGACGATTGGCGGTGGCGTCCACATTTTTTATGTAGAATTTGTCGCAAGTGCCTTGCCAAGCGGGATCGAGTTCGGTGCCATTGTCCAAGAAATCGTCGTGGAACTGCGCCGAAATGCAAATCGGAAAAAATAGCGACAAAATTGTCAAAACTCTTTTCATCATTTATTTGGATTTTTCGTAACTTTGTGGCTCGAATTTTTGCGAATCAGAATTTTGCACAAAGGTAAGACTAAAATTTTGCATTTGCAAATTTTCTTTGAAAAATGTTGATTTCTAATCGCGAAGCGATAATCTGAAATCTGGAATTTGAAATCTGAAATCTATGAAGGTTGCAATTGTTGGCGCAAGTGGCGCCGTAGGACAGGAATTTTTGAAGGTGCTGGCCGAGCGTCAGTTCCCTATCGACGAGTTGGTGCTTTTTGGCTCGCAGCGTAGTGCTGGGCGCGAGTACGAATTTTGTGGAAAAAAATACAAGGTGCAGGAGTTGCGCCATGGCGATGCTTTCAAGGGCATTGAGATTGCGTTTGTGTCGGCTGGTGCGTCGGTTTCGCGCGAGTTTGCCGACGACATTACGCGTTTTGGCACGGTGATGATAGACAATTCGAGCGCCTTCCGCATGGACGAAAATGTGCCGCTTGTAGTGCCCGAAGTGAATGCCGAGGATGCCAAAATGTGTCCGCGTGGTATCATTGCAAATCCTAACTGCACCACCATTCAAATGGTTGTGGCTCTGCGAGTTATCGAGGAGTTGTCGCACATCAAACGCGTGCATGTGGCCACCTATCAGGCGGCGAGTGGCGCGGGCGCATCGGCCATGGCTGAGTTGGAACAACAATATCGCGAAGTGCTTGATGGTAAGCCTGTTACGGTGAAAAAATTCGCTCATCAGTTGGCATACAATGTCATTCCGCATATCGATGTCTTTACCGAAAATGGCTACACCAAAGAGGAGATGAAAATGTACAACGAGACGCGTAAAATTATGCATTCCGACATCGAAGTGAGTGCCACTTGCGTGCGTGTGCCGTCGTTGCGCGCTCACAGCGAGAGCATTTGGCTCGAGACTGAAGAACCGCTAAAACTCGACGATGTGCGCGAGGCTTTTTCGGCTGCCGATGGCATTATTTTGCAAGATAATCCCGCAGCGTTGGAGTATCCAATGCCGCTTTTTGTAGCTGGAAAAGACGCCGTGTATGTTGGGCGTCTGCGCAAAGATTTGTCGAATCCCAACGGACTCGCTTTTTGGTGCGTTGGCGACCAAATTCGCAAAGGCGCAGCCCTGAATGCCGTGCAAATTGCCGAAACGCTCATAAATTGAATTTTTTTGAGAGGTAAGAGGTTATAGTTTTCAGGTAGAAATATAAAAATCTCGACTATGAAACGCTCAATTATCATCTCCATTTTTGCTGCTTGTCTGTTTGTGGCTTGCAATGCGCATTCGTATCAATCGCTCGGAAACGACGAGTTCGAGCAGCTGATTGCCGTCGATAGTGTGCAACTAATCGATGTGCGCACGGCCAGCGAATTTCTGAATAAACCGCACATTGCCGGAGCATTGAACATCGATGTGAAATCGCCTGACTTCGACCAGCGCGCGCAGTCGTTGCTCGATGCGTCGAAACCTGTGGCGGTCTATTGTCTGCACGGAAAACGCAGTAAAATTGCCGCTCAACGCCTCGTCAATCTTGGTTTTGAGCAAGTCTACGAGCTGAATACGGGCATCGAAGCGTGGCAAAATGCGCAAAAGCCAGTGGAGTAGATGCGTCGTAGGCTGAGCATATTGTCTTTCGCAGTTTTGTTGGCGTGTAGCGCTGTGGCGCAGGATTCGTTGCGGCAGCATGTCATCGAAAATGTACTGACTGTGGGCTTTGGCGGAGTTTTTGTTACCGACGAATATCTCTCCGCGCTGCCGTACAAGGGCTACAGCATTCACATCGACAACGAGTGGTGGCAATCGTTTCGACGAGATGCCGATTGGTCGCATGTGGGCGAACTGCGGTTGACTGGCGCGCTGCTTGGCAACAATGTCGGCAGCAATTCCATGCTCGGCTTTGGTGCGCGTGGCGGCTGGGGAGCGCACTACGGCTACAAACCAATTGCCGATATCACCATCATGGCGGGCGGCATGGTCGATGCCGATTATTATGGGCGCGTGCTTACAAAGTCGGTGAATAAGCCCTATTCCATGGATTTGGCGCTGGCGCTGAATTTGTCGGCTGGCGTGGAATATCGCATTGCAGCAAAACGCAGCGCATACCGACTGCGTTACATGGTTCGAACGCCGTTTGTTGGCTGTATGTTCGCGCCCGAAATGGGGCAGTCGTACTACGAGATGGAGTCGTCGCTGCGCGGAACGGCACATTTTGCCTCGTTCCACAATCGCGTGGCGGTGGTGCAAGCCCTCACGCTCGACATGCGTTTTCGGCGCAGCACTTGGCGCATTGGCGTGGCGCACGATTTTCTGCGAGTAAAAGCCGAATCGCTCACTTTCAGCCGCGAACAGGTACGCTTGGTCGTTGGCACAGTGTTCGACAAATGTATTTTTGGCGGAAAAAATCGCCCCGAAAACCTTGAAACGGCTTGGTAAAGTTAGGAATGAGGAGTTTGAAATTTGTAGACCGCTGTGGAAACCGACAATTTGAAATCTTTTAACCAGAAATCAGAAATGAAAAAAATAGCAAAATATCTTCCGACTTTTCTCCTCGCTTTTGTGCTTGCGTCGTGCGATCAGCATCCTGTGTCGTCGGTTACGATCGATCGTAATACGCTCGAACTGCAGGTGGGCGAGACCTACCAACTCGAGGCGGTGATTCTTCCACTCGAAGCCTCAATGTACAACAGCGTTTCGTGGGCGTCGAGCAACGAGGCGGTGGCAACAGTTTCGAGCGATGGCACGGTAACCGCAGTCTACACAGGCAGTTGCACCATAACGGCGACGGCGGGCAAAAAATCGACCACTTGCAGCGTCACGGTTGGCAAACTCGATTACGAATTTTCTTTCTCGCGCGCCACGGTGCTCTACTATGGCGATGCCTACGAATGTGGGACTAATAACTTGGTTCTCAGACTTTTAGGCGATGGTATTTCGCTCAGCGACGAGGGCGCACTGTCCGGCGAAGGCATCTTTTTCAATATCGATATGAATGTGCCACTGGGCAATCGCACTGTGCCTGTGCATACTTTCGAATTGGACAGCAGTCGCACCGAATACACTTTTGCTGCGGGCGAATTGCAGACCATCGATGGCGCACAGTACGCCACTGGCACTTTCGTGGGGCAGCGCACGGCCGATGGCTTGACCGTGGTTTTTGTGCAGTCTGGCTCGTTCTGGGTAACGCTCGATGGCGATGAATACACGCTCGAAGGACATTTCGAAGGCAAAAATCAGGAGACGATTGTGGTTTCGTTTTCGGGTAAAATCGATTTTCTCGATCGCAGTGGCGAGACGCCAGCCGAAATCTACACTTTTGCCACGCAGCAGCTGACGCAGGATTTTCTTGGCGATGTCAGCGGGAAATCGCTCAATCAGTTTCAATACACGGCTGTCGATGCCGATACCACGCTGGTTTTCACGCTCTATGCACCGCTTAGTGTCAAGGAGAAATGCCCCGCTGGAACCTACGATTTTTCGGGCGCACGCAGTTATTCCATCGTTTCGGCCATGTTCAATGTAGGCACAGCAGCCTATGCCATCAACAATGGCGAAGTGGATATTTCCGAAATCGATGGCAAACAAATTTTCTCGTGTCAATTTGTCGACGAAGCGGGTCGAACCATCATCGGAGAATTTTCTGA
Source organism: Paludibacteraceae bacterium (assembly GCA_963621145.1). Taxonomy (GTDB): domain Bacteria; phylum Bacteroidota; class Bacteroidia; order Bacteroidales; family Paludibacteraceae; genus W0P28-013. The sequence continues at coordinate 6,951 of CAVFDI010000029.1, read as the reverse complement.
GATTGTAAATGATTGATTTTTTAAGGAGTTATTTCTCTGAAAGCAAAATTTCGATGGCCTTTTCTATCAGGTCGTCTTTGCCTTGTACGGTCATGGCGTCGGTAAGGTTCACTGTCATATCGGGTTGGATTCCGCCTTCGATCGAGTGTTTGTCGCGATCGTACATTGGCACGCTCGACAGGCGAATGAGCCAGCCATTTGGCAGTTCGTACGACATTGGCAGTCCGCCGCCGCCGCCCGTCTGTCCGCCCACAATCGTTGCGTATGGAGCGTAACGCATGGCGTTGGCAAAACTGTTTGTCGCACTGTAGCAACGGCTATTTATCAGCACCACCACTGGGCGCAGCCATTTGCACTGCATGAGCGAAGCATCGATTTCGATGGGCTGCAGTTCCGAAAAATCGTTGTGCCCTTTGCCCGTCTTGTGCTGCCAATAGCCCACGGTTTCGCTGTTCTCGAAAAATGTCGATGCCAGTTTGTAGGCGTAGTCGTTGTCGCCGCCGCCGTTGCTTCGCACATCGACTATAAGTCCCTGACAATCAGCAAAATAATCGAGTACATACCACATGTTTCGTGCCGTGAAACTGCTTTCGAACGAACTATAACGAATGTAGCCGATGCGGTCGTTGGCAAGGCGCGTGTAGTAAAGTCCGCCCGCTGTTTGATAATCGCCTAAATAATTGGAAATCAGCGCACTGCTGTAGTTCGCGGGCAGCGAATCGTACCACGATGTGGTGTGCGAAACATCGAAATCGGAATAGAGGTTCACATGACCATCGCGCAGAGAGTCGAGCATGCTTGCCAAAACCCGAAAAAGTGCGCGCTCGTCTTTGGCATCGAGCGGTTCAATTTGTGGCAGATATTGGTCGTGAATGGCCGCCCAATCGATGTTTTTCTCGTCGAAATAGCAGTATTTTTCATCGACAATCTGCCACAGCGCCTCGAAATTGCCCACAGGCGTGTTGGGCTGCAGACTCTCCGACTGTTTCGAACACGAAATCAATAAGAAATTAAAAATGAATAATGAATGATAAAAAATATTTTTCATTTTGAACTAACTTTTACCCCTTTCACCCCTAACTTCTCATTTCTCACTTCTCACTCCTCACTCCTAACTCCTAACTCCTCACTCCTAATTCCTCACTATTAAAAATCTCTCTTTCTCAAAACTGTCTTTCGCCAATTTTGCGCTGCAAAAGCCTTTTTTTAGCATCAAATCGGCTATCTCGTGGGCGAGCAGGTGATTTATTTCGAAGAATAGTTTGCCGTTGTCGGCTAGATTCGTTTTCGCAAAATCGGCAATGCGGTTGTAGAAAATCAGCGGCTCATCGTCGGCAACGAAGAGTGCCAGCGCAGGTTCGTAGTCGAGCACATTTGGCTGCATTTGGCTCTTTTCGCGCTGCATCACATAGGGCGGATTGCTCACTATGGCGTCGAATTTTTGGCTGATTTTGGGAGCGTTCAGTATGTCGATTTTCTCGAAATGGATTTTTACGCCGTTTTGTTCGGCATTTTTTCGGGCGAGATTTAGCGCACCGTCCGAAATGTCGTAGGCGGTGATGTGCGCCTCGGGCAGGCGTTTGGCTAGCGCAATGGCAATGCAGCCGCTGCCTGTGCCGATGTCGAGCAGATGGGCATTTTTCGGCACATTTTGCACGACCAAATCGACCAGTTCTGCTGTCTCTGGGCGCGGAATCAGCACGTTTTTGTCGACTGAAATTCTTGCACCGCAAAAATCGGTCTTACCCACTATGTATTGAATTGGCTCGTACTGTTTTAGTCGCGCCACGGCATCGTCAATTTTGGCTTGCTGTGCCGCTGTGAGCGTCCATTCGGGGTGAATGAGCAGGTCGGTTGGCTCCCAACCTGCCACTTCGAAAAGCAGCAAACGAACAAGAGCCTTCAACTCTCCTTGCGGATAAAAAGTTGAAAGCTCCGATTCTATTTGTCGTGCGACGGACATGCTTAAGGTAGGTTCTAAAAATTATCTTTGCAAGAATTTTTGAATTATAATCGAGCAGATTTTTTTTTGATTTTTCGAAGGAGCTGGGTGTTCCGTAACTGAAAAAAGACGAAAAAGATGCCGATTAGAGACGAAAATTCGCAAAGAGCGATCAAAACCGCAAAAACATCTAGTAACTTACCAAAGAGAAATATTGAAGCGTAGAATTTTTAGAATCTACCTTAAATCTGATTCAGCAACATTGGCATCAGCAGCATCAGCAGTTCTTCGTCTTTCTCGTTTTCGGTCGGTTCAATGGTTACAGCGCGCGATTGGTCGATGAGGTGAAGCACTATATCGGCACTGTTGATGTTGTTCAGAATCTCGACGAGGAATGGCTCTTTGAAACCGATTTCCAACGGATCGCCTTCGTATTGGCAAGGAATAGTTTCTTCGCCCGAAGTCGAGAGGTCGACGTCTTGCGCGGTCAGAACAATATTATCGGCATTGATGGCCAATTTCACAAGTTCAGTGCCTTGGTTCGAGAAGGCATGCACGCGTCTGGCGGCGTTTATCAGCGTCAGGCGGTCGACTGTGAGTTTGAACGGACTATTTTGCGGTATCACACCGTTGTAGTTCGGGTAGCGACCTTCGATTTGGCGGCAAACTATGGTGTACAATGGCAGTTCGAAAATGATGTTTTTCTTGTCGAAGCGGACTTCTACATCGCTCTCGTCTTTCCCGACGATCGATTTGATGAGCGTTGCAGGTTTTTTGGGCAGAATGAATGTGGCTTCGATTTCGCTTTTAATCTGCGTGTTGATGCAGCGCACCAGTTTGTGAGCGTCGGTGGCAACAAAGGTGATGTTCTCTGGTTTAATATCGAAGAGAATGCCCGTCATGGTTGGACGCAGATCGTCGGTGGCGGTGGCAAACAATGCGCGCGAAACGCCGTTTGTAAGCACATTCACAGGCATGCTGAACGATTGCGCCTCGTCGCCAATGGCTGGCAGTTGCGGAAACTCGTTGCCGCGTGCGCCGATGAAGTTGTAGTTACCATTGTCGGTTTTCAGCAAAACTGAAAGGTTCTCGTCGTCGATTTCGAATTGCAGTGGTTGCTCCGAAAACTCTTTGAGCGATTCGGTGAGCAATTTGGCGTTGATGGCCAAGCAGATGTCGGCCGAGGACTGCACTTCGAGCGAAGTTACGAGTGTGGTTTCCAAGTCGGAAGCCGTGATGGTGAGCGTGTTTCCTTCAATTTTCAGCAAAAAATTGTCGAGAATTGATAGGCTATTTTTGCTGAGAATGACGCGCCCAACTGCTTGTAGACGACTCAATAGAGCCGTGCTTGATACGGTGAAATTCATAATCTATAGGTTTTATTTTTTATTATCTATCGCAATTTGCAAAGTTACGAAACTTTTTTGATAATGCAAAATTTTTGGCGATCTTTTTGTGAAAAGCGGATTTTTAGTCGTTTTCGAAGATGATTTTTGCTTTGCAGAACGATTTTTTTTCGTCCGATTTCAGGTCGAATTGGTAGCCACCATCTATCTCGCTGCGCAGAATTTTCACCTCCTGACCGAATCGTGCCTCGTGTGCGTAGTTGATGTCGAACGACGCAATGTGTTGCCCTCGAAATTGCTCGAGCGGTAGTGTGTCGAGCATCCACTGCACATATTTCATGCTGTTGGCGTGCAAGTTGAAATCGAGATCGCTGTAGTGCACGGTGTGTGTGGCTATGGGTTCGGTGTGCAGTTCGTCGATGCGCATGGGCAGGCGTGTGTCAACATCTTTTTCGGTGACGAATGGGCGCAAGTCGGCTTCAGTGAGTAGGTCGACGGGCTGGCGCGTTTCGAAATTGATGACCGACCAGAGCGATGTGCAGTCGCCGATGACTGTGCCATCGTCGCCCGTGATGTGGTAGCAGCGTGTCGAGAACAATCGGTTGCAGTCGCGGGGCCAAGTGTCGATGTTGATTACCTCTTGCAGTCGTGCGCTGCGTTTCAGGCTGATGTGCAGGCGCGAAACCACCCAAGTGAGCCCGCGCTGACTCAAGTCGTTCAGTCCCAAACCAAATGTGGCGGCCGAGAGACTTGCTGCGTCCAACAGAAAATTGCCAAGCGATGGCAGCGACTGGTGGCGTGTGAAATCGATCTCTTGCGGAATTATTTTATATTGTTGTGAGTGGACCATTTCAAATACCTAATTGTCTAATTATCAAATTATTCAATTAAAAATCTTGTCAATTTTTCAACTTATAGATTGGCTTTTGCTCCCATTTTTGCGGATATCGATAGTAGAAATAGGCAGTGAGTAGGGTAGCGAGTACGCCAAAAACTGCGCCGCAGCACACATCTTCGGCAAAATGTTGTGACAGATAGATGCGCGAATAGGCGGTTGCTGCAGCCAAGACGAAAAAGAGTGGGGCAGTCCACGGTTTTTTGCGACAGATGAGCGTGAGGCAGAGCATCAGCGAGAAGACGGCGGCCGTGTGTCCCGATGGAAAACTGTACGTGTGGTGCAGATGCACGCCATCGACTTGGTGGAGCGCGATGTCAGGAAAATTTTCGGAAAAATAGAGGCTCGGACGTGGCGCGGCAACAATTCTCTTTACAGGAAAAACAAAAAGTGTGGTAACTAATTGAGCCACAATCACAAACAGCCCATCGCCAACTTTGTAGAACAGCAACAGTGCGCCTACAATGAACGGCACGCTGGCGCCAAGGTAGGTGATGTAGCGGAAAAATTGATCTTGAAAAGCAATGCTCGCATCGCTGCAGTGCGATAGATAGTCGAGCGTGAGACGCTGGTGCAGCGCAGCTTGATCGGTGCTGACTATGGCCACGAGCAGGGCCACCACAAACGCAGCCCAAAGGGTAAGAAAGATGATGAGACCTCTGTTCTCTTTCATTTTTTCAGATCAAAATTTTTGGTTCCAATTAGGTTGCCATCGGCAAAAAGGTCGACGCGGTAGGTGCCTTCGCTGAGTGTTTCGTCTACAGTCCAATAGATGGTCACGGGCAGATCTTCGCCGCTATATTCCACTGTGCGTTTGCTCGAAAAGGCGATGTTGCGGTTTTCGTAGCGGAAAGTGTCCGATTGCCGTTTCTGCATCACCTCGTCGGTTGGTGTAACAAGCCGCAGATAGATGGTTTTCATGCCAGGTTCGGCGGTGTTGTTTTTTGCGATGGTGAAATCGAACTGCATCAGCGCAATTTTCGATAGGCGTGTTGTCTTTTTTTCGCGCTTATTGAGTGTGGTCACGACAATGTCGCGCGCATCGAGTTGGGCTGCAATCGACACTTTTTCGGTGAGTTTTTGTTTTTCCCTTTCGAGTTGCGCCGCAGTTTCGGTGGCTTGATGGTATTTCGTTGTAACTTCGCGATTTTCCGCTTTTAGCGAGGTGTTCACTGTGTTGAGCGAATCCACTTGCGAGATGTAGTAGACTAGCACTTTGCGCACCGAAGCCAACTCTTTTTTTAGTTCGGCAATGCGGCGAGCGTTGGTTGCTTTTACGGTGCGCAACTCCTCGAGCAGCAGTTGCACATGTTGCTGCTCTTGATTGAGCAGTTGCAGCAGCGAGTCGTTGTTCGTCTTGTACGAAAAGCCCTCCATCTCGAGCGAAAGATCCTGATATTCAGCTTCGAGTTGCTCTTTTTCGTAGGTCATTTGCTCTACCATTTCCGCCATTTCGGCTTCGGTGGTTTTCGACTTTTGCCAGAAGAAGAATGCCGCAGCGCCCAAGCACAAAATGGCTACGATGGCGGCAAAAATCCATGCTGCGCCTGCCGATTCGTGCTTGCGTTGCGTTTCGTTGGTGTATTGTGTTTCGTCCATCTTTTTGGTTGATGAAAGGTTGAATGCTTAAGGCGTTTCAAATTGCGGGCTGCAAGTTTTCACGGTCTCCCCGCAATAAATTACGTGGTTATTGAGCGCGTCCCACGTCGATCTACAAAAATTATCAATTGAAAGTTTCTAACCTCTCAACTCTAACCTTTAACCTTATTTCGTAATGAGCAGTTTCTCAACTTGTTGGCGACCATCGGCGGCGATTTTCAGCAGATAAACGCCCGTTTGCAGACTTTCGAGGCTGATGGTTTGTCCCGAAGTGATGTTGCCTTGAGCAAATATCTGCCCCGAAAGCGAAACAATTGAGTAACTGATTTCGTCGGTTTCGGCAGTGATGGTCACAAAATCTTTTGCAGGATTTGGGTAAATCTCCAATCCAGCAATGGTGCTTGTTCTGATGGCAGTTGAACTGCTGCTATACCACGCTTGACCCTTTTTATTGCCCCAAATGTATTCCGCCAACTCTGGGTGATCGATGAATGGATTGCGGTTTTTTTGTTTGGCTTGAACGGCGTCGTTGCGGTTAGTCTCTTTTTCTGAAACTGGATCGTTGCGATGCCATTTCATAAACAGATTGACGCCATAGGAACTCAATCCGCTGGTGCTGCCAAATGTTCTTCCCCAACTTGATGCGTTGCTGGCGTAAGCGGTGGCGCAGTAGAATGCGCTACGTGCGAGGTCGCCTTTGTATTGGTCGGCGGGCTCATATACTTTATCGCTGTAACCGCTGAAATTGCTAGTCCCTAAATATCCCAATGCTCTACTATCATTGTCGATATTGGTTCGTGTTGAGGTTTCTCCATAGGAATTGTTTCCTCGAAAATTGTTGACTCGGCAATCTGTTGGGTAAACATTAAATAGATCGCTTTTCATGTTTCCACTACCAAACCAACTTTGTGGTACAGAGTGTTCTCTGTTAAAACAATCGCAAACTTTTTTCTGATTACTACCAGCATCACTGAATGAAAAATTACAAGTGGAGTACATGTCCCACACTTTGCCATCGGCGGTTACATCGGTTGTTTCGTACGCTTCCCAAAGTCCGTCGTAGCCTACATTGGTGTGTCCGCTGATGATTTTGTAGAGTGCTTGGCGCAGGTTCTCGCCCGTTTTGCCTTCGGCAGAGGCATAATAGGTGGCCGGCGCTTCGGCACGCA
>CAVFDI010000028.1:0-22420 GCA_963621145.1 Paludibacteraceae bacterium | reverse complement strand
AAATTGCGGTAGCAATTTTGAGAAACAACTAGAAACCAGAAATTAGAAACCAGAATTTACCAATGTCTTCCCATCAGCAAATACCGACTGTTTATTGGGTTGCCGACCAAATGGTAACGGCTCTTGGCGTGGGCACCGAGTGCAATGCTAGGCACATTCTTGACTACGTTTCGGGCGTTGTGCGCCACAATGATTCCGCCATTTGCGACGAACCATTCATGGCTGGGCGCATCGATTGGGAAAAAATCTACAGCAACAGCGCACTCACGACGCTCGAAAGGTTGATGGTGATGATGGCAAACGACGTGAAAAAACAGGTGTCGTCGGTCGATTTTGCGGGTAGCGATTTCGGATTCGTCATCTCGTCGACCAAAGGAAATATCGACCTTTTGCAAGAGAATGGTCTGACCGACGAACGCGTTTTTCTGCCAAATCTAGCCCAAAAAGTTGCTGATTCTCTTGGCATCACTTCCGAACCAATTCTCATTTCAAATGCTTGTATATCAGGTGTTTCGGCTCTCATTGTTGCTTCGCGATTGATTGAAGAAGGGCGCTACCGCCATGTGTTGGTTGTTGGTGGCGATTTGCTGACAAAATTTGTGGTGTCGGGCTTTCAGTCGTTCAAATCGGTGAGCGAAACACTCTGCCGACCTTATGATTCGGCTCGCAATGGTCTGTCGATGGGCGAGGCGTGTGGCGCGGTTTTGCTCTCGTGCGACGAGCAATTGCGTGGAAATGAGCTAGTTACAATCGCTGGCGGCAGCATCACCAACGATGCAAACCACATTTCTGGACCTTCGCGTACTGGCGATGGACTGCACTACGCCATGCAAAATGCCATGCGCGAAGCCAACATCGAAAAAGACGATTTGGCATTTGTGAGCGCACACGGCACTGCTACCGTTTACAACGACGAGATGGAAAGTAAAGCCCTGAATCTCAGCGATTTGCTCGCCGTTCCAGTGAACAGCATGAAACCTTATTTTGGTCATACGCTTGGTGCTTGTGGCGTGGTCGAGAGCATTTTGTGCGTGTGGCAACTGCGCAACAAAATCATTTTTGGTACAAAAGGTTTCGAGACGCTTGGCGTGCCTTACGCAATCGATGTTTCGGCTGAACATCAGCAAATTACGCATGGCGATTGCTGCCTAAAAATCGCTTCTGGCTTTGGCGGTTGCAATGCTGCGATGGTCATTCGCTTGGGCGAAAAAGTGTCAGAAAAAAAATCAGAAAATGTGCCGATTCACACTTTGCGCAGCGTGAAAATGGCTTCAGATAGACCATTTGCCGAATTTATCCGCGAAGAATACAGATCGCTCAATGCGCCAAATATGAAATTTTTCAAGATGGACGATTTGAGCAAATTGGGCTATGTGGCTGCCGAAAAACTTTTGCAAGATGTTGATTTAGAGGACGATGCAACACGAACTGCCATTGTTTTGGCAAATCATGCAGCCTCGCTCGACACCGATTGTCGCCATCAGCAACTGCTCAATGCGCACGAAATGGCGTCGCCAGCGGTGTTTGTCTACACGCTGCCAAACATTGTGAGTGGCGAAATTTGCATCAGGCATCACATTCAAGGCGAAAACACATTTTTTGTGCAAAATGCGCCCGATGGTTTTGCTCGCCAATATGCCCAAATGCTTTTGCAGCGCGGCATTGCCGATCGTGTGATACTTGGTTGGTGCGAACTGCTTGGCGACCACTATACTGCGAAATTTGATTTTTTAAGTCGCAAGATATGAGTAGCAAGTAGCAAGAAAAATTAGGAGTGAGGAATTAAGAGTTAGGAATTTTTAGTGAGAAGTGAGAAGTTAGCAGTGATGCTGCGAAGCCGCAATTTCAAATTTTATTTGATTTTTGCTCCGCTCGGCATTGCTCAAACGAGTTTGGCACTGCGCTCGCTTATCACAAAAATTCAGAATTTCAGATTTCAAATTGTAGGGACGCACCGAGTGCGTCCGAAACGCTTCAACAGTTCAACGATTAAACGATTCAACAAATAACCAGAAACATAGAAACTTAGAAACAAAAATTGCGGCAGTAATTTTGAGAAACAATTAGAAACCAGAAATTAGAAATAACTTTTTCACTTTACACACTTTATAGACTTTCAACTTTATAAACTTTCATACTATTATGGAACAACTGATTGAACAACTGAAACAACAACTGATTGATGCGCTCAATTTGGAGGAGATGACGCCCGCCGATATCGATACTGATGCGCCACTTTTTGGCGAAGGCTTGGGTTTGGATTCGATTGATGCGCTCGAAATCATCTTGATTCTCGAACGCGAATACGGCATTAAATTGCCCGAACCAAAAGCCGCCAAAGAGCATTTTGCTTCGGTGCGCGTGTTGGCCGAGTTCATCGAGAAAAATCGCACGAAATAGCGAAACGCAGGTCGCAACGGCTTTTTTTTGATACATTGGAAAAAATAGAAATCTCGTGATTAAAATCACTGGCATAGGAGTTGTATCGGCTCTTGGCGTGGGTGTCGAGAGCAATCTTGCGGCGTTGCGGGCAGGGCAGAGCGGTTTGGACGGTGTGCGGCTGTTTCAAACTAATCACCATGTGCCTGTTGGCGAGGTGAAAATGGACAATTCAGCATTGAAAAATCGGCTTGGATTGCCCGAAAATGCCACCTTTTCGCGCACGTCACTGCTTGGTATGCTTGCTACCAAAGAGGCACTCTGCGATGCTGAAATTGATGCAAAATGTGGTCTCAAAATCGGGCTGATTTCGTCTACTTCGGTTGGCGGCATGGACCTGACTGAGCGCTTCTATCGCGACTTTATGCTCGATGCGAACAAAGGTCGTTTGCGACTTGCAGCGCACCACGATAGCGCCGACAGCACGCTTGCCATTGCGCAATACTGCGGCATCAACGACTTTTCGACAACCATCTCGACTGCTTGTTCGTCGGCCGCAAATGCCATAATGCTTGGTGCACGTATGCTGCAGGCTGGTCTGCTCGATGTGGTGGTGGCTGGCGGCACCGATTCGCTCTGCCAATTCACGCTCAATGGCTTCAAATCGCTGATGATTTTGGACGAAAAACGCTGCCGTCCGTTCGACGACACGCGCGCTGGACTGAATCTTGGCGAGGGCGCAGGCTATGTTGTGATGCAATGCTCCGAACGCTTATCAGTAAAGAGTTACGGCTATCTTTTAGGTTTTGCGAATACCAATGATGCACATCACCAAACTGCCACTTCGCAAAGTGGTGACGGGGCTTTTCTGTCGATGAGCAAAGCCATGCAGATGGCGCACTTATCAACAGGCAAAATCGATTATATCAATGTGCACGGAACAGGCACGGGCAACAACGACGCCTCCGAAGCAGCGGCATTGCAGCGCATTTTTGGCAACAACGTTCCGCCGTTCAGTTCTACAAAAGCATTCACTGGTCACACACTGGCAGCCGCTGGCGGAATAGAGGCGGTGTTCTCGCTCTTGTCCATTCAGCATGGCGAAATTTGGCCAAATCTGAACTTCCAAACACCCATGCACGAACTGCCTTTGAAGCCCGAAACAATGCTTGTCAGCGGCAAAAATCTTCAAACCGTAATGAGCAATTCGTTTGGTTTTGGCGGCAATTGTGCTACGCTCATTTTTGGCAAAAATGCTCCGAAATCGGACGAAAATTGGCACGAAAAGCCTGTTTACATCAACATCGCCACATCAGACAAAACACTGACAGATGACATAAAAATGCTGATTCCCGATGCTGCATTGCGCCGCCGCATGAGTCGCTTGGTGAAGACTGGCGTAAGTGTGGGCATGGCATGCGTTCAGCGTTGCAGTCAGCCAATCGACGCCATAATCACTGCTACGGGCTTCGGTTGCTTGGACGACAGCGAAAAATTCCTGCGCACACTCATCGAAAACGACGAATCGCTGCTCAATCCAACGCCGTTCATACAATCCACCTTCAACACCGTGGGCGGACAGATTGGGCTGCTCTGCAAAAATCACTGCTACAACATGACTTACACGCACCGCGGACGCAGTTTCGAAAGTGCGTTGCTTGACGCTATTTTGCTGATTCAGAGCGGCGAAGCGCATTGTGTGCTACTTGGTGCATTCGATCAGAATACGCCATCGCAACTGAAAATTATGGAGCGCATGGGACTTTGGCGACACGCCACGGCAGGCGAGGGCGCATACTTTTTTGTGCTTTCCGACAGCAAAACAGACGACACTCTGGCGCAGATTTTCATGCCCGAATTTCTCGATCGTTTGCCGGAAAATGTTGAGGTCGATTACAGCGACTGTGGTACATTCCACACTGCCTCCGCAGCCAAACTTTTCGGTGCTATAACTAGCGGAAAATCAAGCGGTTGCGTCTATAATAGCTACTTTGGAAAATTGCCAACAAAAATATCATTTTCTAATTTGAAGAATTGAAGATTTTTGGTGTTCTGATTAAATAAATAATTGAAAATTAGATAATTGGGTTATTATTTTCTTGCCATATTACTCCTGATTTTTGCGCTGTTGTTTGCGGCGTCGTACAGTTTGCGGCTTGGCGTGTATGTGCGTGCGTTGTGCCGTTTGTCGACCGACGAAAGGGCAGTGGCGCTCACTTTCGACGATGGTTGCGATGCCGTGCAAACGCCGAAAATTCTTGAGATTTTGCGACGAAACAACATTCATGCCACATTTTTTCTGATTGGCGACAAGGCAGTGCAAAACCCCGATTTGGTGCGACAAATAGCCGCCGACGGTCATCGCATTGGGCTGCACACCATGCACCACCGTGGCACTTTTCCGCTGATGAGCACAAAGCGAGTGATGGACGAATTGCGCACCGAGCGCGAACTTTTGGAGCAGTTGAGCGGACAACGAATAGACATTTTTCGACCTCCATTTGGCGTTACAAATCCGCATATCGGTCTGGCAGTGAGGCGATTAGGCTTGAAAACCATTGGCTGGAGCATACGCTCGTACGACACCAACAGTCGCACGCCGCGCGAAAAAGTGGTACGCCGCATCGAACGCCAACTGCATGCAGGAGCCATCGTTCTGCTGCACGACGATCGCCCCGAAAGTGACCAATTGCTCGAAATGACAATTGAAATGCTGAAAAATAACGCCTATAAAATTGTAAATATCTGAATATGAAACGATTAAACTTTGTTTTATCGATATTTTTTATTTGTGTAAGTCTGCCAATTTTTGCTGAAACAGAGGCAGAGATTTTGACGAAAATAGCACAAAATGGTGCGAAAATCAATACCATCGAGAGCCAATTTACACAGCGCAAGCATGCAAAAGCGTTGAAAAACGACATCAACGCAAGTGGACGATTTTACTACCAAAAAAGCGACAAAGTTTGCATGCGCTACAGCCGTCCGCAGGGCGATTTAATGCTGATGAATGGCGACGACTTTGTGATGATTGTTGGCGGCAAACGCAACGCTGCCAATGCGCAGAGTAATCCCATGCTGAAACAGATGCGCACATTACTAACTGCCTGTGTAGTAGGCGATTATGAACGATTGAAAACTGGTAGAAATACAAAAATAAGCGTTGTGGAAGGCGAAAATAACTATGTCTTGACTGTTGCGTTCGACGGCTCGGCAAAGAAATATTTTGCCAATGTGGTGCTGACTTTCGATAAAAAATCGCTTGCGTTGCAGATTTTGCTGATGAACGAGGCCAATGGCAATTTCACCGAATATCGTTTTGAAAAGCCTGTATTCAACCAATCGATCGATGCTAAAATTTTCGATATTCAACAAAAGTAACTATTTGATACAAAACTAATTGCGATAAATTGTTAAACCAAAACTTTAACATAAAAGAACGACTTGCGGCACTGCATTGCGTGGTGTTGATTCCAACCTACAACAACGAAAAAACGCTGCTGCAGGTAATCGACGCTGTGCGCCAATATACCGACGACATAATGGTGGTGAACGATGGCAGCACCGACAGCACCGCCGAACTTTTGGCATTGCGCCCAGAAGTGCGAGTGATTGGTTACGCCAAAAATCGCGGTAAGGGCTACGCTCTGAAAACAGGTCTGCGCGAGGCGTTGCGGCTTGGTTACAAAAACGCCATCACCATCGACAGCGACGGGCAGCATTTTGCCGACGATATTCCCGTGTTTGTGGAGGCAGCCGAGCGCATGCCAAACACGCTGCTGGTGGGCGCACGCAATCTGCAAGCCGAAAATATGCCGCAACGCAACACCTTTGCCAACCGTTTTTCGAATTTTTGGTATTGGGCCGAAACGGGCATCAAACTCACCGACACGCAGTCGGGTTTTAGGCTCTATCCGCTCGAAAACTTGATGCAGGCGCACTTCATCACCCAACGCTACGAATTCGAGGTGGAAGTGCTTGTGCGTGCGGCTTGGCGCGGTTTGAAAGTGGCGAACATTCCCATTCGTGTTTACTATCCACCCGAAGGCGAAAGGGTTTCGCATTTCCGTCCTGGGCGCGACTTTACTCGCATTTCGCTGCTCAACACTTGTTTGGTGCTGATAGCGTTACTGTTTTACTATCCGTGGCGATTTGTGCGTGCGCTCACTTGGACGAACATTCGCCGATTTGTGCAACGCAACATCACACAATCGCCCGAAAGCAACCTACGCATGTCGTTAGCCGTGGGATTGGGTGTTTGTTGTGGTATTTTGCCTGCGTGGGGCTACCAAATGTGGATTGCGTTGGGAGTGGCGCAGGTGGCGCGGCTCAACAAACTGCTGGCCGTGGTGGCGAGCAACATCAGTGTGCCGCCCATGATTCCGTTCATTCTGTTTGGAAGTTATGCCGTTGGCTGTTGGCTGCTTGGCAATCCTATTACGCTGTTGTTCAGCGAAGTAACCTTCGATAGCGTGATGGTGAACCTTTGGCAATATGTGCTTGGTGCGTGCGTGCTAGCCGTGCTGGCTGGCATTGTGGCGTGGCTGATTACTTGGCTGATTTTGAGCGTGTTTAGAAAGCGGTAAAATTTCAAATTGGCTTTCTACAGCATTCCGCAATCACTTCTAACTGCTCACTCCTCACTTCTAACTAAAAAATATGACTCGATTTTTTTTGAAAATATACGATTTTTTGCGGCTGCATCGCGGTTTGATGTGGACATTGTTGATTGGTTCGGTGGTGGTGATGGGCGTATTGGCGTCGCAACTGCGGCTGCACACCGACATCTCCAATTTTTTGCCCGAAAGCGAAGAGCAACGCAATCAGGAGGTGTTGGCAAATCTGAAGATAAAAGATCGCATCATCGTTCTTTTCTCGGCTGAAAATGAGCAAGTTACGCCCGACGATTTGATTGCTGCAGCCGACATTTTCGAGGACGAACTTTGGCAACGCACCGATTCGGCGCACATTTTGGCACTCGACTCGCGCATCGATATTTCGGTGGTCGACAACACCATCAATTTCATCTACCAAAATCTTCCCGTTTTTCTCGATTCTGCCGATTACACTGCGCTCGACAGTATGCTGCTGCCGCAAAATTGTGCCGCTCGTATGGCCGAGAACTACAACGATCTGATGTCGCCAATGAGCGTGGGCGTGCAAGATGTGGTGTTACGCGATCCGTTCGGTTTGGGCGGAAAAACACTGTCGAAACTCTCAAATTTCAATCAGTTCGATGGCTATGCGGTGTACGACGATCGCCTTTTCAGCAACGATTACAAGACGCTTTACGCCTTTATCGATTCGCAAGATGGCAGCAACGCATCGGCCTTGAACGACGAACTGACCACTGCCATCGAGGAGAGTTTGGAGGCGGCGAATAATCAGACCGAAAACATTGCCGCCGAATGTTATGGTGTGCCGATAATCGCCACCTACAATGCGCGCCAAATTCAGCGCGACTTGATGGTGACGTTGAACATTGCGCTGGTGGTTATTGCCGCGCTTATCTTGCTGGCATTCAAGCGAAAACGCACCATTTTGCTGCTCATTTTGCCTGTTTTCTATGGAGCATTGTTTGCTGCAGCATGCGCATTTCTCATTCAGGGACAAATTTCGGCCATCGCCATTGGCACTGGAGCGGTGATTTTGGGCGTGGCGCTGAGTTATTCGGTGCATGTGATTTCGCACGCCGAGCATAGCTCCAACGCTCGTCAGGTGATTACCGAACTGACTTATCCACTCACCATTGGCAGCATCACTACCATTGGCGCATTTGTAGGTTTGCAGTTCACCAGTTCGCCGCTTTTGCAGGATTTTGGCCTGTTTGCCGCCTCGTGTTTGATTGGCACAACACTGTTTTGCCTCATCTTTTTGCCGCATTTTCTCACCATCGAAGGGTGTCAAACCAAGCGGCGCACCATGCAGATTATCGACAAGATAAATTCTTTCCCATACGACCGCAATCGCTGGCTGATAGCGGGTTTGCTGATAGTTTTTGTGGTGGCTTTGTTTAAGTGCGACGATGTAAAGTTCGACTACGACATGATGAAAATCTACTATCGTCCGTCTCACCTCGAGAAAGCTGGGCAACGTCTGCAAAATCGTCCCGACGAAGATGTGTCGGTTTTGCTTGTGTCGCACGGCAACGATGCGCAAGCTTTGGACGATTATCGCGCCACAGCCGCCATTCTTCAGCAATCGCAAACGGAGCAGAAGGTGCAGAAATTTATGTCGGCGGCCGATTTCTTGCCAACCGATGCGGTTCAAACAGAACGCATTGCACGGTGGAATGCCTATTTTTCGGAAGATAAAATTGCACAGATTTCAGAAAAAGTAAAGAAATCGGCACAAAATGCTGGCTTTTCGGCAGATGCATTCGACGAATTTTTCGAGATAATCGGCAAAAAATACGCACCGCACGATCTTTTGGCCGAATGCGCCGAGCATCCTATGGCATTTTCGAGTCTGATAGAGCGGGGAAGCGACGAAACTTGCCTGTTGGCGCAGGTTTGGGTCGACGATGGGCAAAAATCTGACCTCTATGCGCAAGTGGCAACCACGGCGGCCATCATCGATCAGAGTTATTTCATTGGGCAGGCGGCGCAATCCATCTCCGACGATTTCAACCTGATTCTCGCCATCTCGTCGCTGCTCATTTTTGGCGTGCTACTCATCTCCTACGGTCGCATAGAATTGGCGCTGCTGGCATTTCTGCCGATGTTCATCAGTTGGTTCATCATTCTTGGATTTATGGCCATTTTCGGCATCGAATTCAACATTGTCAATATCATTCTTTCGACCTTTATTTTCGGCATTGGCGACGATTTCAGCATATTTGTGCTCGACGGCTTGCGTAGCGAATATCGCGAAGGGAAAAGCATGCTCCCAGCGCACAAAAACGCCATTTTCTTCTCGTCGCTGATGACTGTGATAGGTATGGGCGCGCTGCTTTTTGCTCGTCACCCTGCGGTGCACTCGCTGGCGTTGGTGTCGCTGTTGGGCATTTTGGTGGTTGTGTTTGTGTCGTACATTCTGCAGCCGCTGTTGTTCCGCTGGCTCGTCACTTGGCCTGTGTCGAAAGGCGGTTGGCCCATTGCCTTGGGCGATGTTTTGCGTTCGGCGTATGTCTTAGTCGTGTTACTTTTGCTGAGCCTGCTGACGCAAATTTTCATTCTCGTCGTGATCATTATTCCGTCGACTTGGCGCTGGAAACGCCACGTCATGTGTCAAGCTACGCGATTGTCGCTCTACTGTGTGCATCATTTTGTTCCCAATGTGCATAACATGCGTCAAAAAAATGGCGAAACCTTCGAAAAACCTGCCATCATCATTGCCAATCATCAGTCGGTAATTGATTTAGCGGCCATTGTTAGCATGGTGCCAAAATTGGTAGTCGTTACCAAAAAATATATTTGGAATTCGCCGCTTTTTGGTTGGGCGGTGCGCATGTCGGGCTACATGCATTCCGATTTGGGCATGGACGAAATCGATAAAATCGTTACTGAGCGCATTGCCGAAGGTTATTCGGTGCTGATTTTCCCCGAAGGCACACGCTCGACTGATTTGCAAGTGCAGCGTTTTCACAAGGGCGCATTCCTTTTGGCCGAAAAACACAAACTCGACATTGTTCCGATAGTGAACTATGGCAATGGCATGATAATGTCGAAACGCCAGCCGTTGCTCGTGAAACAGGGAATTTCGGTGGTGCGTGTGTTGCCGCGTGTGGCTTACGACGATACGACTTTTGGCACAACTTATCAGGAACGGAGCAAAAATTTCAGAACCTATCTGCAGCAACAGTACGACCTGCTTTGCGACGAGTTCAATACGCCCAAGAATTGCTTTTTCCGTGGCGATTGGCGGCATCATCTGCTCTACAAAGAGACCGAAATAGAGTTGAAACTGCGCCTGAAAGCCAGAAAAAATGATTATTTCGCCGACCTCGACCGACAAATTCCGCGCACAGCTACAGTGGCATTGCTCGGTTGCGGCTATGCGCCCGAAGGCTTGATGTTGGCTCTGCTGTCGCGCCATCGCACCATTGTCGGTATTGATAATGATGCGGAAAAAGTCGCTTTCTGTCAGCACTACAATCTGCCAAATGCCACATTCACTTGTGCCGATGCACTCACGGCGCCATTGCCCAAGGCCGATTTCCATCTGATTTCGGAAAAGAATACGGCAATAATCGAACGTTGCCAAAATGCTGGCTTACAAGTTGTTACGTTGCATTGTTAATAACTCATCGAGGCAAAATTGCTACTGATTGGTTCAAATTCCGTACTTTTGCAGGTTATTTCAAAATCATAACACTTCTGAAAATATGAATGCATACGTTTTTCCTGGTCAAGGTGCTCAGTTTGTGGGCATGGGCAAAGACCTTTACGAGTCGTCGCCGCTGGCCAAAGACCTTTTTGAACGCGCCAACCAGATTCTTGGTTTCCGCATCACCGATTTGATGTTTGCAGGCACCGACGACGACCTGCGCCAAACTAAAGTTACGCAGCCTGCCGTTTTTCTGCACTCTGTGATTTCGGCGTTGGTTTTGGGCGACGAATTCAAGCCCGATATGGTGGCTGGTCACTCGCTGGGTGAATTTTCGGCCTTGGTAGCCGCTCGCGCACTCACTTTCGACGATGGTTTGCGACTGGTAGCCGCACGCGCTCAAGCCATGCAAAAGGCTTGCGAAATGCAGCCTGGCACCATGGCAGCCGTCATTGCCATGCCCGACGAACAGGTCGAAGCAATTGTGAAAACCATCGATGGCGTGGTGGTTCCTGCCAACTACAACTGCCCTGGACAGCTTGTGATTTCGGGCGCAGTAGAGGCCATCGATGCCGCTTGCGAAAAATTGAAAGCCGCTGGTGCAAAACGCGCCATTAAATTGTCGGTTGGCGGTGCATTTCACTCGCCACTGATGGAGCCTGCGCGCGCCGAATTGGAGACTGCCATTCGTGCTACCGAGTTCCACACGCCAATTTGCCCTGTTTATCAAAATTTCGATGCGCAACCACACACTGCGCCCGACGAGATAAAAGCAAACAGCATTGCGCAACTCACTGGTCCAGTGCGTTGGAGCCAGAGCGTGCGCCACATGATAGCCGATGGCGCCGATCACTTCAAAGAACTCGGTCCTGGCACTGTGCTTCAAGGCCTCATTCACAAAATTGATGCGAATGTGGTTGCAGAATAATTGGAAATCAGAAATCTAGAAATCAGAAATAAACAAAAAAATGAGACTCATAATTGAACCCGATTACAACGAGGTTTCGCGCTGGGCAGCACGCTATGTCGCTCGCCGCATCAACGAAGCAAAACCTACCGAACAAAAACCATTTGTGCTGGGATTGCCCACAGGCTCATCGCCACTTGGCATGTATCGCGAACTCATCAGCCTGAACAAACAAGGCGTGGTTTCGTTCCGCAATGTCATCACTTTCAACATGGACGAATACATCGGTCTGCCCGAAGAGCACCCCGAAAGTTACCACTCGTTTATGTGGAACAATTTTTTCCGCCATATCGACATCAAAAAAGAGAATGTGAACATTCTGAATGGCAACGCAGCCGACCTTGAAGCCGAGTGCGCCAACTACGAAGCACGCATCAAAGCCGCTGGCGGAATCGATCTGTTTTTGGGCGGTATTGGTCCCGACGGACACATCGCTTTCAACGAACCTGGTTCGTCGTTGGCATCGCGCACACGCCAAAAAACGCTGACTACCGACACCATCATTGCCAATTCGCGCTTTTTCGACAACGATGTGAACAAAGTGCCGAAAACTGCCCTCACCGTGGGCGTTGGCACAGTGCTCGACGCTCGCGAAGTGCTGATTATTGTGAACGGTCACAACAAAGCCCGTGCGCTGAAACACGCAGTGGAAGAGGGCGTTTCGCAAATGTGGACTGTGAGTGCGCTGCAACTGCACCCGCGCGGCATCATTGTGTGCGACACCGAGGCTTGCTACGAACTGAAAGTCGGCACTTACCGCTATTTCCTCGACATCGAAAAGGAAAATCTGAACGCAGAAAACCTGTTGTGAATTAAGAATTAAGTAAGATTGACGGCTCGACAAAGCTCTCCGCTCAATTTTGATTTAATTGCGCTGTTTTTTTCATTTGCAGAAAACAAATCTTGCGACTTGTTTCTTGCGACTTGCTACTAATCTGAAATGACTGACAATCGACAACCACGTTTCGAGGTGGAGGCGGGCATCAACGGGTGCTTGCTGGTGCGCGACACGCACGACTCCGACTTGACCTCGCTCACTAAGCATGCGCTCGGGTTCATGGAGCAACAATCGGCCAATCAAAACCTGAAACGCACGCTCATAGTGAGCGATATCAATGGCGACGATGTGGTTTGCGAAATGTTCTACGCCAACATCTGCCAAGCCATCGAAACAAAATCTGTGAATAGGGTTATTTTCATTGGAAATGAACTCTCTTCGCACTCGAAACTGTTTGATATTCAGGAGAAATCGTTTTTTCAGACGACGCACGATTTTTTGCTTTCCGACGAGTTACAAACACTTCACAACGAGGCTATTTTGCTGAAAATTGCGCCCGAATTCGACCCCGATCTCATACTTTCGCACCTGCGATTGCTGGCTCACGACACGGTGATGGAGATAAATTTCGATGCCATGTTTCACAACATCGACTATTTCCGCTCGAAGCTGAAACCAACCACAAAACTGATGTGCATGGTGAAGGCATCGGCCTACGGAAGCGGTTCGGTTGAGGTGGCGCAAGCCATGCAGCACTATGGCGTCGACTATCTTGGCGTGGCGTTTGTGAACGAAGGCGTGGAGTTGCGCCAAGCGGGCATTCAGTTGCCGATAATCGTCCTCGACCCGATGGAAACGGCGCTGCATCATCTCATTCGTCATCATTTGGAACCCGAGGTTTGCTCGTTCCAATTCTTGAAAACGATGATTGCGGCGGCCAAACAGCATGGTCTGAAAGATTATCCGATACACATAAAATTGGACACTGGCATGCACCGCGCTGGTTTCGAAGCCGACGATCTGCCCAAAGTGATTGAGCTGCTGCGCAATCAGAATGGTGTGCGTGTGGCATCGACTTTTTCGCACCTTGCCGCTGCCGACGAGCCTTCGCCCGAGATGGACGCTTTCACGCTGCAACAGATTGAACTTTTCCGCAAAAATGCCGAAATGCTCGAGCGCGGATTGGGCTATACGGTGATAAAACATACGCTCAATACCGCTGGAATAGAGCGTTTCTCGGAATATCAGTTCGACATGGCGCGCCTCGGCATCGGGCTGTGGGGCATGAACTGCGTGAACGAAGAAAAACTGCGCAACGTCTGCTCGCTCAGCACGCACATTATGCAACTGAAGACTGTGAAAGCGGGCGACACTGTGGGCTACAATCGTCGCGGAAAAATAACGAAAGATTCAGAAATTGCACTGCTGCCGCTCGGTTACGCCGATGGCATCGATCGCCGACTTGGCAACGGCAACGCCACATTCCTCTACAAAGGTCAGCACATACCAACCGTGGGCAATGTGTGCATGGATTTGCTGATGGTAGATGTAACGGGTTTGAACGCAAAAGTTGGCGACGAAGTAGTGATATTCAACGATGAACAGCGCATTTCGGTGCTTGCAAAACTGCTCGGCACCATTCCTTACGAAGTACTTACGTCCATTTCGCCACGAGTAAGAAGGGTTTATTTCAGAGAGTAGAGTTTTTAATTGCCTATTTATCTAATTTTCAATTACTTAATAAATTGAAAATTGAAGATTTGAAAGTTATTTTATCTCACAGGTATTCAACTAACTCATCAACTACAACAAAGAAACAGCGCGTAGCACGAAAAACATGGATACCTACAAAACCATATCGTCGCCAGCGCAGGGCGTTTACAAGGAGAAAGGTAGTCGATTTTTAGCCTTTGCTTATCCTGTAGCGTCGGCCGATGAGGTGAAGGTTTTGGTTGATGAAAAACGGCGCGAATATCACGATGCACGGCATGTTTGCTACGCCTATGTGCTTGGCGCTGAACGAACTAACTTTCGCGCCAACGACGATGGAGAGCCATCTGGCACAGCTGGCAGACCAATTCTTGGACAACTGAACGCCACCGAACTGACCGATACGCTGATAATTGTGGTGCGCTATTTTGGCGGCATTCTACTTGGCGCAAGCGGATTGGCGGTTGCTTACAAAACTGCCGCTGCCGAAGCCATTGCGGCTTCCAACATTGTGGAAAAGGTCGTTGAATCGCGTTTCAACATCACCTGCCAATATGCGCAACTTAGTCGCATGCTTCGGCTGGTGAAAGAGCAGCAACTGCGCCTCGTGTCGCAACAGCAAACCGACGTCTGCACGCTGCACGTGGCAGTGCGACAATCGTCGGCCGATGCCCTGAAAAAACGACTCACGGAAATGGCTTTCGAAGGGATTTCTTTTGAGGAAATAAAGAATGAATAATGAAAAGTAAACGATACGTAATTTGCTCTGTATTAAGCATTTAATGTTGATGAAATAAACCAATACTTTAACTTTACGGTTCGCCAATTCTTTTAGATTTTACTCATCTTTTTATGTCAAACGCAAAGAAAACCAATGTTGCCCGTCTGCTCGATGCGCAGAAAATCAAATACACGCTGCACCCTTACGATGCTGGCGAGGTAGAGTTGGGCGCGCAGCATGTGGCAGATCAGCTAGGCGAGCCAATCGAGCGCGTGTTCAAAACTTTGGTGCTTTGTGGCGATCGCAATGGACATTTTGTCTGTGTCATTCCAGGCAACGAAGAGATAAATCTGAAAATGGCGGCAAAAATTTCGGGCAATAAAAGTTGCGACCTCATTGCTGTGAAAGAGTTGCTGCCACTCACAGGCTACATTCGCGGCGGCTGTTCGCCCATCGGCATGAAAAAGCATTTTCCAACCTTCGTTCACGAGAGTTGCCAAGCCTTCGAAACCATCTTTGTGAGTGCGGGAATGCGCGGACTTCAGGTAGAAATTGCGCCTGCCGATCTGCAAAAAATGATCAACGCCCAATTTTGCCAATTGTACTAACAATTCAACGTCTAACGATACCAAAATGACCATAAAAGTTCTTCTCGAAACAGATTGCTCGGGCTGCAAAGCCACGCTCGAAGCCATTCGCAAAGCCGCAGCCGAAAAGGGTAGCGACATCACCGTGGAGCCAATCACCGATGTAAAAACCATTCTCTCGTACAAAGTTTGGCGCATGCCCGCCATCGTAGTCGACGAAAAAGTGGTTTCCGTTGGCAAAAACTTGAACCTAGACGAGGCTAGAAAATTGCTGTTATAATTAGTTAATTACCTAATTCTCAATTACTTAATTGTCTGCTGCAGACAACTATGACTGTTGGCAATGACAACGACTTTGCGCAATACATAACTAGAAATCAGAAATTAGAAATTAGAAATTTTTTGCCGCTGACCAATTTGTCATGCCAAACTTCTCAACTCTTCAACTTATCAACTAAAAAATGGATATCCTTGCCGAATTTTCCAATTCCTCGCCGTGGTGGGTCACATTCATGCTGGCGTTGGTTTTTGCGCTTGATCCGTGCGCCATTCTCACCAACATCGCCGCCATTGGCTATGTGAGCCGCGACTTGAACAGCCCCAAGCGCGTTTTCTTGAACGGACTTTGGTACACGCTCGGTCGCACGTTGGCGTTTGGCATTCTGGGAGCTGCGCTCATGCTACTGCTGCAGGGTGGTGCCGATATTCTGCACATTCAGGACTTTTTTTCGAAGTATGGCGAGTTGATGCTTGCGCCGTTTCTTGTGCTGATGGGTGTGCTGATGTTTGTTGCCGATTTTTTGCCTACTTTCAAAGGTGGCTCGTTTTCCGAAAAAATTGAGAATCGCGTGAAACCAACGGCTGTTGGCTCGTTCGTGCTTGGGGCGGTGCTTTCGCTGGCGTTCTGTCCGACCAACGCCGCGCTCTTTTTTGGCATGGTGGCGCAACCCAACATTAATGTGTGGCACGTCGTGTTTTTTGCCCTTATAGTGGCACTTCCCGTGCTTTTGGTCGCGTGGATTTTGGCGTTCAGTTACGATAGCATCAGCCGTTTCTACGACCGCATTCGCCATATCGGAAAATGGTTTCGCTGGAGCGTCGGCGCACTTTTCATTCTGCTCGGACTATTCTTCGTTCTCGA
Source organism: Paludibacteraceae bacterium (assembly GCA_963621145.1). Classification (GTDB taxonomy): domain Bacteria; phylum Bacteroidota; class Bacteroidia; order Bacteroidales; family Paludibacteraceae; genus W0P28-013. Next base: position 5,869 of record CAVFDI010000028.1, on the reverse strand, counting down.
GCATTTGATGGAATAAAACGCATGATTTATTGCGATTGGCTCCGAGGTCATAGTCATTCGTCAATGGTCATTGTAACTTTCCTGCATTTTACAACAACTTTCTCGCCATTTGCCAATGTTGTGGCAAACAGATAGATCTCGCCGCCATCGGTCAGATGAAGTTTTTTTCGGAGTTCTGCCACCGAGAGCGGAAAATTGCGCACTGCCAAATTGGCTTTTTTGATGCCCAACAAAAGTGTTGTGCCAATTTTCTTGTCGAATGGCGCAAAATTATCAATCTGAAAAATTCTTCCTCGAAAGTCGGAAATCAATTCGTCGGAAGTGTATAAGTGGCTGTTAATGTGCAGTTTACGCACGCTATAATGCGCTGCCACACTTCGAAATGCGCCTGCTTTCATCAGTGCAACATTCGGCTCGTAGAGGTATCGCCCGAGCGATGTGGCGAGTTCGATTTTTGCATTTTTTTCTTCTGAAATGAGAAAACAAAATGGCTCGTTGGGCAGATTTACGGCAAAAATGGTCGGTTCGCCCACGAAATCACGCTCCAAAAGTGCCAAAACCTCTTTACATTCGTTGCCTGTTGCCACCACATGAATCTGCTTGATGTGTCGCAATTCGCGCTGCAGCAGGGCAATGTCGAGCATGGGCGAGAGTTTCACCAACACGCGCTTTGCCTTTTGCAGAAGCAGATTTTGCAACGCAGCCACATTGGGTGTGCAATCGGCTATCGATACGGTTTTGCGCCCAACGGCATCGCGTCGCGCTGGATCGATGAAAATGGCATCAACCTCGTCCATCGACTGCAGAAACGTCTCACTATCAGCAAGATGCGTGGTTATTTTATCGCCTAAAACGGCAAAATTTCGAGTTGCTAATTCAACCAAATGCGGCTCGCGTTCAACATAATCGGTCGTGGCAAAATTTTGCGAGAGAAAATGGCAATCGATGCCCATGCCGCCCGTCAAATCAACCAAAGTGCTACCGCTGAGCAGACCGCTTTTGTAGCGCGCTGTGGCTTCGGACGAGCATTGCTCAACCGACAGGCGCGGAGGAAACTCAATGTCGGCATTCGTAGCCCAACTCGGCACTTTTTCGGCCAAAAGTTGTCGCGCCTCAATCTGCTGCAGCGCACAACGCAAATCGACCTCAGCAGGCGATTTCTGCAATGCCAACTGACGCACATCGTCGTGCAGATGCGAAAAAACAAACTGTCGAGTTTCAGCGTTCATGACTGCAAAGGTACTGTTTTTTTAGAACTTACAGCCGATAATTTGTCAAGCCTTTTTTGGAACGATTTTTGCAGCAACATTAACCTAGGTTGGTTCTAAAAATTATCTTTGCAAGAATTTTTGAATTATAATCGAGCAGATTTTTGGGATTTTCGAAGGAGCAGGGTGTCCTGTAACTGAGAAAAGACGAAAAAGATGCCGATTAGAAACGAAAATCCGCAAAGAGCGATTAAAACCGCAAAAGCATTTAAAAACTTGCCAAAGAAAAAAATATAAAAGCGTAGAATTTTTAGAACCTACCTCTAATCATTTCAAATCTTCTTTTTTATGAAAACAAAATTTTTGGCTGCATTGGCAGCTGTTGCGCTGCTTGCAAGTTGTTCAAAATCTTCTGAAAATGCCGTAAGCGAGGAGAGCGATCTTTTGGCCTATTCGCCCGCAATGTGCCGCATGAGCGTAAGCAACGAATCGTTTAGCAATTCGGCAAGCGACGAAATTGCGCAAAAAATAACCCGTTCGGCCGAAATCAAATTCCAGACCGAAAGCGTGGAGCAGAGCAAATCGTACATCGAGGCGCAGGTGGCAAGCGTCGATGGTTTGATTGACGACGAGCGCACCAACAGCGGCGAAACCCGCGTGAGCTGCAACATCACAGTGCGCGTGCCAGCCGAAAAACTTGACACTTTCATTGCTGCCATCGAGCGCGGAGCCATGCGTGTGGAGAGCAAAAGTGTGTCGCAAGAAGATGTTACCACCAACTACATCGACCTTTCGACGCGGCTCGAAAACAAGCGCGAACTCGAAAAACGCTACAAACAACTGCTCGCCAAAGCCACTAGCATGAACGATATTTTGTCGATTGAGCGCGAGATGAACACGCTACGCAGCGATATAGAATCGACCGAGCGTCAACTGCGCTACCTCGACAATCGCGTAACCTACAGCAATGTGGAAATTGAGTGCTACGAGACCAAAACTGTGGCAGTGGAGGGCAGCGGTTCGCTGATTGGCAACGCACTGAAAACTGGTCTTCAATGGTTCGCTGCAGCGTTGCTCGGCATTGTCTACCTCTGGCCATTCCTGCTCATCGCAGCATGCATTGTAGTGCCGATTGTTATCAAAAAACGCAGAAAACATTGATTTAAAGCATAAGGACGCACACTGAGTGCGTCCTTTTTTTGTTGTCAAAAAAAAGTATTATCTTTGCAAGAATTTTTAGAACTTACTTGCAGTTTAAAACCAGAAAATCGCTTTAGCCTCGATGAAAGGTCTTTTCACTCTGTTGCGCCGATTTGTGCCGCCCTATCGCAGTTATGTCATTTGGGTGTTTGTGCTCAATATTCTTGCAACCATTTTCAGTCTGTTTTCGTTTGCAACCATCATTCCAATTCTGCAAATTCTTTTCGGAATGGAGACTGGCTCGCATGCCTACATTTCGTGGGGCGATTGTGCTGGCGCAAGCGAATTGGTTTCGGCCGCAAAAAACAATATCTATTTCTACATCGAGCAGATAATTGCCAACTCGGGCGCACCGCTTGCGCTCATGTGGCTTGGTGTGGCTCTGATAGTGATGACGCTGCTGAAAACTGGTACTACCTATCTAGCTTCGGCGGCGCTAGTGCCTGTGCGTACGGGCGTTTTGCGCGATTTGCGCAACCAAATCTATGCCAAAGTTGTGGAACTGCCAATTGGCTATTTCACCGAAGAGCGAAAAGGCGACATCATGTCGCGCATGACGAGCGATGTGGGCGAGATTGAAGCCTCCATCATGAGTTCGCTCGAGATGATTTTCAAAAACCCGATAATGATAGCGGTCTATCTCACGGTTTTGTTCGCCTTGAGTTGGAAACTGACACTTTTTGTGCTGCTTTTGCTGCCTTTCAGCGGCTTTCTTATCGGAAAAATTGGTCGTTCGCTCAAACGCCGTTCGCTCACTGGTCAGGAACAGACGGGCGATTTGCTTTCGCAGATTGAAGAGACGCTCGGCGGACTGCGCGTGGTGAAGGCTTTCACGGCCGAAGACAAACTGCGTGCGCGCTTTGCCGCCCTCAACGAACGCATTCGTCACACTTTCAATCGCATCAATTGCCGCTACTTGCTGGCGCACCCAGTGAGCGAATTTCTTGGAACAGTGGTTGTTGCCATTCTGCTTTGGTACGGCGGATCGCTCATTCTCACGGGACAAGGCGGCATTTCGGCACCCGAATTCATCTACTATCTTGTCATTTTCTACAGCATCATTGCGCCGTGCAAAGACCTGTCGAAAGCCATGTATAGCGTGCAGAAAGGCATGGCATCGCTGCAGCGCGTCGACGAAATTTTGAATGCCAAAAATCCACTGAAAGAGAACGAAAATGCGCTGAAAATCAGCGAGTTCAACAACGAAATTCGTTTCGATCATGTTTGGTTCAAATATCGCGAAGATTGGATTTTGAAAGATATCGACATCGTCTGCCCCAAAGGCAAAACGGTGGCGCTAGTAGGGCAGTCAGGCTCTGGAAAATCGACCACAGTCGACCTAATTCCACGCTTCTACGATGTGAACCAAGGCAGCATCAGCATCGATGGACACGATGTGCGCGATCTCGACCTGAAATCGCTGCGCAGCCTCATGGGCAATGTGAACCAAGAGGCCATATTGTTCAACGATTCGTTTTTCAACAACATCGCTTTTGGTGTTGAATCGGCCACGATGGAAGAGGTGGTGGCTGCTGCAAAAATTGCCAATGCGCACGAGTTCATCATGGCTACCGAACAGGGCTACGAGACCAATGTGGGCGACCGCGGCTGCCGTCTGTCGGGCGGTCAGCGCCAACGAATAAGCATAGCACGAGCCATCTTGCGCAATCCGCCAATTCTCATTCTCGACGAAGCCACATCGGCACTCGACACCGAGAGCGAACGACTTGTGCAAAATGCACTAGAATCGCTCATGAAAAACCGCACAACCATAGTCATTGCGCACCGTCTGTCGACCATTCGCCAAGCCGACGAAATCTGTGTGATGCACGAAGGACGCATTGTGGAGCGCGGCAAACACGACGATCTGCTGAAACTTAACGGCTACTACAAACGCCTTTGCGATATGCAAAAATTTTAGTTGATGAGTTGAAAAGTTGATGAGTTTAACGCACGGTGATGGTAAATGAGGTAAATTTTTGATTTTATTTTATTCACAACGCATAACGCGAAGTCATAGTCAACAGTCACAGTTTTCTGCGACAAAATAAATTAAATAATTGGAAATCAAATAATTAGATAATTGATATGAAATACGCATTAGTTACAGGAGGCAGCCGCGGCATTGGACGCGCTGTTAGTGTTAAATTGGCCAAAATGGGCTACACAGTGGTTATCAACTACATGAGCAACGATGCCGAGGCGCAAAAAACGCTCGAACTCGTGCGCGAGGCTGGTAGCGATGGCGAACTGCTCAAATTCGATGTCAGCAACAATGCCGCTAGTGTGGCTGCGCTCGAAGGGTGGCAAGCCGCTCACGCCGACGCCTACATCGAAGTTTTGGTGAACAATGCAGGCATTCGTCGCGACAATCTGATGGTCTTCATGGAACCTGAAGATTTCATTAAAGTGCTGAATACCAACTTGATATCGTTCTACAATGTTACGCGTCCGCTGCTCACGCCCATGCTGCGCCACAAATATGGTCGCATTGTGAACATGGCTTCGCTTTCGGGCTTGAAAGGTCTGCCAGGACAGTGCAACTATTCGGCTGCAAAAGGCGGACTTATCGCATCAACAAAGGCTTTGGCGCAAGAAATCGGTCGCAAAAATGTTACCGTGAATGCCGTGGCGCCTGGTTTTGTCAAAACCGATATGGTTGATGGACTCGACGAGGCCGAACTGAAAAAACAGATACCAATGAACCGCTTTGGCGAACCCGAAGAGATTGCCAATCTCGTTGGATTTTTGGCTTCGCCCGAGGCAAGTTACATCACTGGCGAATGCATCTCGATTAACGGCGGACTTTATTCATAAAAAACGAATATGAAAATCCTGAAAAAAATTTGCTTGGCAGCACTTTTGTGCGTTTCCACGTTCGTTTTGGCTGATAATCAGGCAGTTCTCGATCAAATAGAGAAAGCCAACGCCAGCGTTAAGACGCTCGTCGCACCTTTCACGCAAGTGAAAACGGTGGCTGCCACAGGCGCAAAAAAGAACTCGGCTGGCACGCTCTACTACAAAGCCAACAACTGCATGGCGCAGCACTACACGCAGCCAAGCGGCGAATGTTTTGTGATAAACGCCAACAAAATCTATATGGTGCGCAGCGGCAAAAAAATGCATTTCGACACCGAAAAAAATGCACCAATGCGTGCGCTGAGCAACACGCTGCTTTATTGCATTCAGGGCAAAATTCGCACGCTTTCGACCGAAAATAATGCCGAAATAAGCATTTCGAGCGACGCAAAACACAACATTGTAACGCTCACCGCCAAAAAGAAAGTGGCGCGCGGCTACAAAAAAATTGTGCTTCGCTACAACAAAGCCGATGGTCGCCTGCATAGCATGCAAATGGACGAATTTACGGGCAATAGCACGCTCTACACCATGACCGACTACAAACTGAACAGCACTATCGACGCCAGCATATTTGCCATTCCAGCAAAATAGTTTTAAGG
>CAVFDI010000027.1:0-22518 GCA_963621145.1 Paludibacteraceae bacterium | reverse complement strand
TTTTTCGAATGTGGCTCGTTGCGCTTTACAAAAGGCAAAACGATGCCCCGAACAGTGCCGAGACATCGTTTTTTTTGGTGATTATGCGTGGTGATTATGCGTGGTGATTATGCCGCTTTTTCGACTGGAATGTAGCGTGTGGCGTAGCCGTTTAGCACTTTCACCGTCACTTTTTTGATGTAACCTTTTTTCACAAGTTCCTCTTTTTCTTGTTCTGCCAATTTGGCCAGCAGCAGCGCGCGTTTTGCTTTCTCGTTCTCGATCAGAGAAAGCGTGTAGTCGTTTTGTCCTGTCATAAAAAAGATAATTTCGTTTGTTTTTTGATTGTAGTCGTACTGTCCAAGACTTGTAAATTCCTCATTTTCAGGAAGATTGCTGACGATTTGAAGATCGTTTTCGACAAAAGTTGTGTTTTTCATAATGCCTCCTTGTTTTTGATGTGTTAGTAATTACACCGCAAAATTATATAGTGTGACTGCCAAAATGTGGCAGTGTTGGAGATTTTTTTGAAAAAAGTTGAAAGTTAAAAGTAGGGTTGCTGCAAATGTGGAATTGTAGGGGCGAATGATTATTCGCCCATTTTCTCGGATTGCAAATCCTAATAATACAGCACAACGAAGTCCACAGCAGACTGCCAAAACATAACGCACTGCCACACAATAACGACAGTAGGGACGCGGTGCACCACGTCCCTACAGACCATGACAAATTGCAGTAGGCAATGTCTTAATTCTAAATTCTTAATTTATAATTCTCCTCTCTCCTAATTCCTAACTATCTTGTGGGGTTCTCTCGCCAAAAATGGCGGTGCCTATGCGAACGATGGTGCTTCCTTCGTCGATGGCGATGCGGAAGTCGTGGCTCATGCCCATGGAGAGCTCGGTGAAGTGGGGCAGTGCGCATGCGGTTTTTAGTTCGTCGAACAGCGAGCGCATGCGGTGGAATTCGCGGCGCGTCTCTGTTTCGCTGGCGTCGGCCGTGCCCATGGTCATCAGACCGCAGAGGCGTGTGTGCGGGTATTGCAGCCAGCATTGTTCGTCAATGAAAGCGCGCGCCTCGTCGGGCAGAAAACCGTGCTTGGTGGTTTCTTGTGCTATGTGAATTTCGAGTAATATGTTGGCTATCAGGTCGTTACTGGCGGCACATTGGTCGATGGCGGCTAGCAGATGCTCGGAATCGACGCTGTGAATGAGCGTTGCCAACGGCACAACTTGTTTCACCTTGTTGGTCTGCAGCGACCCTATGAAGTGCCATTCGATGTCGGCGGGCAGCACGGCGTGTTTTGCGGTGAGCTCTTGCGCACGACTCTCGCCAAACGCGCGTTCGCTGCAGTCGTAGGCAGTTTGAATGGCTTCGGCAGGGTGGAATTTCGACACGCAAACCAACCGCACGCCAGACGGAATCTGACTGCGAATCTGTTGCAAATTGTCGCGGATATCCATTTCCAATTATCTAATTACCCAATTACCCAATTGTTCGCGAATTGTTCAATGAGCAATTTGAAACTTGAAACTTGAAATTTGAAATTCCCTATTTCGCTTCCTCTTCGTTGGGCTGCATAAATTTCAGCACATCTAGAATGTTGGTTTCGGTAATGGTGGCTATTTCGTAGTCGCCCAGCGTGCCGCGCATGCGTTCGATGAGTGTGTCGACAGCGTTTTTGAAGTTGGCGGCTTTCACCATCATTATTTGCGCCGTTTTTTTCTCGATGCCTTTTTTCTCGTCGAGCGCGAGGTAGTTCACTTTGCAGCGATACCATTTGTCGGCCTCTTCGCTGTCGTTGTCGAACAATTCCGAAATTTTTGTCTTGCGAATGTCGGCAATCTCAATCTCGCCCGTGGTGGAATAGTGCTTCACTTCCGCCAAAATGCGATTTTCGGCTTCGGTAAATGTCATTGCATCTATCAGAAAAGGTTCGGTAACTTTTGTTAGGAGACCGTCTTCGCCTTGGCGGTCGAATTTTACTTTAACAGAAAACCAAGTGTACATTTGTTGAATTGTTTAATCGTTGAATTGTTTAATCGTTGAATTGTTGAATTGTTTAATCGTTGAGTTGTTTAATTGTTCAGGATATTTTGTTCGATGAATTTTTTGTGATCGGCGGTTGGCTGGTTTGCAATCTCCAGAAAATGCTGCAACAACGGTGTGCTTGCGGCGTCGGGATACGATTCAATATAGGCTTCGATGGTCTGTTGTAGTGTGCTATCTTGCTGATTATCAGCGTTAAGCAACAAGCAAATGAGATAATGCTCTTGGCACGCTTTTATTTCGGCGGTCATTTGGTCGTTGGGGTAGGCGGCTAGCATGTAGTCGCAGAGTTTCAGGCGGTGCGCCAGTTCTTCGTTCGTCACAATCACGCCTTCGTCGGTAACCGATGGCGATTCCACTTCAATCTCCGTCAGTTTTATCATGTCGCGTTCCGATGGCGTCAGATATTTGTCGAATGCTTCGGCAATGTAGGCGGGCATGGTGTGCGTTATTATTTCGCCTTCGGAGGCGTACATCAGCAGTCCGTAATGGCGCATTCCGTCCATCACATTTTCGAGCGAATCGAGCAGCAGCGTGTCGTTTGGCATGCTCAATGCGGCGCTGTAGGCCTCTTGCATCAAACCCTGCTGCATGTCGGCATTGGCGTATATGTAGTTGATGAACAATTCCTGCAAATTCGCCACTTGCACGGAATCCATGTCGCTTGCGTCGATTATCATGTCGTGCGCTTTTGCAATGTTTCCGAGTTCGAGCGGGACGGACAGGTTCAGCGTTTCGACAATGGCGTTGTATTGCCTTTCGGTGCGGTTGCAGGCTGAAAAAACGGCAGCGACTAGAAGAGTGAAAAATAGTGTGCGTTTCATGGTGCGTACATTTTCTGCAAAAGTACACATTATTTGTTTATCTCCGAATTATTTTGGCGAAAAAAATGTAATTTTGCAATCATTTACACCCTATTTTCAGTTGTTATGACTATTTTTTACGCTCCCGATATTCTTTCGAATCCTTTTTTGCCCGAGGAGGAATCGGCGCATTGTGCTAAGGTTTTGCGCATGCAGACGGGCGATGTGGCGCATGTTATCGATGGCATTGGTAGTTTGTACGAGGTGCGCATTGTGGCGCCTCATGCCAAACATACCGAGGTCGAGATTCTTTCGGTTCGGCACGATTTTGGCAAACGCCCGTTTCGACTGCATTTGGCTGTGGCTCCAACGAAAAATATCGATCGTTTCGAGTGGTTTGTGGAGAAGGCCACCGAGATTGGCGTCGATGAGATTACGCCGTTGTGCTGTCGTTTTTCGGAGCGTAGGTTGATTAAGCCCGAGCGCATCGAGAAGATAATTGTGGCGGCGTCGAAACAGTCGTACAAAGCCCAAGTGCCGCGCCTGAATGCTATGGTCGATTGTGATGAATTTCTGCGCGCAGTGCGTGAACCGCAGCGTTTCATCGCGCATTGTTACGAAGGCGAAAAGCCGCATTTGCTGCATGTCTGTCCGCCTGCTTCAGATGTGGTGGTGATGGTCGGTCCCGAAGGCGATTTCAGCAGAGAAGAGGTGAATCTCGCCATTGAGCAGGGTTTTACTGCCGTTACGCTCGGTCAGAGCCGCTTGCGCACCGAGACTGCTGGCGTGGTGGCATGCCATTTGGTTACGGTGGTGAATGAGTTTGGGAGTAAGGAGTTAAGAATAAAGAATAAAGAATAAAGAATAAAGAATAAAGAATAAAGACTTGTGTTGTAAGTTATTGAAAATTAGTGTGTTGTGTTCGAGAATTGAAAATTTTTGTCAGGAGAATTGAAAATTTTCTGCAATACATTTGAAAATTTTTCGTTGGTAATTTGAAAATTATTCTGCGAGTATTATTTTACTGGTACAGCTGCCAAATTCTCAAAAAAGAGGTCGGTGTAGTCGGCTATTTCGGTAGGAATTGGGTTGCCGTTGGTCAGGTAGATGCAGCGCATTCCGCATCGCCAGCCAAATTGTATGTCGCTCAGACTGTCGCCAATCATCAGGCTATCGTTTAGGCTGACTTCTGGAAAATCGATTGTCGCTTGCAGAGCCATGCCGACGTTTGGCTTGCGGTTGGGGTCGTTTACCTTTTCTAGCGATGGGCAGACATAAACTCTGTCGATGTGTCCGTTCGCTTCATCAATCTCGCGGCGCATCTGCCTGTGAATTGTTTCTACATCGGTCATTGTCATCAGACCTTTGCCTATTCCTTGTTGATTTGACACCACAAAAGTGTACTTGAAATGTTGCGATAGTAGTGCCGCTGCTGTTTTGGCATTTGGCAACCATTGCCATTGCTGTAGATTGCGCACATAGTCGCCAACGATACGCTTATTTAGCACACCATCGCGGTCGAGAAATAGAAATCTATCGTGCGGAAAACGTTGCGGAATTTCTTGCTTGGCTCGTTGGTAATCTTCGGGAATGCCCATGTCGACGAAATAGTTCGCAAATGGCATTCCGTTGAAAATTTGTTTTTGCGCAAGAGCTTGCAGCAAATCGCGCTCGAAAGAGAATTTTTGTGGTTGCTTTTGCTGCAGTAGCCACACACGATTTATCGCATAAATGCCACCGTTGATAAGTCCTGCGCCAATGCTTTTGGCCTTTTCGTTGAATGCTGTGATTTTTGTTCCATTTATCTCGACTGAGCCATAGCGCGATGTGTCGTCGACCTTGCGCAATGCTACCGAAATCGGAGCATTTTGATTTTTGTGGAAGGTGTAGAACGTTTCAAAATCGATATGAAATAGGGTGTCGCCATTTAGTACGAGAAAATCGTTGGACTCTAGTTTTTCTGCGGCTTGACAAATAGCTCCGCCCGTTCCGAGTGGCGTATCTTCAACGGAGTAGGTAATTTGCATATTTCGATATTGATGGCGAAAATAGGCTTCGATCACTTCGTGGTGATAGCTTACGGCTAGGACGATTTTTTTTGCTCCGACAGCTGATAAATGATCGAGAATGTATGCCAGAAATGGCTTGCCAGAAACTGGTGCCATGGGCTTGGGTAGATTTATACCAATTGCAGAGCGCAAACGCGTCCCTAATCCGCCCGCTAATATCACCACATCAGAGAACATTGGAATTTTATTTGGAGGGTTGTGGAAACATAGCCGCTTCTACTAGTTGACAAATGATATGCCCAAGCATGATGTGACACTCTTGAATGCGTGGCGTGTCGGTCGATGGCACATTGATCAGATAGTCGGCTATTGTGCGCATTTTGCCTCCTGTTTCGCCTGTCATTGCCACAGTGATGACTCCAAGTTGGCGCGCTTTTTCGAAGGCATTGAGTATGTTTTGCGAATTTCCGGAGGTGGAGACGCCAATCAGTACATCGCCTTTTTGACACGAACCGTCGATCATGCGTGAGTAGATGAGGTTGTAGCCGTAGTCGTTTGCTACGGCCGTGAGGTATGACGTGTTGCAGTGCATTGCCTCCGAGTTGAGCGGAGGACGGTCGTAGTAGAAACGTCCCGACAATTCTGCTGCCAAATGCTGTGCATCTGCCGCGCTGCCGCCATTACCGCACCAAAGTATGCGGTGACCGCTGCGAAGAGCATTTACCAAAACTTTTACTACTTTTTCAACCCTATCGAGCAACGCTTCGTCGGCTAAAATGGCTTGGCGAATTGTGATGTTGTCGGTTATGCATTGGCGAATTATTTTCTCGTTTTCCATCATATTGTCCAAGTTTTAAGTCCTTCTTGAGTAAATTCGTAGCGACGAACTTGTCCTTCAAAATGCTGTTGCAGTGCCTGTTCCACGCCATATCGATTTGTGCCTGGGCAGTAGAAAAACATGAATCCGCCGCCGCCAGCACCGCTCACTTTTCCGCCAGTTGCGCCAGCTTCTATTGCTACGCGATAGATGTCGTCGAGCAGAGCATTGCTGATGTTCGAGGCAGTTTTTTTCTTTTGTTCCCAGCCGAAATTCAGAATTTCGCCGATGTCGTCGATCTGGCCTTTTAGCAAAGCTTCTTTCATGCGAATGGCTTGTTCTTTGAGTTGATGCATGGCTTGAATCGACGAATTATTGTTGTTGCGCACATTGTTTATTTGTCCGCTGATGATTTGTGCACTCACATGCGAGGTTTGCGTGTAGTAGAGCAGCAGATTGTGCGCCAATTCGTCCTGATAGCGTTGACGAATGCGTAACGGGTTGACTATCACTTTGTCATCCTGCAAAAACTGCATATAGTTGAATCCGCCGAAAGTTGCAGCGTATTGGTCCTGTCTTCCGCCGGCCATTGCCAAATCGACGCGCTCTATTTCGTATGCCAAATGCGCAATATCATATTCGCCAAGTGGCAAGTGTAGCCATTCAACAAATGCGCCTAAAATGCTAACTGCCAGTGTGCTACTTGTACCAAGTCCACCGCCAGCGGGCGAATCGACATGTGAAGTTATGCGGAACGAGAGCGGCTTGTGTGTGAAATCGCGAATAATGCGGTTATAAACTCCACGTGCTAGCACAAAAAAACCTTCTGTGCTAAGCGTCTCGGCTGAATCGCACATCTCTTCTAGTTGCGCATCGGGCGAGGAAAAGATGATTTTCCCATTGTCCAATGGTTCTATGGTGGTGTAGGCGTAGAGCGAAATGGTGGCGTTCAAAATGGATCCACCGTAGAGGTCGGAATAGGGCGACACATCGGTGCCACCGCCTGCCAAACCAAGGCGCAAAGGTGCTTTACTTCGGATTATCATATCGAGAAATTCGTAAAACTAGACTGATTTTATAGTTTGAAGCATGCGACTCCACGAGTATTTTTGCCGTTCCTTCTCTATTCCTTCGCGGAAGCGATCAGAATCTTTGTTGGCGCAGAAATCGGCCAACGCATCGGCAATGGCTTGCGGATCGACGGGCGTTACATAACCAACTTTGCCATTTGGAACAATCTCGGCCAATCCGCCAACATTCGTTACCAACATTGGTTTGCAAAAATGATACGCAATTTGCGTTACACCGCTCTGTGTGGCGGTTTTGTAGGGTTGCACAATGATGTCGGCTGCCGAAAAATAGACGCGCACTTGGTCGTCGGGAATAAAATTGGTGTGCCAAATGACGGGCTGCGAAAGTTTCAACTCTTTTTCGAGCGCATGATATTTTTCGCTATTGTTGTAGAATTCGCCAGCCACAACCAGATGCACATCGCCTTTTTGCAGACGTCGATCGGCATAGGCGCGCAACAGCAAATCAAGCCCTTTGTAATCGCGAATGAAACCAAAGAAAAGCAGAATTTTTCCAGCAGCGGGCAATCCTAATTGCTTGCGCGCTTCGGCTTTGTCTGTTGGCTCTCCAAAATTATCGTACAGCGGATGCGGACAGAATGCCACTTGCATTGGTTTTCTCTTGTTCAAAAAGTGCAAACAGTCTTGACGCACACTTTCCGACATGGCTACAAATCCATCAACACTGCGAATGAAATAGCGAATTAGCAAGTTATCCCATTTTTTTGGTTCGTGAGGAATAACATTGTCGAGCACCGAAACTACACGTACACTGCTTTGTTTTGCAATGTGCGCAATCGAGCCCAAACATGGCGCCATCAGTGGAATCCAAAATTTGATGATTAGTAGGTCGGGCTGCATTTTTCGGATCTCGCGTGCCGTGCGAATCCACGAAAATGGGTTGATGGAGTTCATCAAACGGCGAATTTTCAAATCTTTGGGCGCGGGCGCATCGCTGTATTGCGTCTTGCCGGGGAATAGAAAATCGGGGTATTGCAAGGTGAAAGTTACTATCTCCACCTCGTCGCCAGCCGCCTGCGCTTCGTAGGCCAGTCGCTCGTTGAATGCCGCCAAACCGCCCCTATAGGGATATGCCGTGCCAAGAATTACTATGCGCATTTTCTTTGATTTTATTTTTCGCAAATCGTTGCTTTCGCTTTTTTGCGTTTGATTATTTCCATAGCGATGGCAGCAACCAGTGTGGCGCAGAAAATGCCGAAACAAATTAGCGACAGCGTGTTGCCTTTGTGTACGCTCTCTGGGTCGAAAACCATGGCGAGCGTGTGTGTGCCAGCGGGAATCACCGCTGCGCGTAGCATGTAGTTGACGCGTGCCAACGGCAGCTCGTTTCTGAGGTTGCCTTCGCCATCGGTCAGGTAAATGTGCCAACCGTATGGATAGTAGATTTCGGAAAATACTGCTACGCGATTTTGCTCGTTTTGTGCCTGATAATCAATGCGTTTCGGCGTGTATTTTGTCAACTGAATTTCATCTTCGTCGAATGCCATGAGTGGCGTAATGTCGTATTGGTCGAGGCGCAATTGCTCGGCAAATGCGCTGTCGGCCACGGCGGTGGTGTGCAGATTGATGTGGTCGAGCGCTGCAATCTCGTCGTTGGCATTGCCCACAAGTTGCACATCGTTCACAAACCAGCAATTGCCCATGGCATACGGATTTTCAACAGGAATTTGTTGCCCGCCCTGCAACGGCACAATGGCATATTTCATGTTTAGCATGTTCAGCACGGGGAAGAGGCTGTCGCCAGCGCACTGCTCCAATTGTCCTTGCGTTTGCACCACGGCAGTCATCAGCGGTCCCATTTCTGGCACCAGATGTTCGTCAATCAAATCCTGATAACGACGCAATTTCGCTGCCGAATATCCGCCAATCGATTTCAGATAATAACTAGTTCGCGCTTCGTTGAATGCGCTGCCCGAAAGGTTCAGCACGCGGAAATGCGATTTGTCTTGCAGCAGCTCTTTTTCGTACGGTTTCATCTCGAATGGGCGCTCCAGCTCTTTTTGGCTCACATACATGTCGTTGTTGCAGTAGCGTTTGTCCACCGTCCACAAATCTGTCAAAATCAGCGCAGTGAGTGCCACGCCAAACCAAACTGTAGCTTTGGGTTGCGATTTTTGGTAGAGATTTTTTGCGTAGAGAAAGATGAGTCCTGCGCCCATCAGCACAAACAGCAACGAGCGCCATGCGTCGCTGCGAATCATGCTTGTGCGCTCTGCCAAAATGGCATTGTAGGCAAACTCGGGCAACTGACTTTTGATACTGGCATCGTATTCCGATGTTACATCAATAGCACCAGCCAAAAGCGCCACAATCAGGCAGATGCCGCCCGTTATTCCCGTGGCAATGCCGAGCATGGTGAGCAGCCGTTTGTAATCAATTTTTTTCTCCGAAATGGTTTTTAACGCCAAAAATCCGAGTAGCGGCATGGTTATTTCTGCCACAATCAGAATGCTCTCTACCGCGCGGAATTTGTTGTAGACTGGGAAATAATCGAAAAACAGATGACTCCACGGAGCAAGATGTCGTCCCCACGCCAGCGTTATCGAAAAGAGTGTGGCGGCCAACAATGCCCATTTGTACGGGCCTTCGACTATCAGCAAACCCAGAACGAAAAGCAGGCAGACTATCGCGCCAATGTAGACTGGCCCGCTAGTGAATGGTTTGTCGCCGCGGTAGGTTGGCGCACTTTTGCAGAATTGTTTGGCTGCACTGCGTTGCACGCCTGCGTCGGTCAACTCTTTGTAGAGCGTCGAATTTTCGCCCACATTGTAGCCGCTCATGCCGCCTTCGAAATTCGGAATCAGTAGCGTCATGGTCTCGTCGATGCCATAACTCCATTGCGTGGCGTAATCAAAATCGAGACCTTTGGTTTTGTTCGTTGGGTCTTGGGCTTTCGCCAGATCGCTATGACCGCCGCGCATGGTCTCTTCGGCGTACTCTTTGTTTGCAAAAAAGTTAGCACTGCCCATGCCTATGCCCACCACAAACGAGGCGAAAAATATGGTTGTGGCTATGCCAAAATGTTTCCAATCTTTCGATTTTCCGGCAATGGCCAATTCGGCAAACCAAAACATGCCTATCATCATGCAGATGTAGTACGACATTTGTGGGTGTAAGTAAAAACCGATGTAGCTGAAAAACATCACCAACAGCGCGCCCCAAGTGTATTTTTTTCGGTAGGTCAGAATGAATCCCACGGCCACCAGCGTCATCCAAGTGATGGAGTAACATTTGCCGTTGTGCGAGGCTGCAATAATCACAAAAAAATAGCTCGACATGGCAATGGCAAACGCGCCAGCCATGCTCAACCAGCGATTGACTTTGAATGCCCGCAGCAGCAGAAAAAATGCAATCAGATAGTAGAGAAACACAAAAATGGCATTTCTGTTGCCCCACGAAAGCAGCCAACGAATAGGTTGTAGCATCTTGTCGAGCGCGAAACCGCCGTGACCACCAACCTGATAGTTCGGCATGCCGCTAAACATGCCATTGGTCCAATAGCTGTAGTCGCCAGTCTCTTTGTGAAAATTTACACTCTCTTGCACCGCCGCACTGCCATTGATGTAGTCGCCCGCATACACCTTTTTGCCCTCCATCGCTGGATAAAAATAGATGATGCTAGCCACTGCAAACACCAAAATGATGAGCAATGTTGGCAAAATTTGCGCCTTAAAATCAATCTTGTTCATTTTATTTCAATTTTCTATTTCCTCTAACCTCTATTCTTTCACCCTTCATATTTTACTTCTGTCAAAAACAGTCCGCACGCTGGCACCGACATGCCTGCTGCACAGCGATTTTTTGCCTCGATTATTTTCTTGAAGTCGTCCACCGAATAGTTGCCTTTTCCCACTTCAACGAGCGTTCCAACGATGGCGCGCACCATGTTTCGCAAAAAACGATTTGCCTCGATGGTAAAAATCCATTCGTCGCCACGCTTGTCCCAATGTGCCTCGCTGATGGTGCAAATCATGGTTTTTACGTCGGTGTGGACTTTCGAAAAACTCGTAAAATCGTGTTCGCCCAGCAACACTTTGGCGGCTCGGTTCATGGCATCGTAGTCGAGTGTCACGGGCAAACGCCACGCAAGATCGGTTTTGAACGGATTTTTCTCTGCAATTATATGGTATTCGTAGCGACGTGCCGTAGCGTCGAAACGTGCATGGGCATCGTCAGCCACTTGGCGCAAACCGCTCACGGCAATGTCGGGCGGAAGAACGCCATTCAGTCGTGCCACAAATTTTTCGATATCGTCAATGGGCTTCTCCACATCGAAATGCGCCACCATTTTGGTTGCATGCACGCCAGCATCGGTGCGACCAGCGCCCACCACCTGAAGGGCAGGGTAGCGCGTCACTGTGCGCAGCGCGTCGGTCAAAACCTGCTGCACTGCAATGCCGTTGGGCTGCATTTGCCAGCCGCAATAGTGCGTGCCTCGATACGAAAATGTCAGAAAATAGCGCAATGCCAACTAAAAATTTCGATTTTAGAATCTGAAAATGCCGACCAAAAGTCTTGGTCTTGCAACTAACCTGCAAAGTTAGCTTTTTTAGTTCATTTATAAAAATGGTGTGTCTGTACTGTTTTTTTTAGACTGAAAATTTGCAATTTTCGTTGCACTTTTGCACGCTATTTTGCTGAATTTTAGGCACTTTTTGGCACATTTTTTGCTCGATTTTTTTCGTCGAAATAAAAAAATGACGATTTTCGGCAAAAAATTTTTTGTGTATAAAAAAAAACACTATCTTTGCTCGAACAAACAAAATAGCATCTTATGTCAGCAAACATTGGATACATTTCGCAAATCGTAGGACCTGTAGTCGATGTAGTTTTCTCTGTCGATGAAGAAAAAGGCGAACAACTGCCTGCCATTCACGATGCGCTCGAAATTGTGCGCCTAAATGGCAAAAAACTCGTTCTCGAAATTCAACAACACATAGGCGAAAACACCGTACGCTCGGTGGCGATGGACTCGACCGACGGTCTGCGCCGCGGACTCGAAGTGCGCGCAATGGGCAAACCTATCTCGATGCCTATCGGAACGCAGGTGAAAGGGCGTCTGCTCAATGTCATTGGCGAAGCCATCGACGGCATGAACACACTCGACTACACCGAGACTTACCCCATTCATCGCGAACCGCCAAAATTCGACGAACTGTCGACATCCAAAGAGATTCTTTTCACTGGTATCAAGGTAATTGACCTGCTCGAACCCTATTCAAAAGGTGGTAAAATCGGTCTGTTCGGCGGCGCTGGCGTGGGTAAAACGGTGCTTATTCAGGAGTTGATAAACAACATCGCCAAAGGTCACAACGGCTTTTCGGTGTTTGCTGGCGTGGGCGAACGCACCCGCGAAGGCAACGATCTGCTGCGCGAAATGATTGAATCGGGCATTATTCGCTATGGCGACGAATTCAAAAAGAGCATGGAAGAGGGCAAATGGGACCTCTCGAAAGTGGATTATAACGAACTCGCAAAATCGCAAGTGGCTCTGATTTTCGGTCAGATGAACGAACCACCAGGAGCGCGCTCGAGCGTGGCATTGTCGGGACTTACGGTGGCGGAGTCGTTCCGCGACAGCGATGGCGGACACGATATTTTGTTCTTCATCGATAATATTTTCCGTTTCACGCAGGCTGGCTCGGAGGTTTCGGCGCTGCTTGGTCGTATGCCATCGGCCGTAGGTTATCAGCCTACTTTGGCCACCGAAATGGGTTTGATGCAGGAGCGCATTACATCAACCAAACGCGGATCGATCACCTCGGTGCAGGCCGTTTATGTGCCAGCCGACGACTTGACCGACCCTGCACCTGCCACCACTTTCACACATTTGGATGCAACTACCGTTCTGAGCCGTAAAATCTCGGAACTTGGCATCTATCCAGCCGTCGATCCGCTCGATTCTACATCGCGCATTCTCGATCCGCAAGTTGTTGGCGAAGACCACTACAACACGGCTCAACGCGTGAAACAGATTTTGCAACGCAACAAAGAATTGCAAGATATTATTTCGATTCTTGGCATGGAGGAACTCTCGGACGAGGACCGCATGACTGTGAACCGCGCGCGTAAAGTGCAGCGCTTCCTGTCGCAGCCATTCACCGTGGCGGAGCAGTTCACTGGCGTGCCAGGTGTGATGGTTTCGATAGAAGATACCATCAAAGGCTTCAAGATGATTCTCGATGGCGAGGTTGATGAATATCCCGAAATGGCGTTCCTCAATGTTGGTACCATCGAAGAGGCCATCGAAAAAGGCAAGAAACTGCTGGCAGCCGCAAAACAAAGTTAGTAGTGAGAAGTTAGTAGTGAGAAGTGGAAGCTACCAATTGCAGAAAGTCGTGTAATCCGACAATCTGAAATTTGGAATCTGAAATTTGAAATTAAATCAACGATGAAACTTGAGATAATTTCGCCGCAAGGCTCAATTTTCGCGGGCGAGGTAACAGCCGTAGCGTTGCCTGGCAAGTTCAGTGCTTTCGAGGTGCTGAACAACCACGCGCCCATCATTTCGTCGTTGAAGAAAGGCAAAATAACCTATCGCACCGAGTCTGGCGAGCAGTCGCTCATGGTTGATGGCGGCTTTGTCGAAGTCGAAAATAATGTGATAACCGTCTGCATCGAAAAGGTTTTGGAATGAAAAGTTTTGTGGCATACAACTATTCGCTGCTGATAGTGATGTCGGCTGTGGGCGTGTTGCTTTTTGGCGACGTGCTGCAGCAGTATGCATTCGGACTTTTCTGGACTGTGCCAACGCTTTTTGCTGTGGCGGCACTAGGCGATGTGATCGCCCTGAAAGTGGGCGAGGGCAAAGATTCGCGCCACGCACTCAACTGGATTTTTGGCGCAAAATTGACGAAATTCATCATCGCTATTACCTATTTTGTGGTATATATTAAAGTGGTGTGCGAACAAAATGTGGCGTTTGCCATCACTTTTGTAGCGTTCTATTTTGTGACGCTCGTAGTCGAGACCATCTGTTTTTCAAAATTGCTGAAATCGAAGCATGCGTAATAGATTTTTCATCATATTGTCGATGGTGTTGCTCGCTGCAACTAACCTTTGTGCCGAGCCTGCAGCAACCGATTCGGTGGCTGCCGAAGGCGAACGCCTCGATGTAAAAGCATTGATTTTCAATCATATAGGCGATGCGTACGAATGGCATATCACCACCATTGGCGATAAGCACATCACCATTCCGCTGCCTATCATCGTTTATGGCGAAAACAACGGATTCAGCATTTTCCTGTCGAGCCGACTGCACCATGCCGAGAGTTATAATGGCTATCGCTATGGCGCTGCCGATGGTGCGTATGCTGGAAAAATAGTGGAACTCGATGCCAATGGCAACGAAGTGCGTCCGCTCGACCTTTCGCTCACAAAAAATGCTTTGGCACTTTTGATAAATTGCGCCTTGGTGATGTGTCTCATTTTGTGGCTTACGAAATGGTACAAGTCGCGTCCAATGGAGGCACCAACAGGCGTGCGCGGCATCTTGGAAATGCTCACAGTGAGTCTGCTCGACGACCTGATAAAACCCTGTGTTGGCAAAAATTATCAGAAATTTGCGCCTTATCTGCTCACGGTTTTCTACTTCATTTTCATCAACAATTTGATGGGATTGATACCGATTTTTCCAGGTGGCGCAAACACTACGGGCAATATCGCTATCACTTTTGTGCTGGCACTCTGCACCTTTGTGGCGGTGAATGTTTTTGGCACCAAAGAGTATTGGAAAGAGATTCTTTGGCCTGATGTCCCCGTTTGGCTCAAAGCCATTCCGCTGATGCCCGCTATCGAACTTTTTGGCATTTTCACTAAACCTTTTGCGCTGATGATTCGTCTGTTTGCCAACATCATGGCAGGACACGCCATTGTGCTGGGTTTGACTTCGCTTGTGTTCATCACCGCTTCGATGGGAGCCGCCATTTGCGCTGGCATGTCGGTGGTTTCGGTGCTGTTTACCATATTTATGGACTGCGTAGAATTGCTGGTGGCCTACATCCAAGCGTATGTGTTCACCATGCTTTCGTCGGTGTTCATTGGCATGGCGCAAGTGAAGCACGAATAAAATTTAGATTTCAAATTTCAGATTTCAGATTGAACATGACAAAGAGACACTGCACAATCTTCAAATCTTCAAATGTAGAAATTAGAAATTAGAAATTAAGTACTGATATTATTCATTCTTAAAAATAAAAAGTTATGTTGTTAGAAATTCTTAGCGCACAATTTGGTGCAGCACTTGGAGCAAGCATCGCCGTTATTGGCGCAGCCCTTGGCATTGGTAAAATTGGTTCGAGCGCAATGGAAGCCATTGCTCGTCAGCCCGAATCGGTGAGCGAAATTCGTTCGACCATGATCATTGTTGCCGCCCTTATCGAAGGCGTTGCACTGTTTGCCGTCGTTGTCTGCCTCATGGCACTCTAAAAAAAGTTGAGCCATGTCGCTGTTGATGCCCGAAACAGGTTTGTTGTTCTGGATGCTGTTGGCATTTGGAATACTATTCTTTGTGCTGGCAAAATTTGCTTGGCCTGTGGTTACGCGCATGATCGACAAGCGCACCAACTACATCAACGACTCGGTGAAAGCCGCCGACGAAGCCAATCGCCAGCTGGAGAATGTGAAGGACGAAACGGCAAAAATTTTGGCAAATGCGCAACAGGAGCAACTCCGAATCCTGAACGAGGCCGCCGAAATGCGCAATCAGATAGTGCAAGAGGCCAAAGATAAGGCGCAAGTCGAGGCCAAAAAGGTGATCGACGAGGCAAAACGCCAGATTCAACTCGAAAAGGAGAAGAGCATCGACGACCTGAAACGCCAAGTGGCCGAACTATCGGTCGACATTGCCGAAAAAGTGCTCCGTTCCGACCTCGAAAACGACAAGAAACAGTCGGAAATGATAGAAAAACTTTTGAACGAAGTAACGCTGAACTAACATGGACGCAGGAATGATTTCGGCGCGGTACGCCAAGGCTTTGCTAGCGTGCGCCAAAGAGCGCGGCGACGATCGTCGGCTGTTCGACCTTATGTCGCAAGTAGTCGATAGTTTCGAGCAATGCCCCGAACTGACGGCTGTGCTGAAAAATCCTACGCTCAATGTTGAACGCAAAAAATCGCTTGCCTTGGCTGCCGCAGGCAATACCGACGACGCGCTTTATGCTCGTATGGTCGATCTGCTCTTGGCAAATGGGCGCGAAGATGCGCTGCAACGCATTGCACTCGACTATTGCGACCTGTTCCAGGCCGATACGAAAGTGTGCGTGGGGCGCGTAACCACCGCAAAACCCATTGACGATGAGTCGAGCCAGCGCATTCGTAGTTTTCTTGAAAAACGCAGTGGGCGCCAAGTGGAACTGAAAACACGCGTCAATCCCGATTTGCTGGGCGGATTTGTGCTCGATGTCGATGGCGAACGCCTCGATGCGTCGGTGGCTGGTCAGTTGCTTCGAATAAAGAAAAAATTGGCGCAATAGCGCAAAAAAATTGAACAAAAAAACGAATTTATGTCGGAAAATATCAAAGTCAGTGAAGTCTCGGAAATCCTGCGCCAACAGCTGGCTGGCATCGATTTGAATAGCCAATTTGAAGAGGTTGGCACGGTGCTGCAAGTGAGCGATGGCGTGGTGCGCATCTACGGACTGAAAAACGCTGAAGCCAACGAACTTTTGGTTTTCGAAAATGGTATGAACGCCATTGTGATGAACCTTGAGGAAGATAATGTTGGTGCGGTGCTTTTGGGTAGCAGCGAAAAGGTGAAGGAGGGCGATGTTGTTCGTCGCACGCATCGTATCGCCTCCATTCGTGTGGGCGAGGGCATGCTTGGGCGCGTCATCGATCCGCTGGGAAACCCCATCGACACCGATGCTCCCATCACGGGCGAACTCATCGAGATGCCGCTCGAACGCAAGGCACCGGGCGTAATTTATCGTCAGCCTGTGAATCAGCCTCTGCAAACGGGTCTGAAAGCCGTCGATGCCATGATTCCGATTGGTCGCGGACAGCGCGAGCTCATCATTGGCGACCGTCAAACGGGCAAAACCAGTATTGCCATCGACACCATCATCAATCAGCGTTCGAACTACGAGGCTGGCGATCCCGTCTACTGCATCTATGTGGCAGTGGGGCAGAAGGGCTCTACTGTGGCAACATTGGTGAACACGCTGCGCGAAAAAGGTGCGATGGACTACACCATTGTGGTTTCGGCAACCGCTTCCGATGCTGCTGCCATGCAGTATTTTGCTCCGTTTGCTGGCGCTGCCATTGGCGAATATTTCCGCGACACTGGTCGTCATGCGCTGGTGGTTTACGACGACTTGTCGAAACAGGCTGTGGCTTACCGCGAGGTGTCGTTGATTTTGCGCCGTCCGTCGGGTCGTGAGGCCTATCCTGGCGATATTTTCTATCTGCATTCGCGTCTGCTCGAGCGCGCTGCCAAAATCAATCAGCAACAAGAGGTGGCTGAACAGATGAACGATCTGCCCGATTCGTTGCGTGGCAAGGTGAAAGGCGGAGGTTCGCTCACGGCACTGCCAATCATCGAGACGCAGGCGGGCGATGTGTCGGCCTACATTCCAACGAACGTCATCTCCATTACCGATGGTCAGATATTCCTCGATACCGATCTGTTCAACCAAGGCAATCGACCTGCCATCAATGTTGGCATTTCGGTGTCGCGTGTGGGCGGCAATGCGCAAATTAAGGCGATGAAAAAGGTGGCTGGTACGCTCAAAATAGACCAAGCACAATATCGCGAGTTGGAGGCGTTCTCCAAATTCGGTAGCGATATGGACGCAGTTACGGCCATGACCATCGACAAAGGACGCAAAAATACACGACTTTTGGTTCAGCCAGTCTACTCGCCAATGCCTGTAGAGAAACAGATTGCCGTGCTTTATTGCGGCACAAATGGACTTTTGGCAGATGTTCCGCTGGAGAAAGTCTCGCTTTTTGAACGTGAATTTTTGAATATTCTTGAGCTGAAACACCAAAAAGATGTGCTCGATGTGCTGCGAGGTGGCGTGATAAACGACGAAGTGCAGGCTATTCTTCGCCAAGAAGCCGCTGAGGTGGTTAAGAAATTAACTAATTAGTAGCAAGTAGCAAGTAGCAAGACGAAGGCTTTTCCCCCTATCGGGGGAAACGGGAAAGGGGGCGATGACCAAGACAAATTATTTGAAAATTTGAAATTCTTGCGACTTGCTACTCATATCTTGCTACTAACAATTTGAAATTCTGAAATTTGAAATTTCCCCATGAGTTCGCAGAAAGAGATAAAAACGCGCATTGCATCGGTGTCGTCGACTATGAAGATTACGTCGGCGATGAAGATGGTGGCGTCGGCTAAACTGCATAAAGCGCAGAAAAATAGCGAGACTTTTGTGCCGTATCAGCACAAATTGGAGGCGATGTTGCGCAATTTTCTCTCGACCGAAACATCGTTCACCTCGCCTTATGCCGAGCAGCGCGAGACGAAGCGTGTGGCCATTGTGGCGGTGTCGTCGAACTCGAGCCTGTGCGGAGCGTTCAACTCTACCGTCATTCGCGAGCTTAATCGCCTGATTGACCAATACGACGCTACAATTGGACGCGAAAATTTGCTCGTTTTTCCAATTGGAAAAAAAGTGTACGATGCTTGCCGTAAGCGTGGTTTTCAGCCTGAAAATTTGAACGAGCTTATCGACAATCCGCACTACGATGCAGCGACTGCTTTTGCCGACCGTTTGATGGCACTTTTTGCTAATCACGAGGTCGA
This sequence comes from Paludibacteraceae bacterium, assembly GCA_963621145.1. Lineage (GTDB taxonomy): Bacteria > Bacteroidota > Bacteroidia > Bacteroidales > Paludibacteraceae > W0P28-013. The sequence goes on along the minus strand of CAVFDI010000027.1, from coordinate 4,018 downwards.
TCGCGTGGAGTTGGTTTATCAGCATTGCAAAAGCACTTCGACGCAGCAGCTCACTCACACCGATTTCTTGCCAATTTCGCTCGAAGCCGATGCCGAGGGAGTTTCGCTTAGTGCAGATTATATAGTTGAGCCGAGCAAAAGTGAAATCTTGGCTGAATTGTTGCCAAAGGTTTTGCGGTTGAAAATCTATTCCGTTTTGCTCGATTCGTATGCAGCCGAGCAGGCGGCGCGCACTGTGGCTATGCAGGTGGCCACCGACAATGCCAACGATCTGCTGCAAGAACTCACCATTCAGTACAACAAGAGCCGCCAGCAAGCCATCACCAACGAGCTTCTCGACATCATTGGCGGCACGCAAAAGTAGATTTATCACTCATCATCAATAGAAAAGACGGCTCCAAATCTTGTGAGTCGCCTTTTTTGTTTAGTTTAGGTGACGCAAATTTGACGTTTGTCGAGCAAAAATTTGGTAATCAGAAAATAATTCGTAAATTTGCCGAGCGATTTCCGAAAAATCGCACCTTGAAAACACACAAAACACCTTAAATCTAATTTTATCATGAAACGATTAAACCTAATCGCTGTGTTGTTGTGTTGCGCACTGTTTGCGCTGGCACAGCAATCGAAACTCTCGCCCTATTCGCGCGTGTTAGTCGATGCGCAGAACGAGGCAGAAACTACAGAACAACGCACTCAGTTGCGCAAAAATTTCCACCTTCGTGTGTCCGACAACGGACAAGATGTGGTGTCGGCTTTCGTGCATTTTGCCGATGCTGCTGCCGACAAAACGGGCGTGCTGGCTACCTATGGCGCTACGCTTGTGAACGACTTCGACGAATTCGTCACGGCACGCATTCCTGTGGAAAATCTTGAAGCATTGAGCCAAGACGAAGCCGTGAAATTGGTTGAGGTTGGCACACCTGTGCGCCGTCGCATGGACAAGGCTCGCGTGGCTGCCAATGTCGACAAAGTGCAGGCTGGCACCGATCTTGCGCAGCCATTTCTTGGCACCGATGTGGTGGTTGGCGTGGTTGATGGTGGCTTTCAGTACAACCACATCACTTTCTACGACCTCGAAAACACCAGCGAACTGCGTGTGAAACGCGTCTACAATCTTGAAACAGGCGACAAATACGAGACGCAATCTGACATTGAGAAGGCTGGCTACGACGACGAGGACGATACCGACGGTCATGCCACGCACGTTACGGGCATTGCGGCTGGCTCTTACAGCGGCAACAACTATTATGGTGTGGCAAAAGATGCCGACATTGTGATGGTGCGCTATGGCAACTCGGAGGACAATACCGACATTATCAACGGCATAAAATATGTGTTCGATTATGCTACCAAAGTGGGCAAACCTGCTGTAGTGAATTTGAGTCTTGGCTCGCATGTAGGTCCGCACGATGGCACATCAACTTTCGATGTGGCGCTCGATAAAATTGTGGGCGAAGGTCGCATTGTTTGCGGCGCGGCTGGCAACGAGGGCGATTCTCCACTCTACAGCGAAGCCACACTAGCCGCTGGCGAATCGCACACTTTCATTCTCGACACTAGCGACGAATACTATGATGGCAATGGTTTCGCCGATTTTTGGGGCGACGAAGGTCAGCAATTCACCGTGCAGGTTGTCTATATGAATTCGAGCGGAACGGTTAAAGCCGAAGGCACTGCCACTTCTACCGCAACATCGTCGGAGGAATCCACTAATTGGAAAAACTCCTCCTACGCTTCGGGCTCGCTCACGGCTTACACGCAACTTAGTAGCTATTCGTCGAACAATAAGGGCAATGTGTATGTCTATTTCAATAATTTTAAACCAAAATCGGGTAGTAAAGTCGGTTTCAAAGTAACAGCGAAAACAGCTGGCACAGTGCGTGTTTGGGGCGATGATTATTATTCTGTTTTTTGGGACGGCGGTTCCACTTCGCACACCGTTGGCGAGATTGGTGGAACGGCCAAAGGCATCATCACTGTTGGTGCATATACCACAAACAAACACAATAGCAGTTCGTTAACAGTGGGCGATTTGGCTTACTTTTCGAGCCTTGGTCCAACGGCCGATGGTCGTTTGAAACCTGAAATCACTGCGCCAGGAAGTTACATCGCATCGTCGGTGCCGAACACTTCGGCTGTTACTAGCAGCGATTATTTCGACAAGGCTACATCGAAAAAAGTGAACGGCCAAACCTACTATTGGGGCTATATGCAGGGCACTTCGATGGCAACGCCGTTTGTTACGGGCGTAGTGGCCACATGGTTGCAAGCCGATCCAACGCTCACGCCCGATGAATTAAGAGAAATCTTCTCTGCTACGGCTATAAGTGACTCATATACAGGAACTTCGCTGCCGAATAACACTTGGGGCTATGGTAAAATTGATGCTCACGCTGGTCTGATTGAGGTGATTAAGCGCCTTGGCGGCGAGGCTGGCAGTCGCAAAGATTATGTGGTTGTTGGCAAACGCAGCACGGGCAACTATTTCTACATGAGCAGCAATCTGGGCAAAGGCGAAGAAAAGCACTTGACCGCAGTAGATGCTGGCACCGATGATTTGACGAAGATTGTTACCGCCGATCTGCCCGATTCTATCGTTTGGAGTTGCGCTTTGGACGGAGTAACCACGCACCTTTACAACGGCTCGCAGGCTGTAACTTGGACTAGTGGCAACACCGCCGACCTCGATGCTACGGGTCTTGCGCTGAATTTCAACTACAACTCCGACAAATCGTACACCTTTAGTTTTGCCGATGCGGCTAGCACCACGCACACGCTTGCGCTCGATGCCACCGAAGGCAACGACTACTTCGCATTCTACGAGTCGGGCAACATCACCACACTATTCTTGCTGCCTGTAACCTCCACATCGGGTGGTGACGAGAGTGGCGACGACGACACGCCAGATGTTAGTGGCGATTGCAACGCACTGCCATTCTCCGAATCGTTCGAAAACTATTCGCAGGGCGAGTTTACAACATACGATGCTATTGAGATTTCCAGCTACAAGCAGTCGTGGCAAGCAACCGAAAGTTACGGTATGAAGATTGGCGGACAGGTGGGCAAGAAAAACTTGGTTGCCGAAGGTTGGCTCATTTCGCCGTGCATCGATCTGACCAAGGCCATTAAACCGATATTGACTTTCGAGCACACGCACAAATATGCGGGCACGCCAGAAGATGAGCTCACGCTCTGGATTTCGGCTGACTACAGCGATGGCGATCCGTCGGCTGCCACATGGGAGCAACTCACCATTTCGAACTATGCCACTAACGAAGATTGGACTTTCGTGTCGTCGGGCGAAATCGACTTGAGCAAATACAACGGCAAAACTGTTCGTCTGGCTTGGAAATACACCAGCAGCAGCAAGGCCGCGGCCATTTGGGAGGTGAAAAATGTGTCGATTGAAGAGACTGTCAGCACTGCAATTGACTTTGTTTCTGAGCGCGAGAAGACGATTGTGGTTGGCTTGCAGGGCGCATTGGCAGTGTTTGGTGCGCAGGCTGGCGACCAAATCGAGGTCTACACCGTGTCGGGCGTGCGCTACATGGTGCGTGCTGCGCAGGGCGACTTCACCATGCTCAATTTGCCGCAGGGTATCTACCTAGTGAAAGTGCGCGACGCCATTCACAAGGTGGTAGTTGAATAGACAACGAAACAAACCGTAAACATTCCGAGCTGCTCAATTTGGGTGGCTCGGATTTTTTGTTAGGCTAGAGGTTATAGTTGAGAGGTTAGAGAGAGGCAAATTAAGAAAGCCAACTGCAATTGGTTGTGGCTTGTAGGGACGCGGCGCGCCACGTCCCTACTGTCGTTTATTATTTGCAGTGGACTGAGGTTGTGCAGTCGCGCGGGATTTGTAATCCCGCGCTTGGTGTATTATTCGGATTTGTAATCCGTTGAAATGAACACGGACGCACGCAGTGTGTTCCTACATTAATTCGATAATTCGATGATTCGATGATTCGATGATTCGATGATTGTACACTCGGTGCGTCCTTACATTACGAACTTTACA
>CAVFDI010000026.1:0-23699 GCA_963621145.1 Paludibacteraceae bacterium | reverse complement strand
ACCATGAACACCCAAGACGCCATCATAAAAACTCTGCAAGAAAACGATAATCGCCCCACGCACTATCGCGAAATTACCAAACAAGCGATGGCAAAAGGTTATTATCAAACTACTGGCAAAACGCCTGAAAATTCGGTCGGCGCTGTGTTGGCGACAAAAACCGAGATTTTTGAAAAATGCGAAAGTGATGGCGCAGGATTTTATCGTTTGAAAAACTACAAAAAGCCAGAAAAAGTCGCCCCTGCGCACGATAAAGGCTTTGTTTATATACTCACAAATCCAAGTTTTCGCGAAGATTGGGTGAAAATTGGCAAGAGTTCGCGTCCCGTAGATGTACGTTCGAAAGAACTAGACAACACCGCAGTGCCGCTGCCTTTCGAGATTTATGCCACGCTCAAAACTGCAAAATATGAGCAAGTCGAAAAACTTGTTCACAAAACCATCGATCGACTGACCGACCTACGCATTCGCAAAAACCGCGAATTTTTCAATGTAAAACCCGACAAGGCGTTGGAAATTTTGAAAGATATTGCTGAAACCATCGACGACGCAGAAATCGACGAAGTTCATTTGCACAAAAATGCGCCGCATCAGGCTGATGTTGTTTGTGAAGATGAGCCTGTGTTCGTTAAAAAAACGGTCGCTGAAAATGAAAAGAGGCAACGCCCGCCTTTCAAATTTAGCATGGTAAATATTCCAGTTGGAAGCACGGTGATTTTCACTCCGACAAACACAAAAGTGCGCGTTGCAAGCGATGATAAAGTGGAATTTAACGGCGCATTGTACAAGCTTTCTGTCTTTACTCGCGCGTTTATGCCCGCTGACAGGCGTAATGCTTCTGGCGCTTATCAGGGCGCAAAATATTTCACCTACAACGGCAAATTTCTCGACGACCTACGCACGGAAGTGGAAAATCATTCAGTAAATCAATAACTTAATAATTTAATAACTGAGGTTTTTGCAAGTGATTTTATAAATGACTCAAAATTGCCAATATACTTCCAATCCTTAATTAAATAATTGGAAATTAGGTAATTAAGAAATTATTTATCTTTATTCCTCACTCCTAATTCAGAAAAAATGTTAGCACTAGTAACCGGAGCCTCGTCGGGAATTGGACTGCAGTACGCCACACAGCTGGCGCGCGACTACCACACCGACCTGCTGCTCGTAAGCAATCAACCCGACGAACTGAACCAAGTGGCGACCTCGCTCGCTGCCGACTATGGCGTGAAAACCGTGGCTCATTTTGCCGACCTCAGCCTGCCCGACGCAGCCGAGCAACTGCACGATTTCTGCAACGAAAATGCCTTGCAAGTTGACATTCTGATAAATAATGCTGGCGTCTTTTTCTTCAATCCGTATGTCGAAACTAGCATGCGCCGCATCGAGTTGATGCTGAATCTGCACATGATAACCGTGGCGAAACTCTGCCGACTGTTTGGCGAAGATATGTGCCACCGCGGCAATGGCTACATCTTGAACATGTCGTCGATGAGCGCGTGGATGGCAATGCCTGGCATTCAAACCTACAACGCCACCAAAGCATTTATCTACAATTTGAGTAAATCGCTGTGGTACGAATTTCATCCGAAGGGCGTTGGCATCACGGTGATGACGCCAGGTGCGGTCGACACTGCGCTGTTTGGCCTTAGCGACTATTGGCGACGCGTGGCAGTGCGCCTCACCGTAAGCATTCCGCCCGAAAAACTGGTGCGCCGCGCACTGAAAAAAATGTTCAAAAAGAAAAAATCGGACATGCCCGGCGTCATCAATCACCTCTGCACGCCGCTGCTCAAACATACGCCTGATTGGCTCGTGTTCTTGGCAATAAAATATGTCGGAAAATTCCAGAAATAATTATCTAATTTCCAATTATCCAATTTCTTAATTGATTTTTTGCTGAACTTTATAAACTTTCCAAACTTTCAAACTTTACGAACTTTACAAACTTTACAAACTTCTTCATGGACTTCGTTGCATATATCATTTTGGCTGTGGCGGTTGGCGTGGTGTTGTGGCGCATTGTTCGGCGCATTCGGCACAAAGGCGCTGATTGTTGCTGCAGCGATCACTGTTCGTGCGACACCAGCAACTGCGCAGGCTGCCCACTCTCCGAAAAATGCAACAAGAAAAAATTTTAGATTTCTAATTTCTGATTATTGCAGTGCCAAAATACTTGCTGAACTTGATAAACTCTTCCAACTTCTTATCAACTCGTCAACCTAAAAAACAGTGAACCTTCATCTCAAAAATACACATTTTGCCATCGCGTTGCTTGCGGTTTGGGTAGTGCTAGTGGCGCTGTTGCCCTTGCTGCCGTTTGTGCGGCTCGATCTCACTGCCGAACACCGTTTCAGCATTGCGGAGCAGACTAAAACGCTTATGCGCCAACAATCCGAACCCATCGAAATCACTTTTTATTCGGGCGGAAATGTCGACGCCAATTTTGCGCGATTGAACAATGCCGCGAGCGAACTCATCGACGAGTTGAACGCTTTTGCTCGCACGCGCATTCGCTATCGTTTCGAAAATCCTTCGGATGCGAATGACGATAATGAGCGTCAGCGCCGCTACTATTCGCTCGAACAGCGCGGACTGCGTGGCATGTCGGTGGCGTCGCGCGATGCCGATGGTCGACTTACGCAGAGCATCGTCTTTCCGTGGGCCGAGGTTTCGTGCCTTGGCGACACCATGCCCGTGTGTCTGCTCCAGCCCGATGCACGCCGCAGTGGCGAAGAGGGAATAAACCATGCCATCGAAAATCTGGAATACGAATTCACCGATGCCATTCGCATTCTCACCAAGAAGAATGTCGACAAAATCGCTTTCATCGAAGGGCATGGCGAACTCTCCGAAGAGGAGGTATATTCTGCCTCGGAAGCGTTCAGCCGCTATTTTCAGATCGATCGCGGCACGCTCGGAAGCGACGCCAGCGTTTTGGCCGATTATAAGGCGATAATTGTTGCAAAACCAACGCAACCATTCTCCGAAACCGACAAATACATCATCGATCAGTACATAATGAATGGCGGCCGCGTGATGTGGTTCGTCGATGGCACGCAAATGCAAGATGGTGCGCTCACCAATGGCAGCGATGCCACGCTCATTCCGCTCGATGTGAACCTGCAAGACCAACTTTTCCGCTATGGCGTGCGCATTGCCAACGATGTGGTGCAAGATGCCCAGTGCGCCTATCAGCCTGTGAATATCGCTTCGCCGTCGGAGCAGCCCTATTTCGAGCCTGTGCCGTGGTTCTACGAGCCGCTGCTGCTCACTTCGCCGCAATCGCCCATCACGCGCAATCTGCTGCAAGTTCGGGCTAATTTTGCATCGACTCTAGAATTTACCAATAATGCTGATAATCAGGTAGATAAACAGATTTTGCTCATTACTTCGAATGCTACACACGTGGCGCAAACGCCGTGTGTGGTCAGTCTGCAGCAAATGCTCACCGATGGCGCAACCGACGATTATTGGTTCACGCGCTATCAGCCTGTGGCGGCGCTACTCGAGGGCGAGTTTACTTCTATTTTTCCGTCGCGGAGCAGGGCAGTGCCTTCCGATATTGAAAATGCCTTGCCTCACCGCGATGTGAGCGAGCCTACGCGACAACTTGTGGTGGCCGATGGCGACCTCATTCGCAACGATTTGGAACAGACGCAGCAAGGTTGGCGTGTGTTGCCGCTCGGCTACGATCGCGTGACGCACCAAACCTACGGCAATCGCGATTTTCTGCTCAATGCCTTGCTCTACCTCACCGACGATGCCGATTGGCTTTCGCTGCGCAATAGGCAGGTCACGCTGCGACTTTTGAACCGCGTTTCTGCCACAAATAGTCGACATCTTTGGCAGATAATAAATATGGTGTTGCCCGTGTTGGTGCTTTTGGCTGTGGCTGGTATCAGTTTTGCAGTGCGTCGCCGCCGAAATGGCGCAAATTTACGCTGATTTTGGGGTAAAAAACTTGCAAAAATCGTCTTCTTGACGAGAAAAATCGACCGTTTTTTGTAAAATAATCTACTGATAATCAGCGAATTGCAAGTTTTGCGATATTTTTTTTGTGTATAATTTGTGAGATCCAAAAAAATGCCCTAACTTTGCACTCGCAAAAACGGACACGAAAATTGTCACATTTGGCCCATTCGTCTATCGGTTAGGACGTAAGATTTTCATTCTTGAAAGAGCAGTTCGATTCTGCTATGGGCTACTAATTTAACGCATAAAATTTGTTATAATGGCAAATCACAAATCTTCAATTAAGAGAATTCGTCAGACTGAGAAACGCCGTTTGACCAACAGATACGCTGCTCGCACTGCTCGTAACGCTGTTCGTGCTTTGCGCGCTACTACCGACAAAGCCGTTGGTATCGAAATGTTGCCAAAAGTTGCTTCGATGCTCGACAAATTGGCAAAACGCCACATCATTCACCGCAACAAAGCTGGTAATCTGAAATCGAAACTTACCCTGCATGTCAACAAGTTGGCATAAGGTGTAGCTTTTAGTTTTTATAGTTGGAAAACTCTTTCCGTATCTCGGAAGGAGTTTTTTGTTTTCATACATAAAGCAACGTCGACTTTCAAAACTAGTTTGAAAGCCGACGGTTTATTTTGCAATGTGTGGCGAAATTCACGCCATCATCTCCTGCATTATCGATACGTCTAGCGCCTTTTCTAATTTACAAATGGTTTCTAGCGACATGTTTTCTTCGCCTTTTAATAATCGCGAAACATATTGCGGCGAGCAGTTAAGGCGTTCTGCCAATTGTCGCTGCGAAAGGTTTTGTCCTTTCATGGCCACCGCAACCTGAATGGCAATGGTTCGGGCGTATTGTAACCAATCTTGATTAGCTCTGCGCCTCTCTGCCTTTTCGCGCCATTGCGATGGCGTGGCGGATTTGTGCTTGCGAAGAAAAGCAATTTGGTCTTGTGTCGTTTTCATATCTAGCCCTCCCTTATAAAATCGATAAAACTATCGTTGTCGATAATGCCGTTTGTTACAAGATATTGCCTTGTTTGTTCCATTTTTTCTAATTCCCTTAACGTATGCGCTCGTTCTTGCATTGTGCGTGTAAGTTTAATCGCTCCACCAGTAATGATGTAGATGCCAGAGTTGAGCTTTATAGCGTATATGCGCAGCCAACTTGCATGTTGCGGACGATTTTGTAGTCGAGCTTTTTCCTTATCAAGTAGCATTTCCGATGTTCTGCTGTTTTGCAGCGGACGAAAAAGTTTGTCTAAATTTGTGTCGGGCGAAATGTCTAAAATTAAACATTCCAAACGATCGCTATCGTCCATTGTGTCGAAAATCGCATCCTCCAAACGTGTGATCTTAAAATGCGTTACAAGATCGTTGAATTTTTCGCTGAAAAACGAAACTAGATATTCGGCGTCGTTCCACTGGTTGAAAACTGTTTCTAGTGCGTTGTATTTCTCGTTATCGTAGTGTACAGCCCAAAGTCTATTTTCTGTAATCTCGTCGAAAGTCATAACGCTATTTATTTTCGCTGCAAAGATATGATTTTTTATTCAGTAAATCAACTTATAGGTTGTTTGTTTTGAATTTCCTGCAATTTTTTTTGCATATTACTATGACTAAATTGCTAGATGTCAGATTTTTATCTGCAGTCGCAGCCTGCAGTCTGCAGTCTATCTTCTATGCTCTATGCTCTCATTCTACTTGTCATTTTTCACAAACGACCACAGCAGACCCGAAATGGCCAAGCAAACAGCGCAGATGGCAAAGATGATTGATTTATCGGCAGCAGCATTCACCACTTCGCCCATTTTGAACGAGGCAACCAACTGTGGCAGCACTACCGACAGGTTGAAAATGCCCATGTACAAACCCATTTTGGTCTGATCGACCTTTTCGCTCATAATGGCAAATGGCAGCGATACCAACGAAGCCCAACCAATGCCAACCACGCTCAATGCGATGAAGAACACTACAATGTTGCTTCCGTAGAGCCAAATCAGTGCGTAGCCAATGGCCATCAGCAGAATGGAGCAGGTGTGTGTCATCGTCATGCCGCGACGTTTGGCTATCACATTCAGCACTAGCACGGGCAGCAATGCGCCAACCAAATCGCGCACAAGGAATGCCATAGAGTTTACGGTCTGCATGGAACTATCGTCGAGCCCAGCGATTTTTGTGGAGACGTAGAAAAACATGTAGATGTTCATGGTCTGCACGCCCCACCAAGTGAACGAATGCGCCAAAAGAATTTTTTGAAATTCGTTGTTGTTGCTCGTTTCGCGCAAAACATTTGTCAAAACCATCACTATCGCAACAATCTCGACCAGCACGCAGATGAGTTCCACTGTGTTGAGTGTGAACCAGCCGAAGATTGAAATCTGCGAATTATCGGCCAATCCGATCAATTTTGCCACTATCACGTAGATGCCATAAATCAGGAAGCCTGTCAGCGGAAATAGTGCGCTAAACACATCGCGTACCGACGATTTTGCTTTTGCTGGTTCGGTTTTGCCATCTTCTATTGCTTTTTGGTTTTCGAGTGTGCGCGGCTCTTCGATGAAGAAAATCGGCACCAGCGTGAACAGCAAAGCCACGCCAACGCCCACATAAATCAGCACAATGTTGCCCCAAATCACACTGATAAGATAGGCCAACACGCCGCATGTTCCCGACACGGTTTGCATCCAAGTGTAGCCGCGCGAACGGTCGCTGGCAGGCGTGCAGTCGGCAATGAGCGAGCGCGTAGGGTTGAAACTTACATTGATCGAAAGATCGAGCGTGAGTGCCACTGTAACGGCTATCACCAGCAGTCCTTCGGCTCCGTGAGCACCACAAACCTCTTGAATGATGCCGAGGTTTGGCAACGCCAACAGCATCAGACCAGTGAGAATGCCGCCAATCACAATCCACGGACGGCGACGCCCACCCATGAACCAAAGTTTGTCGCTAATGAGTCCAACGATGGGTTGCGCCACAATGCCCGCAATAGGACCTGCCGCCCACACAATGCCTATCTGGCTGATGTCGAGCCCGTAGCGCGTCGAGAGAATCCAACTGAGTGCAGCAATCTGCACCGAAAGCCCGAATCCCATGGCGGTGGCGGGCAAACTAAGCAACGCCATAAACGCATTGCTCATCTTTTTCTGAATGTTCAACATGATATTTTAGTTTGTAAAGTTTATAAAGTTGATCTCGCAAAATTAAGAATTTATGCTGAAACAATGGTTCATCGCCTAATAAAAAGTGATGCCTTTCACCAATTTGCGCCCGATGGCGTTGTTCAGTTTTTCGACGAGTGCAGCACGTTGCATAAAAAGATCGCTGCGCAGCATGGGCGATGTGATGCGCACCCGCAACATGCCTTCGCGCAGTTCTAAGCCTGTGCTGTAGTTTGCCAATGGACCCAAAACTTTTTTCCATGCCTCAATCGCTTCGCTTTCGCGAAAATGCGCTGCCATGGCTTCGCCACCTTCGCCCACGCACAAGGCGCGACGAATCAAATCAACCGAAAGTTTCTCTGGATAGACTCGTTTCATAATAGTTTCTTAACGAACTTAAACATTTTGTAGGGCATATAGCGAAATGGCACGTCGATGCAGGTGGACGAGACGACTACCGAGCGGCGGTGCGAAAATGCGCGGAAACTCTCCTCGCCGTGGTAGGCCGACATGCCCGAATTGCCCACACCACCAAACGGCATGCGCTGGTTGGTGATGTGCATGATGGTGTCGTTCACACACGCGCCGCCCGACGAGGTGTGACGCAGCACATAATCGCCATTTTTGCCGAAATAGTAGAGTGCCAATGGCTTTTCGCGGTCGACAACAAATGCCACCGCTTCGTCGATTTCTGAAAAAGTCTGAATGGGGAAAATTGGGCCGAAAATCTCTTCGATCATCACAGGCGAAGTGGGCGACACACCATCTAATATAGTGGGCGAAAAATAGCGTTCTGCAGCATCGGTTTCGCCACCGAAAACTATTTCGCCATCGGCAAGATAGCCACGCAGTCGCTCGAAGGCTTTGTCGCTGACAATGCGTGCGAAATGTTTCGATTGCTTTGGGTCGTCGCCAAGCAGAACCGCAAAATTGCGCTTTAACGCCTCTACAAAACGCTCTTTCACGCTTTGGTGAAGCAGCAAATAATCTGGCGCAATGCAAGTTTGCCCAGCATTCAACGCTTTGCCCCACGCCACGCGCTTGGCGGCGAGTTCTATGTCGGCATTGGCATCGATAATGCACGGACTTTTCCCACCCAACTCTAGAACCACAGGCGTGAGATTTTTTGCCGCAGCCGCCATCACCACTTTGCCAAGCACAGGACTTCCAGTGAAGAAAATCAGGTCGTAGCGCTGTTCGAGCAGGACGGTGTTCACATAGCGATTGCCTTGAAAAATTGCCACATATTCAGGCTGAAAAGCGTCAGTTACAATCTGTTCCAAAATTGCCGAAACGTGCGGCACATAGGGCGACGGCTTAAGCACAGCCGTGCAGCCAGCCGACAGCGCGCCAACTAGCGGATTGAGCAGCAGTTGCACGGGGTAGTTCCATGGCGCAATGATGAGTGCTGTGCCAAGCGGTTCGGTCATTACACGGCAGCGCGACGGCATAACGCCCAACGATGGTAACACGCAGCGCGTTCTGGCCCAGCGACGCACATGGCGCATGTGCATGTCTATTTCGGCATAAACCAGGCCAATTTCGGTAAGATAAGCCTCTTCGTACGATTTGTGTAGATCGGTCCAGAGCGCCTCGGCGAGTGCCGATTCGTGCTTTTTAAGTGATGCACGCAGACGTTTCAACGCACGTTTTCGCTCCGCAATGGGCAGCGTTGCACCCGTACGAAAATAGGCTTTTTGTGCCGCAACAATATCAGAAATTTGGTCGGAAGTCATTACTTTTAGTTGATAAGTTGAAAAAGTTTATCAAGTTCATCAAGTGTGTGTACTGCAACTGGTTATGATTTGAATCTGATAAAACCGTGTCGTTTCTCGTTGTACGACTAATTCTTAAGGTAGTTTCTAAAAATTATCTTTGCAAGAATTTTTGAGTTATAATTGAGCAGACGTGAAGGATTTTCGAAGGAGCTGGGTGTCCTGTGACTGAGAAAAGACGAAAGGTATGCCGATTCGAAACGAAAATTCGCAAAGAGCGATTAAAACCGCAAAAAATATCTAGTAACTTACCAAAGAAAAATATAAAAGCGTAGAATTTTTAGAACCTACCTTAATTCAAAATTCTCAATTAAAAAAAGCGCACCTAAGTGCGCTTTTTGTTATTTCACAATCTTCATCGCGCCTCGGTCGGAACAGATAATGTAAATGCCCCGCTCGAACGATGTGATGTCGATGTCGTTACAGCCCGATTTCATCAGCATGCCCGATACGCTGTAGATTTGCAGCGGCAGATTTTCGGTGTTGTAGACAATGCCATCGGCATAGGTTACGCCTTCGAGCGTTACCACATTCAGCGCATCTCCTGGATTTGTGTCTGGATCTGGATCAGGCTCTGGATTAGGGTCTGTGTCAGGCTCTTGCGGATCGGGTTTCGGACCATCGGTGTTGGTGGTTTGCGCTAGTTTGCGGTATATTTGCACTGCGCCCTGATTGCTGGTGTAGTTGCAGAAGGTTTTGTTGTTGGCATTGAACTGAATGCGTCCCATTTTTGCATCGGTGCTGGCAATCACCACGCTGTCGCCATCGTTGTGGAATGCGATGGTCCAAGTCTGTACGCCTTCGCCTTTCACTTGCAAACTTTTGAGAGTGTCGGCACGCAGGGCGAGTTCTTCGCTCACGTCGAGTCCGAGTTCGTCAACTCCCCACTGTTTCACAAGAATCTTCCATTTGCCATCGACTACTACCAAATGAATCTCTTCTGCGCCCCAAGCGGCAATGCTGTCGCCAGACACGATTATCTCGGTCGAAGGTGTAGAAATATACCCAGCGTTTTTGTTTTTTTTCTCGGTTAATTCAAACGTGCCAGAAACGCGACGATATGCTTTATTCACAAAAATGACGGTGTCGTCGGTGTGCAGCTCGTCGAGGCTCTTCACTTGGTAGTAGATGTCGCGCCCAGCCCAGATGTCGTATTTGGTTACGGTAACTTCGCAAGTGGCTTTTATCTCTGGATTGACGGTGCTTGTCACGCTGATGGTGGCTTTGCCCGGTGCAACGGCGGTAACCAGACCAGCCTCGACTGTGGCCACTGCTGTGTTGCTGCTGCTCCAAGTTACGGCTTTGTAGGTGGCGTTGGTTGGCGCAAACGACACATTCAGCTTGTGCGTATTCTCCTCTTCGAGCGTCAGTTGCGTGCTATCGAGTGTCAGCTGCGTGAGCTCCACATCGTCGAACGCCTTTGTCAATGCCCAAATGAACGACACTTTTTTGAAATAGTGCGCTTTGCCGCTAGTTGCCCAGAGTCCAACATATTGATAGTTGCCCTCCACATTCACCGTGTCGAAAGCAGTTTTGTCATCATTCACATAATTGAGTGTGCCAATAATGTCGCCATCAGTTACGGTTTTGCTTGTCCCGTAGTACAAATCGCTTACGCCGTTCCATTTCACATTTGTGCCATAAACATTGATGGTGCGGTCAGCAGAGTTTGCTGTTCCCCATTCAATAATGATTTGACGAATGTAACCAACCGATGTGGTGTTGATAATGCCTGCTTGATCGGTGCCTGCGCCGCCTGCCAATTTCATATTGCCATTGTCGGTAGCAGTTTTTCCAGCGTAAATAGTTCCCGAAATACCTTTTTTGTTGCTCCAAGTGTTTTGTTGATTGTCTTTCAGCGAATTTACGGTAATTCCCGTCGTGTCCGAGGTTATCACATCGCCCATTTGCACTTCGCCGGTGGCGGAGGTTACGGTTATGTTGCAAGAGGCTGTGAATGCGCCATCGGCGGTGGTCACGGTGATGGTGGCAGTGCCGTTGGTCAGTGCCGTTACTGTGCCGTTTGCATCAACCGAAGCCACACCTGCATTGCTCGATGTCCACGACAGATGTTTGTTGTCGGCATCTGCTGGAGCAATGGTGGCGACAAGCTCAAGTGCCTGATTTACAAAGATTTCAGCTTCGTTTTTCGACAATGTAACGCCTGTCACAGCAATTGGTGTGAGCCATTCGTATTCGCTCAGATTTTGCGCACCTGCAATGCCGTAGAACGTTTGCGGAACTGTGCGTACAACCACTTTTTTGCCGATATTGTCGGGATTGTTGCAGAGGTTCAAGGCTTTGTAGGCCGCATTGCTCGTGTCGGAGGTCAGTTTCACTGGTATCCAGTTGCTGCCATCGGCATCGTCGGCCAAGGCAAGTTGTTTGCACTGCTCGGTGCCGACCTCGGTGGTGTAGACAATTTTGCCCTTAGCACCCTGCGTAGGCACGCCCACAATGAACCCCTTCACCCAAGTGAGTGTCTGATTGTAGCCGCTCTGCTTCTGTAAAGCGATGGCTTCGGCACAGGTGTAAGGATCGTCCTTTGTGCCTGTTCCTGCAAAAAGTGTGGCGCAAAATAGCGTCAACACCGCTAATGTAAGTGTTTTTTTCATGATTTATTGATTTCTGGTTTCTAATATTCTTGTGAGTTTTTCGAACCGCAGCCCGCAAATCTTGTTACTTGCGACTTGCGACTTGCGACTTGCGACTTGCGACTTGCTACTAACTTGCAAAGTTACACATTTTATTTTACTTTCTCTGGATTTTTGGCAAGAAAATCTTTCCAACTGCTATAGTGCTTGCCATCGGTCGTTGGGCGCGAGGTCTCGAGAAAATGGCAGTAGGCCGCTCCAAGCGCGTCGGTAGCGTCGAGTTGCTTTGGCAACGATTCGGCATCGAGTTTCAAAAGTCGGCAGAGCATGCCAGCCACTTGCTCTTTGCTGGCGGCACCATTGCCCGTGATGGCCTGTTTAATCTTGAGCGGCGCGTATTCTGCCACGGGAATGTCGTGCGTGATGGCTGCTGCAATGGCCACACCTTGCGCACGACCAAGTTTCAACATCGATTGCACATTTTTGCCGAAAAATGGCGCTTCAATTGCCAATTCGTCGGGCAAGTATTGCGCAATGACCTGCGATACGCCCACAAAAATCTGCTGCAGCGACAGGTATTGATTGTGAATTTTGCGCATATCGATCACGCCAAGCGTTACGCACTCGGCCTTGCGCCCCACCACGCGCAAAATGCTGTAACCCATCACATTCGAGCCTGGGTCGATGCCAAGAATGAGTCGTTCGTTGGGCGATGTCTCCATTGTACTTCTTTTTAGATAGGTACTAATTTATTTTTTTCTTTGGCAAGTTTCTAATTTTTTTGCGGCTTAAATCGCTCTTTGCGAATTTTCGTTTCTAATTGGCATACTTTTCGTCTTTTCTCAGTCACAGGACATCTTGCTCCTTCGAAAAAACTTCATGTCTGCTCGATTATAATTCAAAAAATCTTGCAAAGATAATTTTTAGAACTTACCTTCTGAAAAACTTGCGCAAAATTAGAAAAAATCCGCCAGATTTGCAAATTCATATTTTTTTCGTACCTTTGCCTTTTGGAATATTCGCAAAATTTGCAATAGAAAAATCATCAAAAATATGAAATCGACCAACATCGTAACTGCTTTGCTGATGTGCCTTGCATTGGCTTTCAGTGGCTGCAAAGTGCAAAATGCACCAGGCGCATACATCCCCGCCGAGGGCGAAAAACCAGCCAAAGAGACGCTTGCTAAAAAGCCGAAAAAAGAGACCCAAAAGCCTGCCGAAGTCGAAAAAACTGCCGAACCAGAAGTTGTGGAGGTGGCAGCCGAGCCAGAAAAGCCCGCTGTGGAAGAAAAAGTTGAGGAGAAAGAGGTTACTCGTTCCGAGACTTTCAGCGTGATCGAGGGCGAATCGGAGGCTGACTTGAAAACCTATCATGTGGTGATTGGCAGTTTCAAGAGTCAAGACAACGCCAAACGCCTGCAAGCTTCTATGCGACCCGACTACAAGCCAATAATCGTGATAAACGAGCGCGGCATGTATCGCGTGCTGCTGGCGTCGTTCGACGATTACGCATCGGCCAAACAGAAAATTGCCGAGATAAAAACGCGCTTTGCCGACGCTTGGGTGCTTGTTCAGAAAAAATAGGCACGTCGCTCCGACCATCGATGGAAAAAGCAAAACTGACAATTCTCGGTTCAGGCTCTGCCACGCCCACACCCGAACGATTTCAGTCGTCGCAACTGTTCGAAATTCGCAACAAACAATTTCTGATCGATTGCGGCGAAGGTGCGCAAAATAGCATGATTCGGCACTGCGTTCGCACGGCGCGACTGAACCACATCTTCATCTCGCACCTGCATGGCGATCACTATTTCGGACTGCTCGGTCTGATGTCGACACTAGGCATGATAGGGCGCACTGCCGATTTCGAAATTCATGCACAGCCCGATCTGGAGCGACTTCTCCGTCAGCAGATAGATTATTGTCTGGGCGATTTTCCATTCAAAGTGATTTTTCACCCGTTCAATCCACGAAAATCGGAGGTGATTTACGACGATCGCAGTCTGACGGTTACCTCCATTCCGCTGAAACACAGCGTGCCGACCGCAGGTTTTCTTTTCGAGGAAAAAAATAAGCCGCGCCATCTGCGCCGCGATATGGCGGAGGCATTTGGTGTGCCTGTGAGCAAGTACAAAGAGATAGTGGCTGGTGCCGACTACATCACGCCCGATGGAGAGGTCGTTCCCAACAGCCGCCTGACCACCGAGCCAACCAAGCCCAAACGCTTTGCCTACATTTCCGATACGGCCTACTGCGAAAAAATCGTTCCGCTGATAACTGGTGTCGATCTGCTCTACCACGAGGCGACATTCCTTTCTGAACACGAAGTGCGCAGTCGTGCCACGCTGCACAGCACTGCCGCTCAAGCCGCAACCATAGCCAAAATGGCACAAGTGGGCGAATTGGTCATTGGGCATTATTCGGCGCGCTACCGCGATGCCAGCCCTGTGCTTGAAGAGGCGCGCGCAATATTCCCAAACACAATCGCTGCAGCCGATGGACTTACGATTAATTTCTAGATTTTTTTGATTGAAAGTTTTTTTGCGCTTCGCACTGTTCGAAATTTGAAGGTTGAATATAATCGATGAAAATGTTTCGCAAAATACTGATTGTCAATTTATTAACTGCGATTTTTGCTGGCGCGTTATTGGCTCAAAAACCGAGCGAGGCGATGCGCCTTTTCGATGAGGGCAAATTTGCCGAAGCCGCCGAAATCAATCGTCAACTGCTGAAAAAGAAGCCAACCGATGGCGTCACGAACTACCGTTTGGCGCGTTGCTTGGTGGGATTGGGACAGAACGACGAGGCGATAGAGTATTTGCGGATTGCTGGTGAAAATGATTTTACGAAGGCCTACGCGCTGCTTGGCGATCTGCTTTTCGACGATTATCGCTTTGCCGAAGCCGCCGAAGCCTACACGCAGTGGATAGAGCAGGGCGAGATGGATAGCACCATTCGCTGCAACTACGCAATGCGATTGCGTAGATCGAATTTGGGCGCGCAAATGCTGCAACACGTCGAAGATATTGCGTTGATTGATAGCGTTTTACTATCGAAAAAAGATTTCTTTGCTGCATTCTCGCTGCCTTGCGAAACGGGCCGACTCTATGCAACCGAAAACGGATTTTTTGCCTACGAAGCGGGTCGCAACGATCGTCGAATTACTACGCAAAACAGTGGTGGGCGGACCGACCTTTATATCAGCAACAATCTGATGGGCGAATGGAGTGCGCCGCAGCCACTTTCGTCGGTGCTGAATAGCGATGGGAACGAAAATTTTCCGTTTGTGGCGGGCGATGGCGTTACCATCTATTTTGGTTCCGAAGGACACGAAGGACTGGGCGGTTACGACATTTTTGTGGCGCGCTACAATAGCGATCGCGCCGATTTCACCCTGCCGCAAAACGTTGGCATGCCGTTCAATTCCACTGCCAACGATTATCTGCTTGCCATCGACGAGATAGCGGGCATTGGCTGGTTTGCTACCGATCGCGCGTGCCAATCTGACAGTGTGGCGATTTATAGATTTGTGCCAAATTTGCAGCGCACCATTTTGCGCGACAAAAGCGACGATTATCTGCGCGATGCCGCACGCTTGCGCATTCACCGAACTGCCGCTGCACCGCAATCTGACGACTCTATTAGCCACAAAATGCCACGCACTGTTGGTACACAATTTGTGGTTAATGACACGACCATTTACTCGTCTGCCAGCGACTTTGTGAGCGATGAGGCGCGCGCCGACTACACGCAACTGCAGGCCATGCGGCTACGATTGGCGCAGATGCAATTCACCCTGCAAGCCAAACGCGAACTGTGGCAACTGAGCGACACCGAAGCCGAGCGCAACGACCTTGCTGCCGAAATCATCGCCACAGAACGCAATATGCAGATGACGCGTATGGCCATCAGAGAGTGCGAAAAACGAATCAGAAACGAGGAAAATAGCGTTCTGGTTGATTGAAATTTCTATAAAAAATATAAAAATGAAAAAGAATTTAATGTTGTGCGCTGTGGCGGCATTGTGCAGCGTACTATTTTTCAGTTGTGAAAAAGAAAAAAATGAGCCGCAGGTCGACAAAAATGAGCCAATCGATAGCATTGCGGAAACGGTACAATTGCAGATGATCGAAAAAATGTGCTCTGTGATTGGTCAGCCCGACACAGCGCTAACTAACTGGCTCACAGCCAATAAGTTCGTTTACGACAGCAAGGAGGACGTCTACGAGTTGAATGGCGACAGCGTGAAAATTTCTTCCGACGAAACGAAGGGAATTATTCTAGTCACTATAACGACGCCCGACAGCACCACCAACGACCGCGCGTATGCTTTGCTGGCCGAGGCAAAAGTGAGTGGCGACAAACGCTCGTTGCCTTTCACTGGCATTGTTGGCGAAAAGACCTACAACGATTACGACGAGTTTTTGACTGCTGCCAAAGCCGCCGCCAAAGATTCTGAACTGAACGAGTGGACTGCAGTTTTTGCCGACATCACAAGCATTGTGCAACACGTAATGCTCTCGAAACTTGGCACTTCCACTTTCACCAGTCTGCCTGCCATTGCCATGACTTACGAGGAGGGCGAGGGCGTTCAAATTGCCATAACCGACGCTGTTTTGAACGACGAAATGCTCGACGAATTGGCTATTTGGGCTACGACTTTGGACTCTGATAATTGATTGTTAACCAGTAATTTAACGAACAAGAAACGGCTTCAAGGAGCCGCTTCTTTTGTTTTAAGGTAGTTTTCGTCGAAAAATTGAAATTCGCGGCGTGAATTTTCTTTCTACGAATTCACAAAAACAGAAAGCGCAGAACCGAAGATTCTGCGCTTTTTAAAGGTTTGCTTACACTTAGAAAGTATAAATAAAACCGATTTTGAAATCTACTCTTTTGGCGATAAAACTGCCACCAGCGGCTTTATCATCACGGAGCATCTCCGAAATGGTGCCATAGTGATCAATAAGGTTAGTTATGGAACCATTGGCAAGATGAGCACCAAAATCGATGACAGAATACTGCGCTTTTCCTTCGTTCAAGCAAGAATAACCATTAAGACCAATACCCAAAAATCCTAAAGTCGCATCCATGCGGAAATGCTCAGTAAATTGGTATGTCAGCACAGGATTAACATTTAGTCCCCAATGCAAATCTGTGTATTCGCTTTTTTCCTTGACTTTTACATCATCACTTGTAGCATAATTAGCGTCTTGTTGTACGCCAAGATTTACAGAACTTTCAAGCCATAATCCAAATTTTTCATGTCCTACAAGTCGGCAACGCAAAGATGGATTGATTGACCAAAAAAATTGAGAATAACGGTTTTTGGTACTTGACACGCTTTCGAAATCATTAGATTCTTTCGATTTACTGATATTTTGAAATGTGCCAAAGGTCATCGATGCGCCAAGTTCTAATTTTTCGTTTATAGCATACGAATATGAAGGATCAAAAACAAAAGAAAGATAAGTGTCTCGTGATGAACTTTCGTTAACGACCTTAGAGTTAATCCCAAGTCCCAAATCAGCGCCAATACGATGTTGTGCATTCGCAGAAAGGGTTAGAATAGAAATTGTGCAAAGTGTAAAAGTGAATTTTTTCATAGTGATTGCCCTATATGTGTCGGGCACAACTTTTTGTTTTTGTGATACTTTTTTGCCCATAATCTCTGAATTTGACACTAAAAAAGTGCGGGCAATGTTAAATGGAAAATCTTTGAACTTTGATTTTCTGTTTTTAGTTGAGAAAACAAAATAGTGCAGAAGTTTTGATTGTTCCGGTAAACAAACACTTTTCTATGTGTGTCTTGAGTCTTCTATTTTACCATAGGCAGATTTTTTTTTATTACGGTGCAAAGTTAATAATTTTATAGCGAATATCCAAATATTCGGCAAAACATATAAAAAATTGTACCTTTGCATCAGAAAAAATCATCAAAAAATAGAATGAAAAGAGCCATTTTCCCTGGATCGTTCAATCCGTTCACACGCGGACACCAGAGCATTGTGCAGCGCGGATTGCAATTGTTCGACGAGATTGTGATTGGCATTGGGCACAACACCGCCAAACAATCGGATGCCGATGTTCAGGCGCGGCTGCAGACCATAGCAGCGCTCTACCGTGACGAACCGCGCGTTTCGGTGCAGATATACGACACATTGACGGTCGATTTTGCCCGAAAAGTCGGTGCAAAATTCATTTTGCGTGGCGTGCGCACAGTGGAAGATTTCGACTACGAACTGCAAATGGCCGATGTGAACCGCCTGTTGTCGGGAATTGAGACGGTGGTGCTGTTTGCCGAAGCCGACAAAGTGGAGATTTCGTCGTCGCTCGTGCGCGAACTGCAGCAGTTTGGCAAAGATGTTTCGGAATATCTGCCGGGAAAGTAGAAACTGATTATTTCTCGCTTGCATGTTGTGTTATCAGTGGATAAAGCGAGAATAGTTGTAGCGCTTCGACTGTTTCGGTTATTAGCCTTGTTCGTACAAAACGTTTGCTATCGTTGTCGAGCAGATTGAAATCTAGGTCGGTCGAAAAACGTGGCAACCCATGGAATAGCATCAATGCAGTGCCGCCCTTAAATGCGAGCAGACGACTCAGATCTTTGTCGCGAAAAATGTCGAGCAGTACCTGCGTCATGTAATTTCGGTGTAGGTTTGCATTCATCTTCTTAAAATTTCGGTTGCTCGTTTTGTGAGCGTTTCTGAGTTGTAAAATGGTAGTAGTCGTCTTATCTGCAGCCTATTTATTGGTCGCAGATTGTCGAAATGGTAGTTGCCAGCGCTTAGGTAGAGCAGATCGAGAAAGGCGCGTTCGGGCGTGGCTATGGCTATGTTGCCTCGCTGTACTATTCCCGCCATATTTGTCCAAATCAATGGATTGATGCGTCGAAAAGAGTAACTTTTCCCATCAATTTCGATGATCCTATTTTTGTAGCAAACCGAGGTGATCTCGTCGCTGTACTGAAAAGTGACGCCACACCGACTCAGAACATATTCTAGCGAGATATACGACGGGTGAAAAACAGCGCAAGCCATTTCGCGTTCATCGTAGTTTGGCTTGGCATAAATACCTCGGCGCGGATTGAGTAATTGACCGCTTTTTACAAAGTAATTTGCTGATTTTCTGATAGATGTGTCACTCCTGTCGCCATTCGTGAGACAAAGGTGCTGAATGGTGAAAACAGTTTGTGGTGATGAAAGTATTTCGTTTATTATCTTCATTTTGTGGTCTGAAAGTCCAATTTTTTCGTACTAATAGACCACAAAATTACGATATGTTTTTCAATCTACCAAATTTTGGAGCGATTTTTTTTCGTGTTGCAGAAAAGTGCGTTGGTGTTGCACTATATTATAACCGCAATCTCACGATATTCTGTATTGTGCCTTCAAAATTTATTGACTGCTTTCCCCGAAACCAAACCGCACTATCCAACCATAATGCATTTCTCACTCCTCACTCCTAATTCTTAACTTTTTCTATTCGCTCAACTTAATATCTCTCACCTGCAGTTGCATGGTGGTGATGCCGTTGAAGGTATTCTCTTCGAGGGTGTAGCAGATGTCGATGGGCTGGTGCGCTTTGAGTGGCTCGGCAAAACGGCTCATGTGGAAGGCGATGCCGCTGAATACATTTTCGCCGCTCTCGTCGCGCAACTCCAGTTTCAGGTGCGCTTTGTCCTTGCCCACAACGCGACTGCCGCCAGCATCGTACACGCGGCGAGTGCAGAACACGGGCTTCATGTTGCACGGGCCGAATGGAGCGAATTGTTTCAAAATGCGGAAAAAGCGTGGCGAAAGTTCGCTGAATGGCATTTCGGCGTCAATCTCTATTTGTGGCGAAAGTTGCTCTTGCGTGATGTTTTGCGACACAAATTCTTCGAAACTCTTGGCGAAAGCCTCTACATTTTCTTCGCGCAGTGTGAGACCCGCAGCGTATAGGTGTCCGCCAAAGTTTTCTAGTAGGTCGTGGCAACTGTCGATGGCGCTGTACAGGTCGAATCCTTTCACCGAACGCGCCGAGCCGCTCACAAGTCCGTTGGCTTTGGTCAGCACCACGGTGGGTTTGTAAAATTCTTCGCACAGGCGCGATGCCACAATACCCACAATGCCTTTGTTCCACTCTTCGTTGTAGACCACTATGGAGTGCCGATCGGCGTAGCCTTCGGTCATCACAAGTTGCGCCTTGGCCTCGTCGGTGGTGCGCTTGTCTATGTCGCGGCGCTCTTCGTTGTAATTGTTGATGAGCGTGCTGCGTTGCAGGGCAAATTCAGGATCTTGTGTGATGAGCAGTTCCACCGCTTCACGTCCCGAGTGCATGCGTCCCGAGGCATTTATGCGTGGACCGATTTTGAAGACTATGTCGCTGATGGTCAGTTCTTTGGCATTTATTTTGCAGACGTCGATAATGCCTTTTAAGCCGACTCTTGGATTTTCGTTCAGTTGGCGCAATCCGTAAAATGCCAGCACGCGGTTTTCACCCGTTATTGGCACAATGTCCGATGCCACGCTCACTGCCACAAGGTCGAGCAGCGGCTGCAGTAGCGAAAAGTCGATGCCGTTGTTTTGTGCAAAAGCCTGCATCAGTTTGAAACCAACGCCGCAGCCCGATAGCTGTTTGTAAGGATAGGTGCAGTCGTCGCGCTTGCTGTCGAGCACAGCCACAGCGGGCGGCAGTTCGTCGCCAGGGTTGTGGTGGTCGCAGATGATGAAGTCGATGCCCTTTTCGGCAGCATATTTCACCTTGTCGACGGCTTTGATGCCGCAATCGAGCGCCACCACTAGTGTGAAGCTATTTTCGGCAGCAAAATCGACCGATTTGAACGAGATACCGTAGCCTTCGGTGTAGCGATCGGGAATGTAGAAATCGATGTTGTGCGTGTAGCGCGAAAGAAAAGTGTAGACCAGCGCCACGGCTGTTGTGCCGTCCACATCGTAGTCGCCGTAGATCAGTATTTTTTCGTTGTGCGATAGTGCCAAATTGAGCCGCTCGATGGCGCGATCCATATCTTTTATCAGAAATGGGTCGTGCAAATCGCTCAGTTCGGGGCGGAAAAATACTTTTGCTTCGTCGAATGTGTTTACACCGCGCTGTATCAGTAGTTGAGCCAAAATCGACCCAACGCCGAGCGACTCTTGCAGAGACTCACGGCTTGCTTCTTGTTCCGGTGTAAGTTGGTTGAAAATCCACTGATTAACCATGTATGTTGTTGTTTTATTATCAAATCGGAAGGTCAAAAGACCGATGGTTGGGGCATTTCGCTACAACCGAAACAACTCACAAAATTAGAGAGAAATTTTCATAATTCCAAGTTTTGCAAAATTTTTCTGCAAAAATGTCGCTTTAACCGAGCAAAATAGTTATCTTTGCAACTGAAAATAATTTTTGTTTACCTGAAAAACTTGAGTTCGTTATGTCGCAAGAAAAAGTGAAACAGATTATCGACGCTGCGTCGGAAGAGATGGAGATGACGGTGCAGTTTCTTGACGATGCTTTGGCGCATATTCGCGCTGGCAAAGCCAATGTGCGCATTTTGGACGGTGTGCGGGTGGAGTATTATGGTAGCGTGGTGCCGCTGAACAATGTGGCAACGCTCACCACGCCCGATGCGCGCACCATTCAGATTTTGCCCTACGAGAAGGCACTCATTCCCGTCATCGAAAAGGCTATTTTGGCTTCGGAAGTGGGCATTACGCCTGCCAACAACGGCGAGAGCATTCGTTTGGCCATTCCGCCTGTTACCGAAGAGCGCCGTCGTCAGCTGGTGAAAACCGCAGGAAGTGCCGTTGAGGAAGCCAAAGTGAGCATTCGCAATGCGCGTCGCGATGCCATCGACCAGATGAAAAAAGAGGTGAAAAACGGAATGCCCGAGGACATGGGCAAAGACGGTGAGGCCGAAGCACAGAAACTGCACGACAAATACATTAAGCGTGTGGACGATATGATGGCCGCCAAAGAAAAAGAGATAATGACCGTATAAACGGCGTGTCGCAACTGCTTGGTAATCACATTTTTAGCGTAGGTCGGTGCGGCTTTGGCTTGCTGGCCTTGTTTTTGTGTGCCAATATCAGTGCGCAAAATGCTGCCGATTCGCTGCAAGCTATGTCTGATTCGGTTGCTGCGGAAAATGTGGCAGAAGTCGATTCAGCCTCGAAAAAATCGAGGTGGGATACGTTGCTCGATTGGAAATTTCTGGCAGTACCAACGGTCGCTTATCAGCCCGAAACGCGTTGGGCATTTGGTGTGGCGGGAGCCTACTATTTCAACTGCAAAGAGCAGGCGAAGGTGAGCGACATCTATTTCGATGGTGCTTACACGCTAAACAAACAGTGGAACACCAATGTGCTTTCGACCGTCTATTTTGGCGGCGGCACGCGTTGGTTTATGTATGCCAAAGTGGGTTTCAAACGCTATCCCGACTATTTTTACGGCATTGGCAACGACACAAAACGCCTGCTCGGTGAGCGCATCGCTTTTAGTTCCGACAATGTCACCTTCAGTGCGCAGCCGCAGTGCTATGTGGGCGAGCATTGGATTGTGGGTGCGAGCGTCGATTTTCGCTGGGAAAAACCATCGACCTCGGTAAATCTCGATTCGGTGTCGCAATTCTGCTCTGTTACGGGTCTCGATCGCTCGTTTGTGATGCTGGGCTTGGGTGCGCTGGTGTCGTACGACTCGCGCGACACGCAGTTCTATCCGCATCGTGGCATATTTTTCAAAGCCGTGGGCAACTACTACGAGCCGTATCTTGGCAGCACCTACCGCATGGGCAGCGTGGCAGCCGAATTTCGCCAGTTTGTGCCGATTTATAAAGATTTGATTTTTGCTTGGCAGGTGAAGACCGATTTCACTTTTGGAAAAAATAAACCAGTGCAGATGTTGCCCACTTTGGGCGGATTGGACGAGGTTCGCGGCATTCGTCGTGGGCAGTTCCGCGACGATGTGGCGCTGGCGTTGCAGGCCGAATTGCGCATTCCTATCTGGCGATTTCTGAAAGCGACTGTTTTTGGAGGCATTGGCGATGTCTACAATCTGCAAAATTGGCAATTTGCCGTGCCAAAAGTGGGCTATGGTGCAGGTTTGCGCGTGGCGGTGAACAAAGCCAAAGTGAATGTTCGGTTCGATGTGGCGCGCAGCAACATCAACCCTTCGTGGAAACTCGATGGCTGGAATTTTTATCTCACGATTAAAGAAGCGTTCTAACACACTTTGTGTGCTAATGAATAATTAAAAATGAATAATAAATAATAAAATGTGTTTTCTGTGACTGGAATTATTGTAAAAATAGTTGGTTCTGATTGCTTTGTACGTAGCGACGATGGTCAATTGGTGGTGTGCAAAGTGCGCGGCAATTTCCGCATAAAAGGTATAAAAAGTACCAATCCTGTGGCGGTGGGCGATTGCGTCGATTTCGACGAAGTGGGACTGATAACACACCTGCACGACCGCAAAAACTACATTGTGCGCAAGCCTACCAATCTGTCGAAACAACTGCACATTATTGCGGCAAACATCGACCAAGCGGTGCTGATTGTAACTCTGAAAAAACCAGAGACTTCTACCGTTTTTATCGATCGTTTTTTGGCGACGGCCGAGGCTTATGGTGTGCCGACCATCTTGGTTTTCAATAAAATTGACCTGCTCGACAAAAAAGACCTAGCGCACCTCGATTATTTGTGCCGAATGTACGAGAAGATCGGTTATCGCTGCGTGCGTATGGTGGCAGAGACTGGCGAAAATCTGGAAGAATTGCAATCGCTTTTGCAGGGCAAGACAACGCTGCTGTCGGGCAATTCGGGCGTTGGCAAATCGACGTTGATAAACAGATTGTTGCCCAATGCCGAGGCGAAAACCTCTGCCATTTCGGAGGCGCACCTCACGGGCATGCACACCACCACCTTTTCGGAGATGTACGAGACGGCGCCAAACACTTTTGTGATCGACACGCCTGGGCTGAAGGGCTTTGGCATGGTGAACATGAAAGCTGACGAGGTGGGGCATTATTTCCCTGAGATTTTCGAGGCGTCGCACCGCTGCCGCTACAAAAATTGTATGCACATGCTCGAACCAGGTTGTGCGGTGATAAAGGCTGTGGAGCAGGGCGAAATTGATATGTTTCGCTTTATTAGCTACATTTCCATTCTTGAAGATTTTGACGAAGAAAAATATCGGTAAGATGTTGAAAATGAAAAAT
>CAVFDI010000025.1:22617-24410 GCA_963621145.1 Paludibacteraceae bacterium | reverse complement strand
GGTTCTAAAAATTATCTTTGCAAGAATTTTTGAATTATAATCGAGCAGATTTGAAAAATTTTCGAAGGAGCAGGGGGGCCTGTGACTGAAAAAAGACGAAAATGATGCCGATTAGAAACAAAAATTCGCAAAAAGCGATGAAAACCGCAAAAACATCTAGTAACTTACCAAAGAAAGAAATAAAAGCGAAGAATTTTTAGAATCTACCTTTTAATAAATTCAGATACAATTTTCAGAACTTGCGCCTTGGCATCGTCGAGGTTGTCGTTCACCACTATTTTGTCGAATTGTGGGGCGAACTGCAATTCCCAAGCGGCTTTGTCAATGCGCTGTTCTATCATTTCGGGCGAATCGGTGGCGCGTAGTTGCAGTCGGTGGCGCAGTTCGTCGATCGATGGCGGCTGCACAAAAATGGCCAGCGCCTGCTCGCCATACTGCCGTTTGATGCTCAATCCGCCCTTCACATCTACATCGAAAAGCATGGTGGCACCTGTGGCGAGTTTGGTATCGACCTCGCTGCGCAAAGTGCCGTAGAAACAGTCGGTATAAACTTCTTCGTACTCTACAAAAGCATTTTCGGCAATTTTTTTGCGAAATTCGTCGCTCGAAATGAAGTAATAATCCACGCCATCTTGCTCTTTGCCGCGCGGTTTGCGACTTGTGGCCGAAATCGAAAATGCAAATTTCTGCTGACAATTTTCTATCAGATAATGCACCAAAGTGCTTTTGCCGCTGCCCGAAGGCGCACAAAAAATTACGATTTTACCTTGCATAATCGCTTGATTTACAAAACATTAAGCACTTGTTCTTTTATTTGCTCCAATTCGTCTTTCATTTTCACGACGATTATTTGCATTTCGCTTTGGTTCGATTTGGAGCCGAGTGTGTTTATTTCGCGCCCCATTTCTTGAGCGATGAAACCGAGTTTTTTGCCAGCGGCGTGTTCCGTCTGCATGGTCTCGGCAAAGTATTTCAGATGGTTGCGCAGTCGCACTTTTTCCTCGTTTACGTCGAGTTTCTCGATGTAGAAAATCATCTCCTGCTCGAAACGGTTGCGGTCGATGTCTATTTTTTTGTCGGCCGAGAGTTCTTGCAGCGATTTTTCGATGTTGTCGCGAATTTTCTGCACTCTGCCCTTCTCGAACGGCTCCACTTCGGCCAGCAGCGCACCGATGCGCTCCAGTTTTTTGTCGAACATCTGCTGCAACGCGCGCCCCTCTTGCGTGCGAAATGCGGTGAGTTGCTCCAAAGCCGCCAACACAACTTTCTGCACGGCTTGCCACTCGTCGTCGCTAGTGGTGACGTTGTCGGTTTTCAGCGCATCGGGCAGTTTCATTATGGTGTCGAGGATGTTTTCAGGCATCGCAATGTGCAGATTATCAGCCACTTGCTGCAGTTGTTGATAGTAATTTGCCACCACGGCTTGGTTGATGAGCGTGCCAGACGCGCCTTTTTCCTCGACGGTGAGCGTGAAATCAACCTTGCCGCGCTCCAATTGTTGCGCCACTAAGTTTCTGATTTCTAGTTCCTTATCGCGATAGACTGCCGCAATGCGCGTGTTTATGTCCATCTGTTTGCTGTTGAGCGATTTCACCTCGACGGTGATTTTTCTGTTGGCATATTCGCAAGAAGCCTTGCCGTAGCCAGTCATTGAAAGTAACATATTTTTTTTTAATTTCTGATTTCTAGATACAAAGTTTCTAGTTG
Organism: Paludibacteraceae bacterium; assembly: GCA_963621145.1. GTDB lineage: Bacteria > Bacteroidota > Bacteroidia > Bacteroidales > Paludibacteraceae > W0P28-013. The sequence goes on along the minus strand of CAVFDI010000025.1, from coordinate 22,703 downwards.
TTCCTAAGTTTTTCGAAATTGCTAACGCAATTTCTGTTTCTATTGTTCAGTTGTTGACCAGATTACACTCCTAATTCCTAACTCCT
>CAVFDI010000025.1:0-21805 GCA_963621145.1 Paludibacteraceae bacterium | reverse complement strand
TTTTTATCGCTCGATTCTATCTGTTTTTTATCACTCGGTTCAACTATCTGTTCAGCAATGATAAACAGGCTTTTTTTCGGACGCGTGAATGCCACATAAGCCATATTCAGCGCATCGATGCAGTTGTTGGTCTTCTCTTCGAGGTAATCGTCGCTGAAAATTGAGCTCTCGACATCGCTCTTGTAAGAAATTGGCAAAATCGGTAAATCTTCGAATGGTTTACCTTTTCCATCGGTTTTGCACCAAAGAATTGTTTTAGAGGCAGATTTTGGATTGAACTCGAATTTGCAAAAAGGAATTATAACTGCCTCAAATTCAAGACCTTTCGACTTGTGAATGGTCATGATGCGAATGGCATCTTGCGTTTCGGAAGCAGCAAGAAAGCGTTTGTCGCTGCACTCGTCCCAATAGTCGAGAAAACCGTTGATGTCGGCCTCCGATTTGTTGCTGAAACTGAAAATCTCGTCCTGAAAAGCCTGCAAAAATACACGATTGTCTTTAACAACTGCAAGCTCAAAAAGTTGAATTAACCCTTCAACTAATTGAAATAACGGCTTGTTTTTCAGCAATTTAATCTCATTCATCTTTTCTGCGCCAAACACGCGTTCGAGCCAATCCTCTTCAGGCTCAACATCACCCCAATCCTTTTTTGTGTATGGGTCAAATGTTGCACCTGTCATTTTTTTGTAGTGCGACTCCACCAGAAAACGATTGATTTCGTTGCTTGGATCGATAAAGAAGCGCAAAATGCCCGTAAGCAACTGCACACAAGGCGACGCAGCTATTTGCAAAGCCTCGTTCGAGACCACGGGAAACTTCTTCTCCAACAGACCTCGAGCCACTTTCGCAGCCTCGTCGTTTTTGCGCACCAACACGGTTATTTGGCTATATTTATAGTTTTTTTCACGCAGTTTCTCGACTATTTCGATTGTCTTTTCGATCGCAGCGTCGCAAAATTCTGGACTGTTGTCCTCTTCGGAATCCGTATTTTGCGCACTTTTATCCGATTTTTTGATGAACTGCATCTGCACATAACCATCAAAATCTTTCTTCGGTTTTTGCGCCACATCGGAATAGATGTCGTCAATCAAGTTACGTACAGCGTCAGCTTTATCTTTATCTGTCGGAAGCAGATTGCCTTCCATTCGGCTGCCTATTTCTTGGAAAAAATGATTGTTGAACCGCACAATGTTTTTTGCACTGCGCCAGTTATCGCCGAGCGGAATTTCTTCGCAGCTGCTGAAATCGTTTTTTACACCGCTTTGAAGCAATTTCCAGTCGGAATTTCGCCAGCGGTAAATGCTCTGTTTCACGTCGCCAACAATCAGGTTGTTGTGACCACTATCCACGCTATTTTTGAGCAGCGGCTTGAAATTTTTCCACTGCATCGTCGAGGTGTCCTGAAATTCGTCGAGCATGAAATGTTCCAAGAAAACGCCCACTTTTTCGTAGATAAATGGCGTGTCGCTGCCTTCGATTATTCGGTTCAGAAAATCGTTGGTTGAGCTTATGAGCATGGTATTTTTCTCGTCGCAATAGCGCTTGATATACGCACTGATGACTGTCAAAACGCCCAACACAGGCAATTTTTCTTTCACAAGTTTGACCGAAAGGTATCGTTCGTAATCATTTGCAAAGATTTCGCACATTTCTACAACAATATCGTGCAAACCATCGTCAAATGCTTTTTTTATTTCGTTCTTTTTGACAGAATTTTTTGAATACCAACCATTGTCGACAGTATCATTTTTGTCACCCCTATCTGTAAATCTTTTACCTAACTTAAAATCATTTTTTTTGAGATGTTCAAATTCAAAATTATGAGCAAATGAGCTATCAGCGTATGGAAAATCAGAATGCTTTAAATTATTCTGTTCCATTATTCCGCACGCACTTTTGCACAAACCTTTCATCTTATTCTCGTATTCGCTGATTATTTTGTCAATCGCGTCACGGAAATTGCCAAATGTTGTTCCATCACTGAGCTTTTCCTCAAGTTCAGCGGAATTTTGGAGATATTTTTCTTTGAAAAGTTCGCTTCCAAGGTCGCTGAGGTCCTTATCGATGCGCCAACTTTTGCCATCATCTATTTTTGATTTGATAATCTGCTCGATACTATCGAGAGTGCCTTTGTTTTCAGTTTTATCAAGATCGAAAAGCATGTTGCCGATGGCCTGTTCCAAAATTGGGTCGGTGTCGAGTTCGAGGCCGAAATTGCCGTAATAGCCAATTTCGCGCGTAAAGGCGCGCACTATCTGCTGAAAAAATCGGTCGATGGTGCTGATGTTGAAATCGCTGTAGTTGTGCAGTATGTCGATGAGGAATTTTTGGGCATTCTTTTTTATTTCTTCCTCGCTAAGCATCGTATCCTCATTCAACTTATCGATGTACGAATCCTTCGCACCCGTTGACAACTTATACAACTCGTTCACAATGCGGCTTTTCATTTCGTCGGTGGCTTTGTTGGTGAAAGTTACCGCCAACGTATTGCGGTGCGGGTGCGCATTTTGGCTAGCGAATAGCAGACGCACATATTCGTAGGCCAGCGTGTATGTCTTGCCCGCCCCTGCCGATGCTTTGTAGATGTTTATTCCCATAGTTCGAGTTGATAAGCTTTAGATAGTTTCTAAGTTTCTCGAAATTGCCAACGCAATTTCTATTTCCAGGTTATGATCAGGAGCTACATTGTTTCCGCAGCAACCAAGTCTTTTTTCCTTACTCCTTATTCCTTACTCTTTATTCTTTACTCCTTACTCTTTGACGCTAAACACAAAAATACAAATTTTTCTCGAATTATAAACCTTTTCACGCAAAATTTTATCAACAAAGGCGAGATTTTTCGCAAAATATCCTTTCAACCAATTTTTTTTGATTTTTTTTCTACCTTTGCAGCGTTTTTTGTGGCGAATGCATCTTGCATTTGTAGGGCATTTCACCCGAGCAAAACATCGATTTAATCGAACATAAAACGACATTTAATCTCATTTTTAATAACTAAATTCAAAAAAACTATGAAAAAAGTTTTGTTTACCGTGGCTATCGTAGCCGCAGCCGCTCTTGGCATGACATCGTGCAGCAACAAAGAAAAATGCTGGAAAATTAACGCAACTACGACCATCGCAGGAGTTACTACCACTACCGACACCTATTTTTGGGGAACCAAAAACCAACGTGATGATACAATTGACAAAGCAAAAGCTGCTGCTAAAGAAGATGGTTGTGAATACAAAGTAAATTCGAAAAAAAGCGTCAAAGCTGAAGACAGCGCAGATTGCCTCAAGAAGAATGTAAATCTCTAATTGCTCTTTATAAGCAAAAAAAGAGGCTTCACAGCAATGTGAAGCCTTTTTTTGTGCGCCATTTTTGGTGCGAATGATGTTCGCATTCTTACATCTTCTGACCAAAACAGAGGTCGCCAGCATCGCCAAGACCAGGCACAATGTACGAATGTTCGTTGAGCGTTGGGTCGATGGCAGCAATCCAAATTGAAGTCTTGTCGGCTGGAAAAACTTCCTGAATGTGCTTCACCGCTTGCTCCGACGCAATGACGCTAGCAATGTGAATTTTGGCAGGCGTTCCGTGCGATTTCAGTGCCTCGTAGGCCATCTCCATCGAGCCGCCAGTGGCCAACATTGGGTCGCAAAGAATGAGCGTCTTGCCCTCGATGCTTGGCGCAGCTAGATACTCCACATGCACGCGGCAAGTGGTGTGTGTGTCGTCGGTATATTCGCGATAGGCCGAAATGAAAGCATTCTCGGCGTGATCGAAATAGTTGAGCATGCCCGTGTGGAACGGCAACGCAGCGCGCATAATGCACGACAGCACCACGCTATCGCTCACCACATTGGTTGGCGCCACACCCAGCGGCGTACGTACCTGCTCGGTGGTGTAGTTCAGGTCTTTGCTGATTTCGTAGGCCATCACCTCGCCAATGCGCTCGATGTTGCGACGAAAACGCATCGGATCGCGCTGAATATCGACATCGCGCAACTCCCTCATAAAATTGTTGATCAGAGAGTTTTGGGTTGCAAAATTTACGATTTTCATATCAGAAAAGTGTTGTTGAATTGTTGAACTGTTGAATTGTTGAAACGTTGAATTGTTGTAGTCACCACAGTAATTCTTAATTCATAATTCTAAATTCATAATTAAAAAAAATGCCGCCTCGCAAAAAGCGAAACAGCATTCAAACGGAATTATTGAACGATTTTCTTAAACAAATTCTTCATATTCACGGCATCGCCAATCAGTTTGTGCAACGATTCGATAGGCACGCGTTCCTGCTTCATGGTGTCGCGATAGCGCACTGTCACGCAGTTATCGGTGAGCGTATCGTGGTCCACTGTGATACAGAATGGCGTACCAATGGCATCTTGGCGACGGTAGCGCTTGCCGATGGAGTCTTTCTCGTCGTAAGCGCATTTGAAATCGAACTTGAGTTCGTTCATTATCTCGCGCGCCTTTTCGGGCAGACCATCTTTCTTAACCAACGGCATGATGCAGGCTTTTACAGGTGCCAAGACCTCTGGCAGACGCAGCACAACGCGCGTTTCGCCACCTTCGAGCGTCTCTTCGCAGTAGGCGGCCGACATTATCGAGAGGAACATACGATCGACACCGATTGATGTTTCGATGACATACGGCGTGTACGATTGGTTGGTTTCGGGGTCGAAATATTCGATTTTTTTGCCCGAGAATTTGGCATGCTGACTCAAATCGAAGTTGGTGCGGCTGTGAATGCCCTCCACCTCTTTGAAACCAAATGGCATTTCGAATTCGATGTCGGTGGCAGCGTTGGCATAGTGAGCCAGTTTTTCGTGGTCGTGATAGCGATATTTCTGATCGCCCAAGCCGAGCGCTTTGTGCCATTTTAGGCGGAATGCTTTCCAGTGTTCGAACCACTCCATTTCGGTGCCTGGTTTCACAAAAAATTGCATCTCCATCTGTTCAAATTCGCGCATGCGGAAGATGAATTGGCGCGCAACTATCTCATTTCTAAAGGCTTTGCCAATCTGCGCAATGCCAAACGGAATTTTCATGCGACCCGTTTTCTGCACATTCAGATAGTTGACAAAAATGCCTTGCGCCGTTTCGGGACGAAGGTAAATTTTCATTGCGCCATCGGCCGTAGAACCCATTTCGGTGGTGAACATCAGGTTGAATTGGCGCACATCGGTCCAGTTTTTTGTGCCGCTGATTGGGCAAACTATCTCTTCGTCGACGATAATCTGTTTCAACTCGGCCAGATCCATAGCGTTCATGGCTTTGGCGTAGCGCTCGTGCAGAGCGTCGCGTTTGCGCTGATGTTCTAGCACATTATTGCTGGTGGCGCGGTATTTTTCCTCGTCGAACGATTCGCCGAAGCGTTTGCGCGCTTTTGCCACCTCTTTTTCAATCTTTTCGTCGTATTTGGCAATCTGGTCTTCGATCAACACATCGGCGCGGTAGCGTTTTTTGCTGTCGCGATTGTCGATGAGCGGATCGTTGAATGCATCGACATGGCCCGAGGCTTTCCAAGTGGTTGGGTGCATAAAAATGGCAGCATCGATGCCCACAATGTTCTCGTGGAGCAGAATCATGCTATCCCACCAATAGCGTTTGATGTTGTTTTTCAGTTCTACGCCATTTTGTCCGTAGTCGTAAACAGCGGCCAATCCATCGTAAATTTCGCTCGATGGAAACACAAAGCCATATTCTTTGCAGTGGGCAACAAGTTTTTTGAAAACCTCTTCTTGTGAAGCCATATCTTTGTTTTGTTTGAAAATTTGAGAGAAAGAATGTTTGAAAATTTTGCTCGAAAAATCGAGTGTAGTTTTCAACTTGCAAAGATACGATTTTTTTCTTTGAAATTACAAGAAAAATTGAAAATAGCGCAAAAAGTGCGTTTATAGGGATTTATTTCGCACAAAATCAGCGATTTCTGTTTCGACACACTCTGGCACAAGCGAATGAATGCTCTGCCCTGCTGCAAGGCGTTGGCGCACTTCGGTGGCCGAAATATCGTAGAGCGGCGCTTCAACGGCATGAATTTGCGGGAAACGCTTGCTATCGAGCGAAAAACCTGTGCGCGGATAGCACCACACTTCGAAATTGCGGAGAATGGACTGATAGTCGCGCCAACGGTCGAACGAGGCGGCATTGTCGGCACCGATGAGCAGCACAAAACTGTGTTCGGGGTGCTGCGCCTGCAATGCTCGCAAAGTGTTTATGGTGTAGTTCGGCTTGGGCAGCGAAAATTCCACATCGCACACACGCAAATGCGGTTTATCATGCAAAGCCAACTGCGCAAGATGCAGACGAAAACGGTCGTCCCACAACTGCGAGGCGGCTTTCAGCGGATTTTGCGGCGAAACAACAAGCCAAACCTCGTCGAGACCACACTGCACAAAATGCTCCGCCAGCGCCACATGTCCGCAATGAATGGGATTGAACGAGCCGAAAAATAGACCGATTTTCATCGATTTTGAAAGTGAAATTCTACTTCAATTTTGCCAACGCACTCTTCACGCGAGCGAAGGCTTCGGTGAGGTTTTGCTCGCTAGTGGCATACGAAAAACGCAGAAAATTGGGCGCGCCAAACGCAGAACCACTCACGCAAGCCACATGCGCCTCGTCGAGCAGATACATGGCCAACTCCGATGCTGTGTCGATGCGGCGACCATCGGCAGCGGTTTTCCCGAAAAATGCTTTGCATTCGGGGAAAGCGTAGAATGCTCCCATCGGTTTGCGCAGGTTCAGTCCTGGGATTTCGGCAATGAGCGACACCACCAAGTCGCGGCGACGACGGAAAGCCTCGCGCATATCTTTCACGCACTGCTGCTGACCACGATAGGCGGCTTCGGCGGCTTTTTGCGCAATGCTGCTCGCGCCCGAAGTGTACTGCCCTTGCAGCGTGCTACAAGCCTTGGCCAACCATTGCGGAGCAGCCACCCAGCCAAGTCGCCAGCCCGTCATAGCATAAGCCTTCGACACGCCATTGACAATCGCCACACGGTCGCGCAACTCGTCGAACTGCGCTATCGACTCGTGATGACCAAGGTAGTTGATATGTTCATAAATTTCGTCAGAGATGATAAGAATATTTGGACAATTTGCCAAAACAGCAGCCAAGGCTGACAATTCGTCATGCGTATAGACGCTGCCCGTGGGGTTCGATGGCGAGCAGAGAATAAGTGCTTTGGTGCGCGGCGTGATGGCGGCCTCGAGTTGCTCAGGCGTAAGTTTGAAATCGTTTTCTGGCTCGGCATGCACCACAATAGGCGTTCCCTCAGCCATTTTCACCATCTCTACATAACTCACCCAATAAGGCGCAGGCACTATCACTTCGTCGTCGGCACCGATTACCGACATCAGCACATTGCACACGGCCTGTTTTGCGCCGTTGGAGCAGACAATTTGCGAAGGCTCGAAGGTGAGGCCATTTTCGCGTTTCAACTTATCGCAGATGGCTTCGCGCAACGATAGATAGCCCGGCACAGGCGAATAGAACGAAAAATTGTCGTCGATGGCTTTTTGAGCGGCTTTTTTTATGTGATCGGGCGTGAAAAAATCGGGTTCACCGACGCTCAAATTGATGACGTCGATGCCTTTTGCGCGCATTTCGCGGCTTTTCTGCGACATGGCCAACGTTTCAGATTCAGCCATGTTTTTCAATCGTAACGATAGTTCCATAGAAATGTTGATGAGTTTAACGCGTTGGTGTTGGTCTCTTTGTTTCTGATTTCTGATTTCTGGTTGCGCTGCGCGCTGTTTCAAATTTCAGGTTTCTAGTTATTGTTGAAGCGTTCGGACGCACGCGGTGCTTCCCTACTTTCGCACTTTCATACTTTCAAACTCTCTTACTACTTGCTACTCACATCTTGCTACTAAAAATTTGAAATCTGAAATTGTGGCTCTGCCGCATCACTTCTCACTGCTAACTACTAACTTCTCACTAAAATTTGCGACTGCTCCGTCAACAACATTGAACAGGCGTTGTTCACCGCCGAATTGTGCCAAAATCTCGTCGAGATGGCCACTGTTGGTGTCGGTAATGAAAATCTGCCCGAAATCGTCGCCAGCCACCAGCTGAATGATGCGCTGCATGCGGTCGGAGTCGAGTTTGTCGAAAATATCGTCGAACAAAAGTATTGGCGTTAGGCCACAAATGCGTTTCAAAAGCACCAACTGCGCCAGTTTCAAAGCCACCACAAAGGTCTTGACTTGTCCTTGCGACCCAGTGCGTTTCATCGGGAAATCGGCAAGCGTCAGTACCAAATCGTCCTTGTGCGAGCCGCGCGTGGTGTAGCCCAAAATGCGGTCGCGACTGCGCACTTCGCGCAACAGTTGCCGCAAATCGCCTCGCTGCGAGTGCGACTCGTAGGTCAATCCAACCTGTTCGCCATCGTGCGCAATTTTTCCGTAGATTTCTTGAAAAATCGGCACAAAATCGGCGATAAATTGCGTCCGTTTTGCAAAAATATATTCGGCCTCGGCGGCCATTTGCTCTTCATAAATGTCGAGCATGGCTGCATCGGGCTCGGCCTCGGCTTTGAGCAGCGCATTGCGGTTTTGCAGCGCAGAATTGTAACGAATTAACGCCTCGAGATAGGGCTTATCGTATTGCGAAATGGTCGAATCCATGAACCGACGACGACATTCGCTGCCCTCGTTCACCAGATCGGCGTCGGTGGGCGAAACCAGCACCACAGGCACAAATCCGATATGCTCCGACAGGCGTTCGTAATCCTTCTGATTGCGCTTGAAACGCTTTTTTGCGCGATGCTTCACCGAACACGAAATCACTTCGTCGCTGCCCTGCCGCTCGAATGTGCCTTGAAGCATGAAAAATTCGGCATCGTGCTTCACCACTTGCGAGTCGATTGGATTCAGGTGACTTTTGCAAAACGAGAGGTAGTAAATCGCATCCAAAAGGTTGGTTTTGCCCATGCCATTTCGCCCCAAAAAACAGTTGATTTTTGGAGAGAATTGCAAATCGCACTCGGCAATGTTGCGATAGTTCAATATCGAAATTCGTTTGAGATACAAGGCAAAACTATTACTTGCGAATACCATATCAAAAATTTTTCTAATACTCTATTCGCAATTGATTATCAATCGTTTACAAAAATTACTCAATTCGCTTCAATCGAGCCACCATGTCGTCGCCAAGTTTCGATTTTCGATCGATATGGTTAAGCACTTCGCACACAAATGGGTTGCTTTCGAAGCTACCGCGCACCGATTCGAAATCGGCAGTTTTTTGTGCCTCGTCGCCATCTATTCCGAAGCCCGTTTGAGCATTCAGATTGAACTCTTTTTGGGCATCGCTGTAGAGCATTTTGTCGAGCGAGATCACGGCATTTTTCCACGCCTCGACTAGCGAAATCAGATCCTCGACCTCTACTTTTTCGATTGGTTTGTTCCAATATCTCAGCAGTTTGTCGTAAGCCCAAGTCCATTCGTAGTCGTAGTAGTTGGCATGCAGTTGCTCGAAACGGTGCTGAATGTCGTCGAGCGTGAGGCGATCGGCGGCGATGTCGTCCATCAGGCGTTTCACCTCATCTTGCGGCACTATCAAGCCCGAAAGATCGCTCCAGTCGCACAATCCAGATGGCGCAGTTGGGCGCAAACGCTCGCGTACATGTTCCATAGTGCGGTAGTTGCCATCGCCAAGGCGGCTGATGAGCGAGTTTCCAAGGAATTTCACAATAGCAATGCGATAGAGTTCGATGCCTTTGCGCAGCGACGAATTGCGGATTTTGCAATTGTTGTACGAATAGACTTGCGTGTTTTCGCCCGAAATGCGCTGCAACTCTTTCAGCACCTCCACGCCGCGCATCATCTTTTGAATGGTGTACGGGCTGAGCAGGTTGAAATTGATTTGATCGATTTTGTGGCTATCTTTGCGTGTGTCGCGTTTTGGCCATTTTTGTGCGTCGCGCACGGTGCCGACACTGCGCAAGTTCACGGCAGGCACAAGAAAACTCTCTGTGGCATTTTCTATCAGATAGGAGAATGGCAGATCGCTGGTGTCGCAGTGGTTGGTGTGACGCCCCATCACCAAAGTGAATGCACCAATGCGCGCTGGCCACAACAGATACGAGTCGCTAGTGGTTTTGCTGCCGCGCTCCGCCACGCCCTGATGAATTGGACCAAGTTTATACATGTGGTTACTCTGATTCGAGCCAGAACCCGCATTCAGAAACGAGAACATGCCAGCAATGAGCAGCGTCGATTTATGGTGCGAAACGGTGTAAGGACCAGCAAAAATGGCGGTCGCCTCGCCGTGCATTCCTTGGCAGTTGGCAAAAAAGAGCGAATCGAGCGCAGAATAATGTTTATCCATGATGCAACCTTGCCCCACGAAACAGCACGAAACCAACGTGCTATCGGCTATCGACACGCCCGACGAGAGAATGAAATCTTTGCATTTCACGCCCGAACCGATTTTGATTGGTGCTTCGGCATTGCTATTGAGCGAACCATTTTTCAGTTTCGATGCGCCACCAATTTGGGCATAATCGCCAATGCGCACATTTTTCAGCATGCCGCAATTGATTATTCGCACATTGCAACCAATTTCGCCCACGGCCGATTTTTGACGTTCGGCATAAGCGTCGATGCGTTTTTGCAGATTGTCGATCACCGCGTGATTGTAGCGATAGAGCGCGAGAATGTAGGCCAAATGCGCCGAAAGTCCATCGAAAATAGGAATTTCGCGACCGCCGCCCTCGTTCATCACAGGCACACGCACGCCGTTGCCAAAGGTGCTTGGCTCGTCAACCACAATCACATTGGTGTTTTCGATGTAGGTATCGTGACCGATGTGATAGTTGGCAATGTAGTTATGAATTTCGCGAATGCAGACATCGTCGTCGACCGTAACATTGTGCAGCCGCGCCTTGCTGATGCCCGAATGCGTTGGCAGTCCGCCCGCCAAAAGAAATGTTTTGTCGAATCGTCCGAGGCGGATATTTCCCGAAAATTCCACTTCGGAAATATGTTCGGTCGAAAAGCCATCGACCACTTCGATGTTGCTCCAATCGTCGGCAGTGCAGCGGTTTGCCTGCAACTGCTCAATTTCTTGTGCGGTAAGTTTTCTGTACATATTTGCAAAACTAATTTTTAGCCTTTTATTTGCTGAACGAGCGCATTTATGTCGATTTTCTGTTGCTCGCCAGTAATCATATTTTTCAGCATCACTTTGCTTTCTGCCATCTCGTCGTCGCCCACTATTGCCACGAATGGAATGTGTTTGGCGTTGGCATAGGTCATCTGCTTTTTCATTTTTGCAGGTTCAGGATAGATTTCGGCAGCGATGTTATTTTTGCGAAGATTGCGCAGCAGCGGCAGACAATAATCGAGGCCTTTCTGGTCGAATGCGGCAAACATCACTTTGGTGCTCTGCTCCACTTCGTTGGGGAAGAGATCGAGCATGGTCAGCACGTCGTAGATGCGGTCGGCGCCAAACGAGAAGCCCACGCCCGACACGCCAGGCAAACCAAAAATGCCCGTCAGATTGTCGTAGCGACCGCCGCCCGCAATGCTGCCCATCGCCACATTGTTGGCTTTCACCTCGAGTATTGCGCCCGTGTAGTAGTTCAGTCCGCGCGCCAAAGTCAAGTCAATCTCCACCTGATTTTGCAACTCGGCTTTTGCCACATAACCAAGCACCTCTTCGAGTTCTGCAATGCCTTTCAATCCCGTTTCTGATGAGACCAAGATTTCCTTCAATTTGGCAAGTTTTGCGGCATTATCGCCTTCGAGCAAAAGTATTGGCTGCAATTTTTCTACCGCTTCGGCACTGATGCCTTTTTGCAGCAGTTCGGCATTCACATTTTCGAGACCGATTTTGTCCATTTTATCGATGGCCACGGTGATGTCGACTATTTTATCGGCTGCGCCAATCAGTTCGGCAATGCCTGCAAGAATTTTGCGGTTGTTCAGTTTTATGGTCACTGGAATGCGGAACGCCACAAAAGCCTCGTCAATCATCTCGACGAGTTCCGCCTCGCACAGCAGCGAGTTGCTGCCAACCACATCGGCATCGCATTGGTAGAATTCGCGGTAGCGTCCTTTCTGCGGACGATCGGCACGCCACACAGGCTGAATCTGAAAGCGTTTGAACGGAAATTGCAGTTCGTCGCGATGCATCACCACATAGCGCGCAAACGGCACTGTGAGGTCGTAGCGCAGACCTTTTTCGCAGATTTTGTTTGCCAAGTGCAAAGCATTGCGTTCGAGCAGTTCGTCGTCGGAAAGTTTGCTTGCAAAATCGCCCGAATTCAACACTTTGAACAACAATTTATCGCCCTCCTCGCCGTATTTTCCCATCAATGTGGAAAGATTTTCGAGCGCAGGCGTCTCAATTTGTGCAAATCCGTAGCGATGAAAAACGCTGCGAATAGTCGAGAAAATGTAGTTGCGTTTCGCCATCTCGGCAGGCGAAAAATCACGAGTTCCTTTTGGAATGCTTACTGTCATTTTTGGGTAAAATTTATGGTTTCGTCCCACACCATATTAAAATGCAAAGATACGAATTTAGTGCGAAAGTGTGAGAGTTTGTAGAGTTTGAAAGTTTATAAAGTTCGTAAAGTTCGTAAAGTAGTGACGCACTGCGTGTGTCCGCGTTTCGTCATTGCAGCTGGCTGTTTTTAGTCTTAATCAATAGTCATCGTCAATTTATCACCACTTCAGTGGCGCCAAAGCCGTATTTTTGGAACGAAGCGTCGTGAAATTGGCACGAGCGAAATTTGTGTTTCAGTTCGCGCTCGATGGTGGCACGCAGCACGCCCTCGCCTTTTCCGTGAATGAAAATGATTCGCTGACCGCGCTGATTTCGGTGTTGCGCCATCACTTCACGAAATTTTTCCATCTGATAGTCTAGCATAGCAGCGGCATCCATGCCAGCGGTGTTGTCCATCAGTTTTTCGATGTGCAGGTCGACCTCTATCGGCTCGTTCTGATTGTGCTTTGGCTTACGACGCACAGGTTGGCGCGTTGGTTTAGCGGTTGGCGACACCATGGCATCGCGAATCACCTTCGGATCAATTTTTACATCGTGCGAAAACTGATCGTTCTCAACGATGGCCAGCACAATGGCTTTTTCGTCGAGAAAGTCGTTGTCGGTGAAACAGTGTTGTTTGTAAAATTTCGTCGGATTTTGCTCGATAATCGTATCGATTACGGGTTTCGGGACAAAAGGTTTGCGCTTGCTAGCCAACGCCTGCAGACGAATTTCGGCCCAGTCGTTCAGTTCGGTACGCTCAATGGTTTTCAGCAAGAAAAGAGTCTGTGGTTCCACCATGTCGCTTGCCAAAATCGTGGATTCATCGCCATTTCGCAGAATGTTGAAATCGATGTAATAGTTGCTGCAGTTCACAAAATAGGCATGAATTGGGCAATTTTCTGGGTCGTGCGGATCGCTGAGTGTGAAAGCGAGATAGAGGTTCAAGCGTTCGCCTTCGGGCGTTTCGTCGCTCTCGTCGAAAGAATATTCCGCCACTTTTTGCTCGGGTTCTGGCGCAATTTTTTCAGTTTCTTGCTTAGTTTTTGGCGACGAATTTTCATCTTCGGTCGGAAAATTGTAGTCGTTAGTGGCAGGAACGACCACCAAATCGCGCACATGAGTTGGCACTTCAAAGTCGTCGCTATCGCGCACCAGCACAATATCTTTTGCCTGAAAACCAACCACTACGCCTTCGCCTATGCTATTCAGAAAGCGCACTTTGTCGCCAATTTTTATCTCCATTTTCCTTCGATTTTTTATTGGTGCAAAATTACAAAAAAAAGTGTCCGAAAAATTTGTTCAGGCAAAAAAAAGGTTGTACCTTTGCAGCGCAATTCGGAATTGCCTCATTGTGTAATGGTAGCACAGCAGATTCTGGTTCTGTATGTCAGGGTTCGAGTCCTTGTGAGGCAACAAAAAACTCAAGCATCGTTCGGTGTTTGAGTTTTTTTGTGGGCAAAATCAACCACAAAACCGACATATTAACAATTTTTAACTACAAAAAACACGATAAAACTTGCAAAATAATAGACTTTTGTCTATCTTTGCCGCACCGAAACAATAAACCGCTAGCAATGAAAACAAACGAATTAAAACGAATACTGACGGAAAACGGTTGTCGTTTGGTGGTTGAAAAGACGAATCACGAATGGTGGCACAGTCCAATAACAGGATCGAATTTTCCAATTCCAAGACATGGAGCGAAAGAGATTCCAATAGGAACATTGCGGCAGATATTGAAACAATCGGGCATCAATCTTTAATTTTTGAAAGAAAAAAAATGGTAGCGAAAGTAATTATCGAAAGGGCAAGCGATGGCGGCTACAGTTGCTTTGTGAGCAACGAAACTCCGCTAAAAAACGGCATTTTGGGTTACGGCAAGACGGTTCAAGAAGCCAAAGACGACCTGCAAACATCGTATCGCGAAGCAATGGAAATGTTCGGCGAAGTTCCCGATGTAGAATTTACGTATGTCTACGACACGGCAAGTTTTCTTCAGGCTTTCAGCAAAAAAATGAGCCTTGCAGGACTGCAAACCATCACTGGCATCAATCGCAAACAGTTGAGCCACTATGTGAATGGCAACAGTCGCCCATCGAAAGCCACAACCGAAAAGATAGTAAGTGGGTTGCGGCGTTTTCAGCACGAACTGCAAGAAATTTCGCTGCAATAATTGAATCGCTCATATTACAAAGGGTAGGTTCTAAAAATTCTACGCTTTTATTGTTTTCTTTGGTCGGTTCAAAAAAGTTTCTGCGATTTTTGTCGCTCTTTGCGAATTTTTGTTTCTAATCGGCATCTTTTTCGAGTTTTTTCAGTTACAAGCCACCTTGCGTCTTCAAAAACTCTTACAAAAATAGTGCAAGTCGAATACAATAAAGTTCACTTTAATTGCTGAGATGCAGCCTATTTTATTCAAATCTGCTCGATTATAATTCAAAAATTCCTGCAAAGATAATTTTCAGAACCTACCCAAAAACAAAAAAGGCTTGTCTCACGACAAACCTTTTTTGGTGATCTGCCTGGGGCTCGAACCCAGGACCCCCACATTAAAAGTGTGATGCTCTACCAACTGAGCTAGCAAATCGGGATATTTAAAACGTTATGAAAAAGCCTTTGGTGATCTGCCTGGGGCTCGAACCCAGGACCCCCACATTAAAAGTGTGATGCTCTACCAACTGAGCTAGCAAATCGGGATATTTAAAACGTTATGAAAAAGCCTTTGGTGATCTGCCTGGGGCTCGAACCCAGGACCCCCACATTAAAAGTGTGATGCTCTACCAACTGAGCTAGCAAATCATAAATCCAACCTCGGAGGCACTCCCCCGAAAAGCGGTGCAAAAGTAGTGTATTTTTTTCATTGCACCAAATTTTTCGACAAAAAATTACAAACAATCGCGCAAATGGCGAATTTTAGGCATTTTACCGCTATTCAGCATACAAAAATCGAAGAAAAATTGGCTAGTTTAAGGTTGCAAGTTTCATGTTTCAAGTTCCTCAAAACCACAATTTTCTGCACTTTCGTGCAAATCATCGATTTTTTACGCAAAAAATGGCAGCACCGAAATCGGGTGAACAACTGTGTCCCCAAAGTTCATTGCTACTATGCGAAAGCGTCATCATTTTGCCGCTATTACCCATCATATCGGCAGTTGATGTCCACCAATGTCCCTTAATTCCGAAATCGTGAAACTCGGCAACATGCGTCACACTGTCGCGGTAATTTTCGCGGCAACCGCTGGGCAGCAAGCCAAGTCCGCTCTCGTTGGTGGCATAGACATCGTCCGAGAAATATTCCCAACGAGTGGTTGCTTTCAGTGCAATGGCAGCCTCACCCCAACCGCCAAATTGCTCGGCAAGACTGCTCCACTCGGCCTCGGTGGCAACATGCCAACCTTTTGGTGCAATGTTTTTCGACGAGGCTGCGAACCAATTGTAAAGCCGCCCGTAGATCTCGACGGAATCGGGATTGTTGTTGTAGCAGCAATAGACCGCCTCATTGCCAGCACTGCTCCAAGTGCGGTCGTGCGCAATGGGCGAACCATTGTTGAAAGATGTGGTGTAGAGCGGTCCCATCCAAGTATTTGCGCCAATCTGCAAGGTACTGTAGACATTGCCATCGCCATCGATTGGAATGGAATAATCCTCCTCCTCTTTTTCGCACGAAGCAAGTAGCAAAGCCATTGGCAGCAAAAAAAGTAGTGTTTTCTTCATATTTTTTGGTGATTTTCGGGTGAAATCAACTCGACAAAGGTAGTAATTTTTTCTCGAAAAACATTTTTTGCTAAAAATTTGCCATTATCGCGCCAAATGCGTACTTTTGCACTCTATTTTTTCAATTAGAAATCTGAAATCTGAAATCTTTTATGGCTGACGACAAAAAAGTAATCTTTTCGATGGTGAATGTGAGCAAAACCATTCCGCCACAACGAAAAATTCTGAAAAACATCTACCTTTCGTTCTTTTATGGTGCAAAAATTGGCATCATCGGCTTGAACGGCGCTGGCAAATCGACCTTGATGAAAATCATCGCTGGCATCGACAAGGCATACGAGGGCGAAGTAGTTTTTGCCCCTGGCTACAGCGTAGGTTATCTGGAACAAGATCCGAAATTCGACGAGGACAAAACGGTAAAAGAGGTTGTGCAAGAGGGCGTTTCGGAAGTGATGGCGCTGCTCCGCGAATTTGAAGAGATAAATGCCGCTTTTGCCGAGCCTGATGCCGATTTCGACAAACTGTTGGCGCGCCAAGCCGAGGTTCAGGACAAACTTGACCAGCACGACGCGTGGAACATCGACACAAAACTGGAGCGTGCCATGGATGCGCTGCGCTGTCCCGACGAAAATGCCGTGATGCGCAACCTTTCGGGAGGTGAACGCCGCCGCGTGGCACTCTGCCGACTGCTGCTGCGCGAACCCGATGTGCTGCTGCTCGACGAACCAACCAACCACCTCGACGCCGAAAGCATCGACTGGCTGGAACAACATCTGCAACAATACAAAGGCACGGTGATTTGCGTCACGCACGACCGCTATTTTCTCGACCATGTAGCAGGCTGGATTCTCGAACTCGACCGTGGCGAAGGCATTCCGTGGAAAGGCAACTACAGCGGTTGGCTCGAGCAGAAGACCAAACGCATGGAGCAAGAAGAGAAACAAGCCAGCAAGCGTCGCAAAACGCTAGAGCGCGAGTTGGAATGGGTACGCATGGCGCCGTCGGCACGCCACGCCAAAGGCAAAGCCCGACTAAACGCCTACGATGCTCTGCTGAACGAAGATCAGAAAGAGCGCGAAGAGAAACTCGAGATATTCATTCCAAACGGTCCGCGCCTGGGCAACAAAGTGATAAATGCCGTCGAGGTAAGCAAAGCCTTTGGCGATCGCCTACTGTTCGAACATCTGAATTTTACACTACCGCCAAATGGCATTGTGGGCGTGATTGGGCCGAATGGTGCTGGCAAAACCACACTTTTCCGCATGATAATGGGCAACGAAAAGGCCGACAGTGGTACTTTCGAAGTTGGCGAAACGGTGAAAATTGGCTATGTAGACCAAATGCACACCGCCATCGATCCCGAAAAGACCATCTACCAAGTGGTGAGCGGCGGCACGGAATTTATTCGTGTGGGCGGTCGCGATGTGAACGCACGCGCCTATCTGAGCCGATTCAACTTTACGGGTGCCGATCAAGAAAAACTCTGCGGCGTGCTGTCGGGCGGCGAACGCAATCGTCTGCACCTAGCACTCACGCTGAAATCGGAAGCCAATGTGCTGCTGCTCGACGAGCCAACGAACGACATCGATGTGAACACACTGCGTGCGCTGGAAGAGGGTTTGAACAATTTTGCTGGTTGCGCCGTAGTCATCAGCCACGACCGCTGGTTTCTCGACCGCATCTGCACGCACATTCTCGCATTCGAAGGCGATTCGCAAGTCTTCTTTTTCGAAGGTTCGTACAGCGAATACGAAGAGAACAAACGCATGCGCCTCGGCAACGAAGAACCCAAACGAATTCGCTACAAAAAACTGATTGATAATTAGTAGCAAGAATAAGGGGTAAAGACAAAAGAGTAAAGACAAAAGAGTAAAGACAAAAGACTTTTTAATTATCCAATTATCTAATTTCCAATTGTTTAATTATTTTTTTAGTGGTGTTTTTGCTTGCAATAACTAGGAATTTGAAATCTGAAATTTGAAATCTGAAATCAGTAAAATCTGAAATTTATAAAATGAACACAGCATTGAATGATGTCGTTATTCGCTTTTGTGGCGATTCGGGCGACGGAATGCAACTTACGGGAACGCTTTTCTCGAATCTTTCGGCCATTCTTGGCAACGAAATAGCGACTTTTCCCGACTACCCTGCCGAAATTCGCGCTCCACAAGGCACTGTGGGCGGCGTTTCGGGTTTTCAGGTGCATGTTGGCACAGGCGTGCATACACCAGGCGACCAAGCCGATGTGCTTGTGGCGATGAATCCAGCCGCGCTGAAAGTGAACGCTCGCGTGCTGAAACCACTCGGTGTGCTGCTGTTCGACACCGATGCTTTCACTGCAAAAGATTTGGAGAAGGCAGGTTTTGCCACCGACAATCCTTTCACCGAACTGAAACTATCGGAATCGGTGCAACTTGTGCCAGTAGCGCTCGAGCAACTCACGCGCGAAAGTCTGAAAGATTTCGGCATGGACAACAAATCGGTGCTGCGCTGCAAAAACATGTTTGCGCTCGGTCTCATCTGCTGGCTTTTCAATCGTCCGCTAGAACAAGCTGTTCATTTTCTCGAAAAGAAATTTACAAAAAAACCTGATCTGCTGCGCGCCAACATCAAAGCCGTTACCGACGGTTTCAACTACGGACACAATCTACACCTTAATATATCTACCTTCACCATTGGCAAATCGGACCAATTGCCGCATGGAACTTACACCATCATCAGCGGAAACAAAGCCACTGCGCTCGGCCTGATAGCCGCCGCTCAACGCTCGGGGCGCGAGCTTTTCCTTGGGAGTTACCCGATAACGCCTGCCACCGACATTCTGCACGAATTGGCCTCTCGCAAAGACATGGGCGTGAAAGCCATTCAGTGCGAGGACGAGATTTCGGGCATCTGCACGGCTCTGGGAGCGGCTTTTGCTGGCGATTTGGCTGTTACAAGCACTTCGGGACCTGGGCTTGCCCTGAAATCGGAAGCCATCGGACTGGGCGTGATGAGCGAACTGCCCGTGGTTGTCATCGATGTTCAGCGCGGCGGTCCATCGACTGGATTGCCCACAAAAACCGAGCAGACCGACCTGCTACAGGCACTCTACGGACGAAATGGCGAAAGTCCCGTGTGTGTGATTGCCGCTAGCAGTTCCGACGACGCTTTCCACTATGCCTTTATGGCCGCAAAAATTGCGCTAGAACACATGACACCCGTCATTCTTCTGTCCGATGCCTACATTGGCAACGGCTCTGCACTATGGCGACTGCCCAAACTTGCCGATTTGCCAGAAATTCACCCACACATCGCCACCAAGGCGCAGCGCGAAAACTTCCGTGCCACCACGCGCGATCCGCACAACGATGTGCGCTACTGGGCATTCCCTGGCATGGAGGGATTTGAACATCGCAATGGCGGATTGGAAAAGGATTTCGACCGCGCCAACATATCGACCGACAGCAAAAATCATGGCAAAATGGTTGCCGTGCGCGCCGCAAAAATCGAGAAAATTGCCGACACGCTGCCTCTGCTCAAGGTTGAAGGCGATGCCAACGCCGATACACTTTTGGTTGGCTGGGGAAGCACGCACGGACATCTGCTCTGCGCCGCTAACGAACTGAACGCCAAAGGATTACGCACTGCATTAGCACATTTCAACTACATCAATCCGCTGCCAAAAAACACCGCCGAAGTGCTGCATCGATACAAAAAAATCGTTGTTTGCGAACTGAACAGCGGTCATTTTGCCGCCTATCTGCGCTCGAAAATCGACGGACTGAACATCGTGAAACTGAATAAAATAGAAGGTCAGCCGTTCCAAGTGAACGAGATTGTGGACTTTGTTAGTAACAAGATATGAGTAGCAAGTAGCAAGTAGCAAGAAAGCAAAAAAGTGTATAAAGTGAAAAGTTGAAAGTAGGGGCGCAGCACGCCACATCCGACCAGTTCAACAATTCAATGCTTTAACAAAAAAGGACGCACTCGGTGCTTCCCTACAATTTGAAACTCTGAAATTTGAAACATGAAACCGCGCGAAGCGCAATTTGAAATCTGAAATTCTGATATGACTCCACAAGATTATAAAAGCGATCAATATGTGCGTTGGTGCCCTGGTTGCGGCGACCACGCCATCATCAATTCGTTGCAAAAAGCCATGGCCGAGATTGGCATTCCACCACATCAGATGGCGGTGATTTCGGGCATTGGCTGCTCGTCGCGCATGCCTTACTACCTGAGTGCCTACGGTTTTCACACCATTCACGGGCGTGGCGCTGCGGTGGCAACTGGCGTGAAAGTGGCGAACCCTGCCCTTTCGGTTTGGCAAATGACGGGCGACGGCGACTGTCTCGCAATTGGCGGCAACCACTTCATTCACAGCGTGCGCCGCAATGTCGACATCAATGTGGTGCTGTTCAACAACCGCATCTACGGCCTGACAAAAGGTCAGTACTCGCCCACTTCGCCCAAAGGATTTGTGAGCAAATCGTCGCCTTTTGGCACGGTTGAGCGTCCGTTCGAACCTGCAGAACTGCTGTTTGGCGCAGGCGGCACATTCTTTGCTCGCACACTCGATGTCGACCTCGAAACATCGCGCAAAACGTTTGTAGCTGCGGCACAACATCACGGTACTTCGGTGGTAGAATGTTTGGTGAACTGCGTCATTTTCAACAACGGTGCACACAGCTGGATTGCATCGAAAGAGGATCGCGCCGACCGCACCATAGTTTTGGAACATGGCAAACCGATGATTTTCGGCAAAAATCGCGACAAAGGCTTGGTTCTCGATGGTTTCGACCTAAAAGTGGTTACCATTGGCGAAAATGGCGTTACAGAAAACGACATTCTGGTGCACGACGCCACCACGCAAGATAGCACTATTCATCAGAAATTGGCGATGATGCGCGGTCCCGAAATGCCCGTGGCGCTTGGCGTGATTCGCGCAGTGCCGTGCGAAACCTACGACGAAGCCGTAACCAATCAACTGAACGAAATTCGCCAAAAATCGTCTGTCAAAACCTTCGACCAACTGGTTGACACCTTCGAAAAGATTGAAATTTGATTTCAAGCGATGATTTAAACCGAATTTTTGCGCATTTTTCTGCACTTTTGCTGATTTTCGCCACCATGCAACCATTGTGGGCTGGGACGGCAACTGACGAAGCCGCCACTCTAGGTTGGTCGGCGCAACAGATTGCCAAAGCCAACACAGCCCAGAATGTCGATTATCTGACAGAAGAAGAGAAAGACGTGATTTTTCTGACCAATCTTGCGCGGCTCGATGGTGCACTTTTTGCCAACACATTTTTGCTGCAATATAGAGCCAACGACCCTTCGAACTACTATGTTTCGTCGCTCTACAGCACACTGCCATCGATAAAAAATCTTTCGATGCTCGTGCCAAACAAATGCTGCACTTCATTGGCCGAATATCACGCCAACGATATGGGACGAACAGGGTATGTCGGTCACACCAGCAGCGATGGAACGTCGTTTTCAACTCGTTTAAAACGCTGTTCACCCCAATATTATTACGGAGAAAATTGCTTCTATGGGAAAAATTTAGACCTATAGGTCATTTTGCGTGGTGAAATTGCTGAAAACACGCATAAACAC
>CAVFDI010000024.1:0-24551 GCA_963621145.1 Paludibacteraceae bacterium | reverse complement strand
TTCTCAAAATTGCTATCGCAATTTTTGTTTCTGAGTTTCTAAGTTTCTATTGTTCCTAATGATTAAATTTGAAACTGCGGCTTTGCCGCATCATTCCTCACTCCTAATTCCTCACTTTTCTTGCGACTAACTGCGATAAACCTGTTTCACGCCTTTGATGGTGCGGATTTTGCGAATAAGTTGTTCAAGTTGCGCCACCTCTTTCACCATCACGGTGATGTTGCCTTCGAACAGGCCATCGTGCGAATCGACCGAGATGGAGCGCATGTTCACGTTGCTCTCTTTGGTGATGACCGAGGTGATGTTCGTAACAATGCCAATGTCGTCGCGACCGATGATGCGTAGCGTGATTGGATATTCGCCGCCAGCATTTTTTTCGCCACTCCAGCGCGCGTTCACTATGCGATAACCGAATTTTTCAATCATCTGCGGCGCATTCGGGCAGTTTTTTCGGTGTATTTTGATGCCGTTGTTGATGGTTACGAAGCCAAAAATATCGTCACCATAGATTGGATTGCAACATTTTGCTAGCGTATAATCCACATTTTTCAGGTTGCGGTCGATCACCAGCGCATCGCCCTGCGACGAAATACGTTGCAACTCGGTTTCGGCCACAAATCCGCCTGCCGAATGTTGCGGAATTTCGGGTTCTGCCTCGGGTTCTACCAACTTATCGCGCAGCGTGAGCACATTCACTTTGCCGTTGTGAATGGCCACATAAAATTCGGTGAGCGTTTTGTAGCCCATTTTTTTCGATAGCCGTGTGATGTCGCCGTCTGGCACATCCATCTTCCAGTTTTTGAGCCTGCGCAACAATATTTCGCGCCCATCGTTGGCCTCTTTATGCTCAATTTCCTTGATGCATTGGCGAATTTTAAGTCGCGCTTTCGAGGTTACAACATAGTTTATCCACTCCGCTTTGGGTGTCTGGCTGGGCGATGTCAAAACCGAAATTTGATCGCCATTTTGCAGCACATATTTGAACGACACATGCCTTTCGTTCACCACTGCGCCCACGCAATGCGAGCCGATGTTGGTGTGAATATGAAATGCAAAATCGAGCACCGTAGCGCCTTTCGGCAGATTGTGCAAATCGCCTTTTGGCGTGAAAACGAACACATCGTCGTCGTAGAGTTGCATTTTGAACTCGTTGATGACTTCGCTATCGGTGGCATCGGTGGAACTTTCGAGCACTTCGCGCAAGTTGGCGAGCCACTCGTCCATTTTTGCCGAATCACTCTTTATTCCTTTGTATTTCCAATGCGCCGCCACACCTTTTTCGGCCACTTCGTCCATGCGCTTGGTGCGAATTTGCACCTCTACCCATTTGCCTTCGGGGCCCATCACAGTAACGTGCAGACTCTCGTAGCCATTTGGTTTCGGCGCCGAAATCCAGTCGCGCAGACGGTTAGTGTTGTACGAATACATGTTCGTAACCACCGAAAATGCCTGCCAGCAAGCCGCTTTTTCGCGTTCTTCGGGACAATCGATTATCACACGAATGGCGAACAGATCGTACACTTTTTCGAAAGGCACCTGCTGTTTGCGCATCTTGTTCCAAATGCTGTGAATGGATTTTGTTCGTCCTTTGATGCTGAAAACGAGTCCTTGCGCCTCCAATTCGCGGCGAACTGGCTCGATGAAACGTTCGATGTAGGCGTCGCGCGAGCGTTTGGTCTCGTTCAATTTTCGCGCAATCTCTTTGTAGATGTCGTACGAAGTATATTTCAGCGAGAGATCCTCGAGTTCCGTTTTGATGGCGTAAAGTCCCATGCGGTGCGCCAACGGCGCGTAGAGATACGATGCTTCGCGAGCAATTTTTTGCTGTTCGTCGGGCGAATAAGCGTCCAAATGGCGCATTGTTCCAAGCCGCTCCACAATCATTATCATCACCACGCGCACATCTTCGGCAAACGAGATGAGCAATTTGCGGAAATTCTCGGTTTCGATGGCAACATTGCGCTCGTAGAGGGCGTAGGCTTTTTGCAATCCGCGCACAATGGTGGTGGTCGGTTCGCCGTAGCGCGCTGCAATTTCGTCCATGCTGATGCTCTCCGACTTCAGAAGCGCATAAAGCACCACCGCGCTGATGCCATGGTGACCAAGCGAAATCTCGCGATGCGCCAAAAATGCGGTCTGCAGACTGCGATCGAGTTGTTCGGGCAACAATTTTCCACTGTTCAAAGCCACAGCCACATCGCCACGCAAACGCCGCCAATCGTCCACAGAGTAGGCCTCGCGCAACTCATCGACTGCCGTTCGGTATATTTTTTTCAAAATTTCGTTCATAGCCAAATAATCCGCTGAATATCAGCATTTTAGATTATTACCTTAAGAATCTGATTTGCCACACGCACCATGTAGATGCCGCTGGAGAGATTGTAAGTTTTTTCGCTAGCAGCAGGCGTATCGGTCAAAATCAGGCGTCCGACAGCGTCGAAAATGCGCACTTCGGCATTGGTTGGCAAACCGATAATTTGCACGCCCGCCTCGCAGCGTACAGCCGCAAGCGACGATTCTTCGGCCGCATTAAACAGCGTTGCTGTCTTCTGTTTCGCCAAAATCATAATTACCAAATCGCCGCCAACATTCGGAATTTTGAGCGTATTGTCCTCGTAAGTATAGTCATTATTGGCAACAAGCGTCCGCTCCACGCCGCAAGTTTTCATTCTTATGTCAAATTCGTCGGCCGATATTATTTCGTAACCTTCGTTTGGCTCAATTTGCAAGACAAGCGTTTCGCCATCGACAATAGAATCTGGCACTGTTGGTTCGACGCAATTTTCAGAATCAAAATAAATACTGAACTTTTGCGTTGCGCCACCGCCCATAAATTTGAAAGTTATGTTGCCATCGGTTTCGGCAATGTCGTTAAGCGGGAAGGCAGCAAATGGCACAAAAGTGGTTACATTTTTCGTTCCTGGGAATGAATTTGCATCACTATAACCTGTATTAGAGCCATCGGCGCGCACAATGGTGTAGCGAATGCTGCTGACGTTCACTTGATTATTTCCCCAACTCGTAGAGTTGTATCTCACTCGCATAGCCACCAAACCATGTCCCGGCAAATAGGCATCCCAGCCTGTGTTTTGCCTATTTTCGAGATAATAGATGGTGTCGGAGGAATAGGCTGTGCGCGTTTTACCATCGTTCGTTATCTTGGCGCAATCGAAAATATTGGGCTGCAGCACCACATCTCCGGCAGTATTCAGCAGGCGCGGCTCCACCCAACCAAGCCAATAACGCTCGTACGCAGAATAGTTTGGCGGCGTAACGCCATTGTTGTTGTACATGCCAATATCCATCACGTCCCAGTATTTTGGTGTTTGATCGGAATAACTCGAAGTGCCAGTGCTGTAAATATCGGGCAAGCCGAGCGCATGGCTAAACTCGTGACAAGCCGTGCCAATGCCCGAACGCTTATTGCCACTACGCAATTCGGGGCTTACAACAAACTCGTTGATAATTTTACCATCATAATACGGACAATTGACGGTATTGTCACTGTTAATGTACTGTTTGTAATTTTCGGCACAACCATAGTAATAAATTGCAGTTACCAAGTTCCAATTCTTTGGCCACACGGTAGTCGATGCGCCACCGCTCGCCTCGCCAAGGCCAGCATAAAGCACATACACGCAATCGACCTGTCCATCACCATCTGAATCATATTGCGAAAAATCAGCGCCACCATCATTCGCCAACTTGCAAGCGTCTATTATCAAATCGCCTATGCGCGTATCTTTTATAGTCGAAGAATTTGAACCATAATAGGCCTGATTGTTTGGTAGCGTGTATGGGCCAACAACATCGAATTCAGGCTGATATTGACCATTCGATTGATCGATAAAATATTTGCGAACAGACCCCTCCGACCCTGCATAGTGATACTCTTCGCCATTGAACATACTATCGATAGCAGCCTGCGTATTTTCCGCCGAAAAAGCAACATCGCTGTAGTTCACCATTATCACCAAATTCTTCTTTGGAAATGTCCTTTTACCAACTTGCTTTGGTCTGATATTCTGGCGATTACGCAAATCTCCAAGCATTTTTTCGGCATCGAATGCACGACATTTTTTTTCGAATTGCTTTTCACTGCTCGAGCGAAATTTTGCGCCATGTGCCTTCACACCAAGCGTGCGAATGGCCTGCTCCTGCTCTACAAAGTATGCGT
This sequence comes from Paludibacteraceae bacterium, assembly GCA_963621145.1. Taxonomy (GTDB): domain Bacteria; phylum Bacteroidota; class Bacteroidia; order Bacteroidales; family Paludibacteraceae; genus W0P28-013. The sequence goes on along the minus strand of CAVFDI010000024.1, from coordinate 20,374 downwards.
ATTCGTACTCGCCATTTTCGTTCTGAACAACCAGCAAGCCATCGTCGGTCGTTGTGTACGAGCCAAACTCATCGCCATGCAGACAAATTTGCAATTGCGTGCCATCGGGCTGCAAAACAGTGCGCGGTGTTGGGTCGGCTGGCGCTGCCAAAAGAGCCGACGAAAACAGCGTCGCAGCAAAGACAAAAATCGATTTTTTTAGCGTTTTATTCATGGTCTATAAAGTTTATCATTCTTCTTCATTCGTTCGAGATAGCGCACATCGCAGCGCGTGCGCTTGTTGGCATTGCGCGCCACACGACGGCTAGCCACCACCTCGCCCTTACAGTTCACCTTTGCATAGCAATAAAATCCGCGCGCATTCTCACAAATCACAAATCCATCGCAGGTTTTGGTGAAATGATACCACTCATCGCCAACCAAACGAATGGTGAGTGTGTCGCCATCGGGCTGCACAAAATCGATAGGATACGGAGCCGCTGGCACGCGCGCCGGAGCATTTTGCGCCGATAAATTCAGCGCAAAAATCGTCGCTAACAATATGAAAATCAAGCGTTTCACTCTTTACCAATAATTTTTGTTTCTTCTTCGTCGATAAGGTTCGACGGCAACTGTTTGTTGGTGTTTGCGCCCAAATCTTTCACGCGATTGGCCGTTGCCAACAGATTTCCGCGACCATCCTTCAGTTTTCCAAAAGCATCGTCGTAGGCTCTGTCGGCCGCATCGAGATTGCGTTTTATCTTCTGAAAATCTTCGACAAAGCCCACCAATTTATCGTATAAAAGTCCGCTCACACGAGCAATTTCTTTCGCATTTTTGTTCTGTTCGGCCTGTTTCCAAACACACGACACCGTGCGCAGCGTTGCCAGCAACGTCGACGGACTAACAATGACGATATGCCGTTGCCAAGCATAGGCAAACAGCTCTTTATCAGCTTCGATGGCAACCGCAACCGTCGCCTCTATCGGCACAAACATCATCACAAAATCGGGCGCATTCATGCCAACCAAGTTCGGATAATTCTTCTCGTACAACTCAGTAACATGCTTTTTCATCGAAACCAAATGCTCCTTCAACGCAGCCTTTTTCACCTCTTCGTCGTCGGCCTCAACCCAACGCTCGTACGCCACCAGCGACACCTTCGAGTCGATGATAATGTGCTTATTATCAGGCATTTTCACCACCACATCGGGGCGACTGTTAGCACCTTCGTCGTTTTTGCTCACCTCTTCGCGCTCGTACTCGCGCCCACGATGCAAGCCCGACACTTCGAGCACGCGCTCCAAAACCATCTCGCCCCAATTTCCCTGCTTTTTCACATCACCTTTCAGGGCTTTGGTCAGGTTGTTGGCCTCGTCGCTGATGCGTGCATTCTGTTCGGTGAGTATTTTCAGCTGTTCACGCAAACCCGCTTTTTCGCGCGATTCAATGTCGTAAGCCGACTTCACTTGCGCCCTAAAATCATTGATTTTTTCGCCCAACGGATTGAGCAACGCGCTAATATCTTTTTTGCTCGACTCCGAAAGTTCGTCGGCGCGTGCCTTCAACACACGATTTGCGATGTTTTCGAACTCGGCAGTGAGCGTCTTTTGCAACTCTGCCGTCTCGCGCTTTTGCGCCTCGAGCGCCGTGTTAGCATTACCAAGATTTGCCTCCGTTTTCGCCAGTTCTGCCGTCTTTTCCGACAGCGATACGCGCACTCGAGCCAATTCGTCTGACAATTTGGCAGTCTCGCTTTCCTTGGCTTGCAATTGCGCTTTAGCCGCAGCCACGCCATTTCCGCGCACAAAATATGCCACCACAAAACCCACTGCGCAAGCAACCACGCACAATATTACAGTCAAGACAACATTCATTACGAAGTTAAAATAAATGATAAAAAGTGAATAATGAATAATAAAAGCGGTTTTTAGTCGAAAAGCGTCGGACTATCTAGATCGAGCTGGTGCAGTGCGGTGCGAATAACGGCCTCGCGCACAAATCCCGACACATTTTTCACGCCGTAACGACGCACATAGAAATCGATCAATTTTTTTTCGTTATCGTTCAACAAAAACGCCAGCCTGTGTTTGCGAAGCTGTTTCGGACGTCTCGCCGAGGGAGTCAACGCTTTAGCGGGTGCAGCAGTATTTTTTTTCTTTTTCATCGCAATATAATATGGTGTGTTCAAACTTTTACAATCAGCAAAAATACAATTTTTTCTCGAAAATTCGTCCAACTTTCGGCAGAATGTAGATTTTTTTGTAATTTTGGCGAATAATCTGCGAAATCAGAAATAGAAAAATGGCTGAACACAACGATTTTGGCAAAGAAGGCGAATTGCGGGCGCAGGCCTATTTGCGCGACAAAGGTTACACGCTGCTCGACTGCAACTGGCACAGCGGCAAAAACGAGCTCGACATTGTGGCCGAAAAAGATGGCATGCTGGTGGTAGTCGAGGTGAAATCGCGCTCTACCGAGTTTTTCGAGCATCCCAAAGATGCCATTACACCAGCCAAGATTCGGCGCACGGTTCAGGCGGCGCACGACTACATTTTGGCGCACAATCTCGACATGGATGTACGTTTCGATGTGGTTGGCGTGGTGCCGCACGGCATGGATTATGCCATAGAACACATTGAAGACGCCTTTTTTCCGCCAGTGAACTAACAGATAATCAGGCAATTACGATTTTCTAAAAAAAAAGTGCCAATTTTTTTGTTGTATCAGAAAAAATAGCGTAACTTTGCACCGCAAATCGGAAGCGATTCAAGCACTGCTTCATTAGCTCAGTTGGTTAGAGCACCTGACTGTTAATCAGGGGGTCCTAGGTTCAAGTCCTCGATGGAGCGCCACTGAAAATCAGAGAGTTACAATGTAATTCTCTGATTTTTTTTGTGTACAAGTATAAACATGAGAAAAAATTCCAAACGTCACTATTTAGCCCATTTTTGCAAAAATTTTCACAAATAATTTGGTCTATTCAAAAAAAGTAGTACCTTTGCAACGCATTTGCGAGAAAGTGTTCTCGCTTAATCCGAAGTCGGCTACGTTCGCCTTTTGCTCCCGACTATAAACAAGTACGCTAGCACCATTGATGTTACCACAAATTATGTCGACCAAAACGACAGAGTTGTTGCAACGACCAAAAGCAAAGTGAAAATTTACGATCCAGAACTTGCGCGCCTTCAGGCCGAAGAGCAATCGGAGGCAATTTCGAGAATGAGCGAACGCATCGATGCGAGCGATGCAAGTGCCGTGCAGGAACGAATGGAAAACTACATTCAGCCGACCGACATTCCGCCATTTTCGTCGATAAAATGCTATGTGAATGTGAAACCAGAAATCTAGAAATTTTATGTCGCACTTTTTTCGTAACTTTGCAGCCTGAAATAAAATACAAGAAAAAAAATGGACAAACTGAGTTATTCTCTAGGCTTGCTCTTCGGACAAAGCCTGCGCCAAAGCGGCGTGAAAGGCATTAACTATGCCGATTTTGCAAAAGGCATCGAAGCCATGTGCGAAGGTCAACGCCCCGAAGTTTCGGTTCACGAGGCACAAGCGCTCGTCAACGACTATTTCGCTAAAAAAGATGCCGAAGAGGCTGCAGCCTATGCCGATGTGCGCAAGGCAGGCGAGGATTTTCTAGCCCAAAACGCCAAACGTCCCGAGGTGAAAACGCTGCCTAGCGGTCTGCAATACGAGGTGATGAAAGAGGGCAACGGCGCACGCCCAACCGCCAACGACCGCGTTCGCGTGCACTACCACGGCACTCTGATCGATGGCACAGTTTTTGACAGCTCTATTCAGCGCGGCGAACCTGCCGAATTTGGCGTAAAACAAGTCATCGCGGGCTGGGTCGAGGCACTGCAACTGATGACCGTCGGCTCCAAATGGCGTCTGTTCATTCCAAGCGAACTGGCCTACGGCGCACACGGCGCTGGCAACGTCATCAAACCACACTCGGCACTCATTTTCGATGTAGAACTGCTCGATATTGTGAAATGAGTAAGGAGTAAAGACAAAAGAATAAAGACTAATCAGGCAATTAGATAATTTCTTAAAATCAAAATAACAATGAAAACAAAAATTTTTAGCGTTGCTCTTGTAGCAACAGCAATGTTGAGCTTTTCGTCGTGCAACAGCGCACCAAAAGCCAAACTCGAAACCGAAGCCGACTCGCTGGCCTACTACTATGGCGTGAACACCACACGCGGCCTGCGCGAATACCTCGTCCACATGGGCGTCGATTCAGCCCAAACCGATGCTTTCTTGAAAGGATTCTTGAAAGCCACTGGCGACTTGAGCGATTCCGAAAAAGCCTACAACGTGGGCATGCAAGTTGGTCAACAAGTGAAAGACCAATTCATTCCTCACTTTGTAACGGAGGTTCAAAACGGCGACACCACCATCTCTTTCAACGAGAAAAACTACATCGCTGGTTTCGTGGCTGGTTTCAATGCTAGCGACGACAGCGTGTACGAAGATGCTGGCAAAACCATCGAAGAGATTAACGACCAACGCACAGCCCGCAAATATGCCGACTGGAAACTCGAAAACGAGCAATGGCTCATCGACAATGGCACGAAAGAAGGCATCGTAACGCTAGCTAGCGGCCTGCAATACGAGGTAATCAAAGAGGGTAAAGGCGCTATGCCTACCGCCGATTCGCGCGTGAAAGTGCACTACCACGGCACACTGATAGATGGCACAGTTTTCGACAGCTCGGTTGAACGCAAACAACCTGCCGAATTTGGTGTTAAACAAGTCATCGCTGGCTGGACCGAGGCTCTGCAACTGATGCCCGTCGGCTCCAAATGGCGTCTCTACATTCCGCAACAGCTGGCATACGGTTCACGCGAACAACGCAACATCAAACCCTTCTCTACCCTTATTTTCGAAGTAGAACTGCTCGAAATCGTGAAATAATCCGTTAGAGAGAAATAAATTGGAGCGTTCCACCACGGAGCGCTTCTTTTTTTTGCCCATTCTGATGATTTTTTCGTAATTTTGCAGTTGAGTAACAGATTACTCACCCAACTTTTCACATTCAATTTTTCACATTCAACTAACCATGAACGCTTACATTCTTACCATTCTGATGTTGGTCGTGTCCAACTGTTTTATGACTTACGCGTGGTACGGCCACCTGCGCACCATGAGCGACAAGGCTTGGTGGGTCGCCGCGCTGGCCAGCTGGGGCATTGCCCTGTGCGAATACCTTGTGATGGTGCCCGCCAACCGCATTGGCTACACCGTCTACACGCTACCGCAACTCAAAATCATTCAAGAGGTCATCACGCTGTCTGTTTTTGTGCTGTTTTCGGTGTTCTACATGCACCAATCGCTCAAACTCGACTACCTTTGGGCCATGCTCTGCATGATCGGCGCAGTCTATTTCATGTTTCGCAGTTAATAAGGTAATTATGAAAAATTCCACCATCAACATTCGACTCGACGAGGATCTGAAAAAGCAGTTCACCGAACTCTGTGACCAATTTGGCATGACCACCACATCGGCCATCACCGTGTTTGTGCGCGCAGTGGTGCGTTCGCGCCGCATTCCGTTCGACATCGTCGACGAATCGCCCGCCGAGACCACCGACGAATCGGCACAAACGGAGCAAACCACCACCAAATCGTCGAAAAAAGAGAATACGCAGATTCAGGAACTCACTTCGAAACTGATAGATGTGGTAACGCGCGGCAGCAACGCCATCGGCATTGGCGGCAAAGCACCACGACCACCCAAACAGCGCAGATAATCGGCGCAAAACGTTAAAATCCCACTTTTTGGTGGCGAGAGTTTTGTGCGCACGATGTGTATACAATGTACATACATTGTGCGCACAGTGTATATACAATGTAATGCAAAATAATAAAAATTTCGTCCCAGCGCAGAATGTTAAAAACGCGTTAATCTACAATAAATGAAACGCAGTTTTTGCTTTTGTCGCGAAAAAAAAATTTACCTTTGCGCCGAAAAAAATCAGTTGCAAGTAATAAGTTGCAAATTAACTAGGACTTTTGACTATGGCTTTCGGTAATCGAAAAAAATCATAGCCATCGGCATAGCCTGATGTAATGCGAAAAACTTATCGGCTTGCGATCTATCAACTAATCAACTAGGATTATGGAAAGAAAACATTTTCTCGATTATTTCGAGAATTCTATTCGTAAAAATTGGGATGCGCCGTCGTTCGACGACTACGGCAGCGATGTAGCATTTACTTATGGCGAGATGGCCGACAAAATTGCGCACCTTCACGCCATGTTCGAGAGCCTCGGGCTGCAGCCAGGCGACAAAGTGGCACTCTGCGGTCGCAACAGTTCACTTTGGGCCATCAACTATCTGGCAACAATCAGCTACGGCTGCGTGGCAGTTTCCATTTTGTGCGATTTCAGCACCGAAAGCATCGAAGCGCTCGTAAACCACAGCGACTCGAAACTGTTTTTGGTAGGTCCAGTAGTTTGGAAAAACATAACGCCTGCAAACATGAAAAATCTGCAGGCCATCGTATCCATCGAGGATTCCTCGCTGCTGTACTCCGCTAACGACGAAGTTGCGAAGGCATTCGACCGCCGCGAAGAGATCTACAAAACGCATTTCCCCGAAGGTTTAAAACCCGAATTGGTGAAATATCCGCGTTTTTCGCCCGAAACTCCAATGCTCATCAACTACACATCGGGCAGCACGGGCGATCCGAAAGGCGTAGTGCTCAGCTGGCGCAGCATCGACTCGAACATGCAATTCAGCCAAGAGCGCATTCCGAACAGCTCCGACGACCGTCTGCTCTCGATGTTACCAATGGCGCACATGTTCGGCCTCGCCATCGAGGTGATGTACCAAGTGGCTGGCGGCACGCACATAACAGTGCTGAACAAGACACCATCGCCTGCTGTGCTGATGAAAGCGCTGTCGGACGTACACCCTTATATGATGTTGGTGGTTCCGCTGGTCATCGAAAAAGTGTTCAAATCGAAGATTTTCCCCGTCATTCACAAGCCACTTATCAGAATACTTTGGCACACGCCTGGCATCAACTGCATTCTGCACAAAAAAGTGTACGAACAGCTAATGAACGCCTTTGGCGGCAACCTTCGCCATCTGATTATTGGCGGCGCGGCACTCAATCACGAAGTAGAAAATGCGCTGAAAGCCATTCATTTCCCATTCACCGTAGGCTACGGCATGACCGAATGTGGCCCATTGGTTTGCTACGAAGATTGGCCTAAGTTCAAACATCGTTCGTGCGGCAAGCCCGTCGATAGGCTCGAAGTGCGCATCGATTCGGAAAATCCGCAACGCAAAGTTGGCGAGATTTTGGTGAAAGGCGACAACGTGATGCTCGGTTACTACAAAAACGAAGCCGCCACCAAAGCCATTTTCACTGCCGATGGCTGGATGCGCACGGGCGACCTTGGCGTGATGGACAAACAGGGCAACCTCTCTATTCGTGGGCGTTCGAAGAGCATGATTCTCGGTCCTTCGGGACAAAACATCTACCCCGAAGAGATTGAAGGCAAGTTGAACAATATGCCTTGCGTGGTGGAATCGCTCGTTGTGGACCGCGATGGCAAACTCACCGCACTCACATACGTCGACGAGGAGCAACTGAAAAAGACGCAGCCCGGCAAGAGCGTGACCGAGTTCCTCGAAGAGACGCGCCAACGCGTGAACAAACTGCTGCCTGCATTCTGCCGCATTACCGCCATGGAGCAGGTTACCAAAGAGTTTGAGAAAACACCAAAACGCAGCATCAAACGGTTTATGTACAAATAAACTTCGGCACAAACAAAAGCAAACGGCTGCCCACACGGGTGGCCGTTGTTTTTTTGTGGGGAGTAAAGAGTAAGGACAAAAGAGTAAAGAGTTGTAGAAGCGAATAATCGTTCAGCCGAAATGTAAGGGCGTGGCGCATGCGTCTCGATTGTCACGGATTACAAATTCCGCACGACAGTAAAAAAACTGAGATTTGGTACGATAAGAAAAATGTTGTAACTTTGCAATCGTAGCGAAGCGAAAGGATAATGTACACAACTAACGACATAACCGAATATACCGTATTGCTCATCAATAAATTTGCGAAACGCTTTGGACTAACCGAACGGCAAGCAGCGAACTACATCGAGCAACACCACGCAATGAGCCTGCTACAAGCCAATTACGGCATAATGCACACACTCAGTTTCGACGATAATGTGGAAAGTCTCGCAGCCTATTGCCGCCGCCAAGGAGGAACGCTGGCATGAAACTCTATCATGGCTCAAATATCGACATTGCGCAAATAGATTTTGCTAAATCGAAGCCAAACAAAGATTTCGGCAGAGGATTCTATCTTACAGAGAATAGAGATCAAGCGCAGCAATTGGCCGAACAACGCGCGCTGTTTTTTGGCGGCAATTCCATTGTGAATGAATATATTTTCGATGAAAATCAGCTAAACGATGGCTCATTGAAAGTAAAAATTTTCGATGATTATTCGGTAGAATGGGCAAAATTTGTTGTAGCGAATCACCTCAATTCCAATCCAACGCCTACACACAACTACGACATTGTTTATGGTCCAATAGCCAACGATAAAGTTGGCGTACAAATCGAGTTGTTTTTAGATCAATTAATTGATATTGAGACACTTATCAAAAGACTGAAATTTACGAAAGGGATCACATTTCAATACTTTTTCGGCACAGAGATAGCCATTCAGTGTCTGCAAAAAATTTAAAATTCCATGCCAACCGATTTCAATAATCTAACAAAAGAGGAACAGCGCAATTTCACTTTTTTGCGCGAACGACGATTGGCACAGTTGGCGGCTTTGCTCATCGAAGAAAATGGTTTAAGTTTCGACGAGGCATTCAAAACGCTCTACAACTCCTCCACCTACGAGATATTGAGCGACCCACGCAGCGGACTCTACATTCAGTCGACACGCTACATTTACTCCATTCTCGAAGACGAAATAAACGCATCAAAAAAAAATTGATGCGTTTTTCGTAAGATTCACAGAAACAACTTCTTACTGCAACTCGTCGAATTTTTGGCGGCGGATTTTGCGGTAGCGGGCATGATACAGAATTGCGGCTGTGCCAATGCCAACAATGCACGCAGCCCAAACGCCCGGCGCGCCCATGCCAAGCGTGAAAGTGAAAAGATACGCTAGCGGCAAGCAGATGACGATGTAGGCGATGAACGCATTGCGCACGATGACGCGCACATCGGTGAGGCCGCGCAAAATGCCAATGCCGACCGCTTGCAGGCCATCGAAAATTTGGAACAGACCAACAAAAATGCAGATTTTTGCGCCCAGCTCAATCACCTTGGGATCGGTGGTGAAAATGGTCATCATGGCACGACCAAAGAAGATGAACAGCAAGGCGGTGATCACCTCGAAAAAGACGGCCAAATGCACCGATGCCGAGGCCGCCATGGTCATGGCTTTGTAGTCGCGCGCACCAATTTGGTGACTCACGCGAATGGTTGTGGCAGAACCGATGCCAAGCACCACCATGAAACTCATATTCGACAGATTTATCGCCACCTGATTGGCCGCCAAAGGCACTGCGCCAAGCCAGCCGACCATTATTCCCATGAGCGAAAACGACGTTACCTCGAGCAGCAATTGTCCCGAAATTGGTAAGCCAAGATGCAGCAAATTGCGCAACTCTTTCCAACTAAAGCGATTCCAGCGAAACGCCTTCATGTAACTCCACCACTGTTTGCGGCAGCGCATGGCAACGAGAAAAATCACGGGCGAAATCAGTCGCGCAATGAGCGTGGCGACACCAGCACCAAACACGCCCCAGAACGGGAATCCCCACTTGCCAAAAATCAGCACATAGTTGAAAAAGACATTCACAAAAATGGTGACAATGGTAATCCACATGGCTGTTTTGGTGTCGCCAAGTCCTTCGTAAAACTGCTTGAAAGTGAGGAAGAGAAGTTGCGGAATCATGCTAAGAATGAGCGTAAAAAAATAGGGTTGCGCCAACTCTACCACTTGCGCCTCCTGACCCATGAACGGCATGAGCCACATGGCAGCCAACAACAGCACGCAGACTAGCGCCATCGAGATGAGTGCCAGCAAAAATGCATTCTGAAAAAGTCGAGAGCAGACATCGTGTTGTTCGCGCACATAGGCCTGACCGACCAACGGCGTAAGACCAAACAGCACGCCCATGGCAAAGCAGTTACCAATGGCAAAAACCGACGAGGCAAACGCCACCGCCGCCAACTCCACCGTGCCAAGGTGTCCCACCATGATAGAATCGACCAACTGCACAATGCCGACGCACAACTGCGACAACATCACAGGCAGCGCCACCTTGAGATTGCGCTTGTAGAACGGAATATAAGTTTTGAAGATCTCTATCGGCTTCATAAAAAAGTCGGCACAAAAATGGGACTGCAAAGGTACAAAAAAGTTGACAAGTTGACGAGTTTTGCTTCGCAAGAATTTTTTACCGCTCGGCATTGATCAGACGAATTTGGCGTTGCTCTCGTTTTTCGAAAAAAATGATGAGTTAAACGTAGTTTGATGGACAGTGCGATAGTCTATAAACCTCAATACTGCCATTTTGTCAGTGGAAATTTTGCAATTTTCTGCCATTTTGTCAGCAAAATATGTCATTTTTGATCGATTTTAATAAAAAAGAGTCGATTTTTGGCATGGCACAGGGTTTGCAAAATATCAGGCGAACGAGGTTCAGAAAGAGCTTCGGGAAAATGAAACAAAAAAAATAAACAAATAATTGGAGGAAAAAACTATGACACTCGTAAGAAGAAATCAAAACAATTGGCTACCGTCGATTTTCGGCGACTTGTTCGACAACGATTTTATGCCGCGCATGAACAACACTCCAGCCATCAATGTGAAAGAGACCGAAAACGCCTATACCGTTGAGGTTGCCGCACCTGGAATGACAAAAGAGGATTTCAGCGTTCGCATCGATGAGGACAGCAACCTGATTATTTCGCTCGAGAAGAAAGAAGAGAAAAAAGAGGAAAATGAGAAGGATGTACTGTATTTGCGCCGCGAGTTTGCTTACTCAAAATTTGAGCAAACCATGATTCTGCCCGACAACGTGAACAAAGACGAGATTAAAGCCACTATGGAAAATGGCGTGCTGAACATCGCTCTTCCGAAACTATCGGAAAAAGAGATCAAGAAAGCGCAACGCACCATCGAAATCGGATAATCGACGGACGAGCCTAATAAAAAGCGGTGCTGAACCAAAAATTCAGCACCGCTTTTTTGTCGTTTAGTCTGCGATTAAAGCGAAGCCAAAATACGTTTTACCGTTTCGGAAATGGCGCGTCCTTCGGCTTTTCCTGCCAGTTGTTTCGACGCCACGCCCATCACTTTGCCCATCTCTTGAGGCGATTTTGCGCCAACCTGCTCAATAATGGCACGCACAGCCGCTTCGAGTTCGGCAGGATCCATTGGTTTTGGCAAATAGCGCTCGTACACAGCCACTTGCGCCAGATATTCGTCGGCCAAATCTTGGCGATTCTGCTCCACAAAAAGTGCGGCAGCATCTTTGCCCTGTTTTGCCATTTTCTGAAGAATTTTCAGTGCCTGCTCGTCCGAAAGGTCGCCATTGCTGCCTTTGGCGGTTTTGGCCTCGAGAAACTCTTTTTTGATGCCACGCAAAGCCTCCAACTCGGCGTGATTGCGCGCCAACATCGCTTTTTTGATGTCGTCGCTAATTTGATCGAAAAGTGTCATAGTTGTATCGTATTTTTTGTTTTATAAATCCCTAATTATCAATAGTTTATCACCTAAAAAAACTAAAATGCACATTGCCATAGTTGCGGTGTTCGACAAAGTGCGGATGCTCGGTGAACGAGTTATTTTTGCCATGTTCGAGAACGAAGATTCCGCCATCGCGCAGACGATTTTTTGCAAAGATGCAATCGGGAATGGTGGCGATTTCGGGCATTTGATACGGTGGGTCGGCAAAAATCAGGTCGAACATTTCGTTGTTTACATCGAGAAAGCGGAACACATCGCTGCGGTAGATGCGCAGGTTGTCGATTTTGAGATCGGCAGCCGTTTTTTTGATGAAGGCAATATGTCGTTCGCTCATCTCCACTCCGCTCACATGCAGGCAACCGCGCGACACGCACTCGAAACTGATGCTTCCCGTGCCTGAAAAAAGGTCGAGTGCGGTGGCACCATCGAGGTCGATGTAGCCCGAAAGCACATTGAAAAGGCTCTCTTTGGCGAAATCGGTCGTTGGGCGCGCCGTGATATTGCTTGGCGGCGTGAAATGTCGACCGCGAAATTTTCCACTAACAATACGCATTTTCCGAAATGAATAATGAACAACGAATAATGAACAATAAAAGTGCTACGGTTGGTCGGTGCGGCAACACAGCAAATTAAGAATTAAGATCAGTTTGTATTCAACAATGCTGCACTCTTCCGATTTCAGAATTTCAAATTTCAAATGTAATCATTAGAAACAATAGAAACAAAGAAACAAAATTTGCGGCAGCAATTTTGAGAAACCAGAAACTAGATATTAGAAATCCAAAGGCTTTCACTAATGCGTTAAACTTATCAACACATCAACCCCAAAACGCTGACTGCGACTGGCACAATCAGCAATTTTTTTTGTGTTGATGGGGAATTCGGGTTTATTCCCAGTTGCCAGCGTTGTTGTTGGGTTCGTCGATAGAGCCGACTTTCAGACCAGGGAACTTTTCGAGTTGGCGTTTTTGGTCTTTCAGGTTGATCAGCTCTTGGCGATCGAGGTCGCTCAGGTACATGTCGTATGGCGCGCGCGCCTCGAACAGCGGAACTACCGTGCCCGATTTGGCGTTGGTGAACGACGACGTAGCCATTTCGAATCGTTGTCCGCCCGAGAAAGGCACAACTACCATTTGGTCGATTTGGTCGGCAGGAATGGTGCTTGCGAAGAGGCTTTCGTAGACGCTAACGAACGATGTGTCGCGACGGAAACCTTCGAGACCATTTGCGGCAATCTCTTTTTTGTTGCCCGATTTCACAATTTTCAGAGCTTTTGCCTCGGTAAGCCCCGCTTTCAACTGTTCGTCGCTGAGCGTGCCTTCTTTCAGTACCACTGGCATTTTGCCATTTTTGATGAAATCGATGAGTGTGTCGCAACTTGCGGTGTAGCGACCCATTTGATTTTTGTATTCGATTTGCGCCTTGCGAATGTTTACCAAATTCGAAATGATAACTTTTTCGCGGCGATTGCGTTCGTTTTCGAAACGAATTGGCGTAACGATGCTCATCACGCAAATGTAGGCCAGAAAGGCGATAGCAACGATTAGAATGGATCTAACAACGTGTTTCATATTGGGTATTTTTTTAGATTTTCGGATGGAATTATTTTGGCTGCAAATGTAGAAAAAAAATATCTTTCGACAAAATTTTTCGGAAAAATTATTCTGCGAGAACGCCAAGTCCCTGTCGCGTGATTTGCGGTTCGCCGCTGGTGCAGTCCACAATGGTCGATGGCGTGGTGCCGCCCATGCCGCCATTGATGATGATGTCGGTCATGCGCCCATATTTCTCTTGCAGCAGTTCGGGGTCGGTTTCGTATTCCGACAGGTCGAGATCTTTGATTGATGCGGTCATCAGCGGATTGCCGAGTGCTTCGGTGATGGCGCTTACGATGTTGTTTTTCGGTATGCGAATGCCGATAGTTTTGCGGTCTTTGAATAGTTTCGGTAGTCGATTGCTGCCAGGCAGAATGAATGTGAATGCGCCGGGCAGATTGCGTTTCAGAATGGGGAAAATTTGGTTGTCGATTTTGGCATATTCGCTGGCCGAACTCAAGTCGTGACACACCATGGCAAGCATGGCTTTGCGCGGATCGGCACCTTTGAATTGGCAAATTTTTTCGATGGCGCGCGGTTGAAACATATCGCAACCAATGGCATAGACCGTGTCGGTTGGGTAGATGATGATGCCACCGTTGCGCAAAATTTCGGCTATGTGAGCAATTATTTTCGGATTAGGATTTTCGTTGTAAAGTTTGACCATTTCGGGCTATCGGTAGTATTATTTGTAGCGAATGTTATCGATGAGTCGTATTTTGCCGCAATAAACTGTGATACAGCCAGTTACATGCTCAGCCTCGTCCCATTTTTCGATGGCTTGCAGCGTGTCGCTATCGACTATGGCGAAATATTCCACTTCCAAGCCCTCTTTGCGGTTGATGGCCGCCACCACGGCATCGTGCAAATCGGCCACCGAAGTTTCGAGCGCGAAAGTGGTGCTTTCTTTCAGCACAGCGGCGATGTGAGCAGCGGTTTTGCGTTGTTCGTCAGTGAGCAATGCGTTGCGGCTGCTGCGTGCCAAGCCGCTCTCTTCGCGCACAATGGGGCAGCCCACAATTTCGATTGGGAACTGCATTACACGCACCATGCGACGAATGATGGCGAGTTGTTGAAAATCTTTTTCGCCAAAATAGGCTTTATCGGGCTGCACAAGGCGGAAAAGTTTGCTCACCACTTGTACCACGCCGTTGAAGTGCCCTGGGCGGAATTTTCCCTCCATCACTTGGTCGAGGCCGCCAAAATCGAACTCGAAAGTAGTGTTCATCTCGCTGGCATCGTACATCTCGTCGGGTGTTGGTGCAAAAACCACGCTACAACCGACCGATTCGAGCAGTTTGGCATCGGCATCGAGCGTGCGTGGGTAGTTGGCGAGGTCGTTTTTGTCGTTAAATTGCGTTGGATTGACGAAAACGCTCACAAAACAGCGGTCGTTTTCCGAAACAGCGCGGCGCACAAGCGAGAGATGGCCCTCGTGCAGCGCACCCATGGTTGGCACAAATCCGATGCGCAAACCCGCTTTTTTGCAGTCGTTTACGCAGCGTGCAAGTTCATTTTTTGTAGTGATAATTTCCATCGTTTTCTCTATCGAAAAAATCGTGCAAAATTAGGTAAAAAAATTCGGATAGTGAAATGCAAACGAAAAAAGCGTTTTTTTGTCGATTTTTGCGCCATTTTTTTCAGAAAAAAAGTATTTTTGCACCGAAATTTGAACAAACAATTTTTTCACCACTTAATTTTTCAGTAAATGGAGACTCAAAAAGTTATTGACGATTTGCAGCGCCGTTTCCCGAACGAGCCAGAGTACATTCAGGCTGTGCGCGAGGTGCTGACTTCGATTGAAGATGTTTACAATCGTCACCCCGAATTTGAAAAAGCCAATTTGATAGAGCGTCTTTGCATTCCCGATCGCATCATCTCGTTCCGTGTGAATTGGGTGGACGATCAGGGTCGTGTGCAGACCAACATGGGCTATCGCATTCAGCACAACAACGCCATTGGTCCATACAAAGGCGGCATGCGTTTTCATGCCTCGGTTTGTCCATCGATTCTGAAATTTTTGGCTTTCGAGCAGACTTTCAAAAATGCGCTCACCACGCTGCCAATGGGCGGTGCCAAAGGTGGTAGCGACTTTTCGCCGCGTGGCAAATCGAACGCCGAAATCATGCGTTTTTGCCAAGCCATGGTGCTTGAATTGTGGCGCAACATTGGCCCCGACACCGACGTTCCCGCAGGCGACATAGGCGTGGGCGGTCGCGAGGTGGCTTACATGTACGGCATGTACAAAAAGTTGGCGCGCGAAAACACTGGCACATTCACGGGCAAAGGCATGGAATTTGGCGGTTCGCTCATTCGTCCCGAAGCCACAGGTTATGGCAACATCTATTTCTTGATGAACATGTTGAAAAGTCGCGGCATCACCGATCTAAAAGGACAAACCGTCTGCATTTCGGGCGCGGGTAATGTAGCAACTTACACCGCCGAAAAGGTGCTTCAGATGGGCGGAAAAGTCGTAACCATGAGCGATAGCGACGGCTACATCTACGATCCCGACGGCATCGATCGCGAAAAATTGGATTACATTTTCGAGTTGAAACAGGTTTACCGCGGACGCATTCGCGAATATGCCGAAAAATATGGTTGCAAATATGTGGCTGGCGGTCGTCCGTGGCACGAAAAATGCACCATTGCGCTGCCATCGGCTACGCAAAACGAGATTAACGGCGATGACGCTCGTGCGTTGGTTGCAAATGGCGTGATTGCCGTGTCGGAGGGCGCAAACATGCCATCGACGCCAGAGGCCATCAAGGTTTTCCAAGAGGCGAAAATTCTGTATGCGCCAGGCAAGGCGGCCAACGCTGGTGGCGTATCGGTTTCGGGTTTGGAGATGACGCAAAACGCCATGCACCTGAGCTGGAGCAAAGAGGAAGTCGACGAAAAACTCCGCCAGATAATGGGCGACATTCACGCGCAATGTGTGAAATACGGCACTCAACCCGATGGCTATGTGAACTATGTGAAAGGCGCGAACACAGCCGCCTTCATGAAAGTGGCCAAAGCCATGATGGCGCAGGGAATCATCTGATTTCAGACTGCAAATTTAAGATTTCAAATTAACGGCTTTCAAACGGAGTTTGAAGGCTGTTTTTATTATGCTTCTTCCCCATTTGCAGAAGCCACAAAAAAAATGTAATTTTGCAATTTAAAAGAGGGCAACAAATGGCGGCAGTTAAATTCATCGACCTTTTCGCTGGAATTGGAGGCATTCGCAAGGGGTTTGAAGACGCATTCAATAGGTGTGGTTTTCAAACCGAGTGTGTTATGACCTCCGAGATTAAGCCGCATGCCTGCAAAGTTCTCGCTGCGAATCACCCCAACGAAGAGAT
This sequence comes from Paludibacteraceae bacterium, assembly GCA_963621145.1. GTDB lineage: Bacteria > Bacteroidota > Bacteroidia > Bacteroidales > Paludibacteraceae > W0P28-013. Next base: position 3,697 of record CAVFDI010000024.1, on the reverse strand, counting down.
AAAGGGCGACATTACAAAAATCGACACCAAAGATATTCCGGATTTCGACTTTCTTTTGGGTGGATTTCCATGTCAAGCATTTTCGTACGTTGGCAAAAGATTAGGCTTTCAAGACACTCGCGGAACGCTGTTTTTCGAGGTAGAAAGAATTCTTAAAGAAAAACGTCCTTATGGATTTATTCTCGAAAATGTAGAAGGACTCGTTACTCACAACAGAGAAGACGCTAGCAAGCCCATTGGAAAAACTCTCGAAGTGATTATTGGAAATCTTGAAGCACTTGGTTACCAAATAAATTGGCGAGTTTTGAATTCCAAGAATTTTGGAGTTGCGCAAGAGAGAAAACGCATCTACATTATTGGCACAAGAAATGAAAAAATCTCACTCGAAAATTTTGAAACGCATCGCGCTAAATTAATCGACATACTCGAAACTAGGCAGCCCACTGTTGATACTCCTTTTACACGCCTTTTAATGTCGCATTTTTCGCCAGAAAAATTATACGGGAAAAGCATAAAAGACAAACGCGGTGGCGCAGACAATATTCACAGTTGGGATCTCGAATTGAAAGGAACAGTAAGCGATGAGCAGAAAAAATTGCTCAACATGATGGCACACGAGCGCAGAAAAAAGAAATTGGCAGTAATTCACGATATAGAGTGGATGGACGGCATGCCACTGACCATCGAAATGATACGCGAATTTTATCAAAATGAGCATTTGGAAGAAATGCTCAACGACCTTGTAACCAAGGGTTATCTGAAAAAAGAGTATCCTAAGAATATAGTAACAGAGCATACAATTTTTGGCGAACGAAAGGTAAGACTTCAGGACAAAACAAAGCAAATCGGCTACAATATTGTAGCGGGGAAATTGAGTTTTGAAATAAACAAAATACTTGATCCTCAAGGTATTACACCAACACTCGTCGCCATGGATATGAAAAAACTTTTTGTAGTTGACAACGGCGGAGTAAGACCACTAACACTACGCGAAGGACTGCGCTTATTTGGTTACCCAGATAACTTTAAATTCCCTGTAAATCAAGCAGATGGATTCGATTTGCTTGGCAATACCGTTGTAGTCCCAGTAATTTCAGCCGTAGCCGAGCGCATGGCGCAGGCATATACTCACCACCTAAATGCTGAAAAACAATGAGTGCCGCAGAAAAAGTTTACAAAGCACACTACGGAAAAGCACTAATTTTGCCGCGTTGGAACGATATAAAAGAGAAATACAAAGCAAGAGAAAAGTAACGACGATGCAGCGTTTTTACCTTATTTTCTTACTGACAATCAGCGCATTGTGTGGTTGTGAGCGGTTGAAAGAACCGAGCAATCCCATTGTGTTCGAGGCATGCGCTAACATGCCCGAGGCTAGAACTGCGGCTACTGCATTTGTAGTCGATGGTAAAGCCTACATCGTTGGCGGGCGCACACTGAGCAGCAACGAGTGCAAAACCAACGCCAATGGCTACCCGAAAAATCTTTGGCAATACGACGCCACAACCGACACTTGGACCGACCTTGGCGAAGTGCCGTTTGGCAGTCGCGTGCATGCCACGGCACAAGTGGTTGGCAGCGATGTGTATGTAGGACTGGGCTTCAGCGGCGGCATCTACAACGAAAATAATTACCATCGCGACTGGTGGCGCTACACGCCCGCCACGCACAGTTGGATACAGTTGGACAGTTTCCCAAACGACCACACCAACGATTGCGCAGTCTATCATCTCGATGGAAAAATCTACGCCTGTTACGGCTTTGGCACTTACGGCTTTTCGCGAGAAATCGGTCGGTACGACATTGCCAGCGACACTTGGACTGCTCGCGAAACGAGCTACAAAAACGCGACTCACGGCATCAGCCTCACAGGAGCGCAGGTGGGTGAACGCTGCTATCTGGGCGGAGGCTGGAACAGCAAAAATCTGAACGAACGCCAATGGTACGAATTCGACCCCGCAACCGACAGTTGGAACGAGCGCTCAAAAATGCCCACAGGACGCATCTACACCGCCACCACAACTGACAATCGCAACATCTATGTGATGGGCGGAAGGCACTTTGGCGGCTCGTTGACCACAGGCGAAATGTACGACCAAATTTTGTGCTACGACACCGAAAAGGATTGCTGGACACTGCACGGACATCTGCCCAACGGCGCACGCGAAAATGCTGTAGCATTCAGCATTGGCAACAGACATTTTGTCGGGCTTGGCAACGATGCCGACGAACAAATTTTGAACGACTTGTACGCATGGACGGAATGAGAAAAATATGGCTGGTGACGCTGCTGTGCGCTACTCTACCCGTCTTGGCATGGAAGCCGTGGCCGCTGCCCATGGATTCGGCCGACACTGCCAACGACACCCTGAGCTACGGTGTAGAACTTACTGCCGTAACATCAACTGGAAAATATGCGCCCTATTGGCTGCAAACAAACCGCGATGGCGCCATTTCGTACCAACCGCACAGCGGAAATCTTGGCGTTTACATTGGCAAAAATGCCACGCGCCCCAATCGTTGGTGGGACTACGATTTTGGGTTCGAACTCGTTGGACAACTGCATTCGCCAAACAGCAACAACAAAATTGGCACAGGATTTCTTCAACAATGCTACGCACACGTACGGCTCTATATTTTCGACATCACCGCTGGCATAAAGCCCGAAACATTTGGAAATCAGGACGCAGAACTATCGAGCGGCGGATTCTTGTTTTCGCGCAATGCGCACCCAATGCCACGCTTCAGTATTGGAATTGATAGATGGACCGCATTTCCGTTTACCTACGGCTATTTGGAGGTGAAAGGCGGCATCACACACGGCTGGTTTGCCGACAACGAATACATCAAAAACGGCTATCTGCACTACAAATTCATCGGTGGACGATTGGGTGGACAGTTGCCCGTGAACATCAGTTACGAATTTCATCATGCTGCGCAATGGGGCGGCACTTCGCCCGTGTATGGCGATTTGGGCAATTCGTTCAAAGATTGGTGCAACACCTTCTCGGCAAATTCGGGCGGCAGCATGGCCAACGACCAACTGAATGCGCAAGGCAACCACCTCGGGTCGCAAAATGTGGGGCTGGACATCAAGTGGAAAGATTGGAAAATTTCGGCCTACTGGCAAAATCTGTTCGAAGATGGTCCGATAAAACTGATTGGCACCTCGATGAACGCGCCCGATGGCGTTTGGGGCGTGGTCGTGTCGCAAAAACGGTGGCCATTTATCGACAAAATCTGCTACGAATTTGTGCAGACCACCGACCAATCGGGCCCGTATCACGACCGCGACGGGCTGGTGTTTGGCGGCAGCGACAACTATTTTCAGAACGGCATCTATCGCAATGGTTGGAACTATTTTCGGCGCACCATCGGCACACCGTTCATCACCTCGCCTGTGTATAACGCCGACGGCACCATCTACACGCTCAACAACCGCGTGGTGGCGCACTATTTCGCACTGAAAGGCGATATTTACGGATTTCGCTATCGTGCTTTGGCGTCGTACGCAAAAAATTATGGCACTTACAACACAGGCGATGCAACATTTTCGACCAATACTGCATTATTATTAGAGGTGACCAAGCGCGTGGAGAAAGCGTGGAATCTTGAATTTTCGTTGGCGCTGGCGGCCGACTTCGGCACACAGTTTGGCAACGATTTTGGCGTGATGGTGAGCATTGCCAAGCGCGGA
>CAVFDI010000023.1:11124-26139 GCA_963621145.1 Paludibacteraceae bacterium | reverse complement strand
AAAAAAAGAGGGCGCACATGGTGCGTCCTCGTGTTTATCAGCAAATGCAACTACGAACAACTATGTTTTGAGAATGTCGATAAACTTAAAAATCGCATTGCTGCGCCGTACAAATCAATCTTTTTTTGAGACAACAGGGCGCACCGACAATCCAAAGTTACGATTGCTATTGGTTGTGCTGATGTTGTTTGAGTAGAAATCTGCGCATTTTGCACCAGAAGCACTAGTGCCAAGCAAATTTGCCCAATAACCTCCACTCGAGCCAGCATATATCAAATCATTGCCTTTGCGGTAGCCTGCCGCAGGAAGAAAAATGGAGTTACTATTTCTTACACTCTTTACTTCGTAACCATTCTTTCCATTCAAGTTTATCCATGTCCATGTGCAATTTTCCTCATTCATCAACTCGTTCCATTCGTCTAATGTAGGCATACGCCAATCACTCCCCCAGTTAAAAGTGGCGACATCGTCGGCCGACTCGAGCGTGGTGAGTTCATCGGTAAAATAGTTGTCACCCAAAATCGACTCGTTGCAATACTTCGTAAGAGAAGTTTCAGAACCTTTAGCATACTTGTATGTATTCCAATCGTAGGTCGATTTTATATTTGTTTCGCCCCATGCAAAATAATTGCCATAAGCCTCGGGCGAAGTAGCGCCCACATTACAAGTAGCCCACAGCGTACCACTGGGAAGCGCAAGGTCGATGTAATCGTAACCATTGAGCGTACCCGAGGGAGTAGGAGCCGACGATGGTTCGGTAAACGAGATGCTATCCACATCTGTTACCACATATTTCACCTTGCTACCATCGGCTTTATACACGTAAAAAGTGGTTTGTGCAGTAGCAAATAAACCTGCGCACAGCGCAACAAGAGAGAAAAACAATCTTCTCATAACAAACTTAATTTTAAATTTTGAAATTTATTTCTGATGAGTAAAAAATCAGTTTTCTTCGCACTATTCACGACTTTTGAACGCAATAGCATACATTTTCATCTGTTTGACCATGGCAAGAAGTCCGTTGCTGCGCGTTGGCGAAAGGTGTTCTTTTAGGCCAATTTGGTCGATGAAATGCAGGTCGCAGTCGATTATTTCGTCGGGTGTGCAGCCCGATAGCGTCTCGATGAGCAGTGCCACAATGCCTTTCACAATCACGGCATCGCTCTCGCCATGGAAAGTGATGCGTCCGTCGTCATAATCGGCCGTAAGCCACACACGACTTTGGCAACCATTTATCAGGTTTTGGTCGGTCTTGTCGCTTTCGGGCAGCGGCGGCAGCGCATTTCCCAACTCCACAAGATACTGATAGCGATCCATCCAATCGTCGAACGCGCTGAACTGTTCAATTATTTCGTTTTGTTTCTCGTCGAGTGTCATTTTTTTGCGATTTTTGCGGCTGCAAAATTACAAAAAATCAGCGAATTTTCATTCTCGAAAAAAATCAGTAATTTTGCAGGTTACATACATGCAAAGAAAATGGCTGAAAAGCAGATAAAAAGCATAATCGACGACGTTACTTCGTCGGACTACAAATATGGTTTTACCACCGACATCGACACCGACACCATTCCAGCGGGGTTGAACGAAGAGGTGGTGCGGCTCATCTCGGCCAAAAAGCACGAACCAGATTGGCTGCTCGAATTCCGTCTGAAAGCGTTCCGCCATTGGCAAACGCTGCAGATGCCGCATTGGGCGCATTTGGAGATTCCAGAAATTGATTATCAAGCAATTACATACTACGCTGCGCCACGCCGAAACGCACAGAACAGCACCACCGAAGTCGATCCAGAACTGGTGAAGACATTCGACAAGTTGGGCATTCCGCTCGAAGAACGCGATGCGCTGAGTGGCATGGCCGTGGACGCAGTGATGGACAGTGTGAGCGTGAAAACCACTTATCGCGAAAGTTTGGCTGAGCGCGGCATCATTTTTTGCAGCATCAGCGAGGCGGTGAAAGATCATCCCGACCTTGTGCAACGCTATTTGGGTTCGGTGGTATCGTATGCCGACAATTTTTTTGCTGCGCTGAACAGTGCCGTATTCAGCGATGGCTCGTTCGTCTACATTCCAAAAGGCGTGCGTTGTCCCATGGAATTGTCGACCTATTTCCGCATCAATGCTGCACAGACAGGGCAATTTGAGCGCACGCTGATAGTTTGCGACGACGATGCGTACGTGTCGTACCTCGAAGGCTGCACCGCTCCCATGCGCGATCAGAACCAACTGCACGCCGCCATTGTAGAGATAGTGGTGATGGACAATGCCGAGGTGAAATACTCCACCGTGCAAAACTGGTACCCTGGCGACAAAGACGGACGCGGCGGCATCTACAATTTTGTAACCAAACGCGCGCTGTGCAAAGGGCGTAACTCGAAAATTTCGTGGACGCAGGTCGAGACTGGTTCCGCCATCACTTGGAAATACCCGAGTTGTGTGCTGAAAGGCGACAATTCGGTGGGCGAGTTCTACTCGGTGGCAGTAACAAACAACTATCAACAGGCCGACACAGGCACAAAAATGATACACATTGGGCGCAATACTCGCAGCAGAATTGTGTCGAAAGGCATATCGGCGGGACAGAGTCAAAACTCGTATCGCGGCTTGGTGAAAGTGGTGAAAAATGCCGATGGCGCACGCAATTTCTCGCAGTGCGACAGTCTGCTGCTGAGCGATCGCTGCGGCGCGCACACATTTCCGTATATGGAGATTGAAAACGATACCGCCGTGGTGGAACACGAAGCCACGACATCGAAAATAAGCGAAGATCAACTTTTCTACTGCAACCAGCGCGGCATTGGTACCGAAGATGCTATCGGCCTGATAGTGAACGGCTATGCCAAAGAGGTTTTGAACAAACTGCCGATGGAATTTGCCGTCGAGGCACAAAAATTACTGTCGGTTTCGCTCGAAAACACCGTAGGATAAGCGACTTTCGCACTTTAGATAAAAATTTCACTTTATAGACAGACTATGAAACTTTACAAAGGCAACATTCTTTTTACCAAGCAATCGGACAAATTTGAGGTGATTGCGAATGGTTACATCGCCGTAGAAAATGGCTGTGTAACAGCGGTTTACGATCATCTTCCAGATGAATTGCGCGACGCCGAAGTGGTCGACTATGGCGATCGGCTCATTATTCCAGCCATGAACGACCTGCATGTGCATGCGCCGCAATATCGCAACATGGGTATGGCGATGGATTTGGAATTGTTGCCGTGGCTCAACACATACACATTTCCCGAAGAGGCAAAATATGCCAATTTGGATTATGCAGGGGCAATGTACAGTCGTTTTGTAAAAAATCTGTGGCGCGTTGGCACCATGCGCACAGTAGCTTTTGCATCGGTTCACAAGCCAGCCACCGAACTGCTGCTCACACTTTTCGAGAAATCGGGCATGGGCGCAATGGTTGGCAAAGTGAACATGAACCGCAACTGTCCCGACAACATCAGCGAAACCGTGGAGCAAGCCGTAGCCGACGACATGGAACTGATAGAACATTGGGGCGACAGCAAACGACTAGTTCGCACCATTCTGACACCGCGTTTTGTGCCAAGTTGCACGCCCGAAATGCTCACCGAAATCGGCAAATTGGCAAAAAAATACCAGATGCCAGTGCAATCGCACCTTTCGGAAAACAAGAGCGAAATTGCTTGGGTGAAAGAGTTGGAGCCAGAATCGACCTGCTATGGCGATGCCTACAATCGTTACGGACTGTTTGGTCAGACGCCCACGCTGATGGCGCACTGCTGCTACACCGACGGTGCAGAATTGGAGTTGATGAAGCGCCAAGGCGTGATGGTGGTTCACTGTCCGCACTCGAACAGCGACCTTGGCAGCGGCAAAGCACCCATTCGCAAATTTTTGCAAAACGGCATACCTGTGGCGCTCGGTTCCGACATCAGCGGTGGGCACGACATTTCGATGTTCCGCGTGATGACTCACGCCATTCAGATTTCGAAACTGATCTACGCCGAAACCGACAAAGCAACCGCTTTTCTCACGCTGCCCGAGGCATTCTATCTTGCCACAAAGAGCGGCGGCAGTTTCTTTGGTAAAGTGGGCAGTTTCGAAACGGGCTACGAATTCGATGCTTTGGTGATAGACGATGCCGCGCTCAACTACGGCGACTACACGCTGTTGGAGCGCCTCGAACGCTTTGTCTATCTTGGCGACGACCGCCAAATTGTGGCACGATTTGTGCGTGGAAACGAAATTAAAGAACCAGAGTTTTAGTTAGATTTCAAATTTCAAATTTCAGATTTCAGATTTCAGATTACGGTTTCCACGACGAACTGCGAACGGTGTTGTGACGCACACTTTATGAACTTTGTAACTTTATAAACTTTAGGAACTCAAAAATGGAGGTTGCCTTCACACTTTGGGATTATTCGTTCACTTGGCTCGAACTTTTGGGCTTGATTACGGGCTTGCTAGCTGTGGTGCTGGCCAGTCGCGGACATGTTGCCACATTTTTTGTTGGATTGATAAATTGCGCGCTCTATTTCGCACTTTTTCTGCAACAACACCTCTATTCCATGATGCTTATGCAGGTGTTTTTCTTTGCCATCGATGTGTATGGCATTGTGGCATGGGGCATTCCAAGGAAAAACAAGCCAGACAAACAACTGAAAATCAGCACGTTACAACCACAACACCAAGTTGGCGTAGGTTTGAGCATCATTTTTGGCGGACTGTTGTGGGGTTGGTTCATGGAGAGCGTTACGGCGCATTGGAACATTGAGCAATCGAACTATATCTACACCGACGCCATTGTTTTTGTGGCGAATGTAGTTGGACAACTGCTTTTGGCGCGCAAAAAGATTGAAAATTGGGTCGTTTGGACGCTAGTCGACCTGCTGAGCATAGTGCTTTGCATCTTGTCGCACATCTATTTGACCGCAATATTCTACGTGGTTTGCGTCGCCATCTCCATCTACTCGTGGTATCAATGGCATAAAAAGATGGGAAAATAGACTTTGACTATCGACTATGACAACGACTTTGCGTCCAACAATTTTCAAAGAATAGTCGCAAAAAAGCAATTCATAATTCTAAATTCATAATTCTAAATTAACGAAATGCTCGAGATAAAAAATCTACACGCCTCGATTGCGGGAAAGGAGATTCTTAAAGGCCTCGACCTGACGGTTCGTCAGGGCGAAGTGCACGCCATAATGGGGCCAAACGGCGCTGGGAAATCGACGCTATCGTCGGTGCTGACGGGCCACCCTGCCTACACCGTAACCGAAGGCACAGTTACATTTTACGGCAAAAATCTGCTTGCCCTCTCGCCCGAAGATCGCTCGCGCGAAGGACTGTTTATGAGTTTTCAATATCCCGTTGAAATTCCCGGCGTGAGCATGGTAAATTTTATGCGCACTGCCGTGAACGAGCACCGCAAATATCGCGGACTGGAGTCACTTTCGGCTTCGGAATTTCTGAAAGTGATGCGCGCCAAAAAAGAGTTGCTCGAACTCGACAACAAATTGGCCAATCGTTCGGTGAACGAAGGTTTTTCGGGCGGCGAGAAAAAGCGTAACGAAATTTTCCAGATGGCCATGCTCGAACCACGCCTTTCGATACTCGACGAGACCGATTCTGGGCTCGACATCGACGCGCTGCGCGTGGTGGCTCACGGCGTAAATTCGCTGCGCAGCAAAGACAATGCTTCCATCGTCATCACCCACTACCAAAGGCTTTTGGACTACATCGTACCCGATTTTGTGCATGTGCTTTACAACGGTCGCATCGTAAAAACTGGCCCAAAAGAGTTGGCACTCGAACTCGAAGAGAAGGGTTACGACTGGATAAAACAGGAGTTTGGAGAATGAGCAACGCTGATCAATACATTGCACTCTACGAGCAGCAAGTCGATACCATTCGACAGCACTCAGCCACTGCGCTCAACGCCCATCGCGACGAGGCTTTTGCGCGTTTTCGAGCGAAAGGTTTCCCGACCAACAAGCACGAAAACTATCTGCGCTGCCCCATTCTGAAGGATCTTGAAACAGATTATGGACTGAATCTGAAGCAGTTGCCATTTGCCGCCGACGAAAAAAATCTTTTTCGCTGCAATGTGCCTGGCGTGAAGGCGCACAACGCTTTTGTGCTGAACGATCAACTGCATTTTTCAGAGGCGTTGCCGCAAGGCGTGGTGCTTTGTTCGCTTTCGGAAGCCTGCCAGCGTTATCCAGAAATTGTAGCGAAACATCTTGGCAAAAAAACTAACTCGACAGACGATGCTTTTGTCGCTTTCAATGGCACATTTGCACAAAACGGCTATTTTCTCTATCTGCCGAAAAATGCCGCATTGGAACTGCCCATTCAATTGGTGAATGTGCTGCACGCCACCACCGATTTGATGACCGCCACACACAACCTTGTGGTGCTTGAACAGGGCGCCACGCTCCGCATGCTCGTGTGCGATCACACCTTGGCCGAGGTCAACTTTTTTGCCAGCCGCGTTACTGAAATTTTTGTTGGCGAAAATGCCCGTTTCGACCTCTATGCACTCGAAAGCACAAACGACACAACGGCGCAGATTTCGCAGATTTTCGTAGAGCAAGCCGCCAATTCGCAAACCACATTCGACTGCGTGAGCCTGCACAATGGTCACACGCGCAATCACATCGAAATAGACCTTGCTGCCGATGGTGCCGAGACTTGGCTTGGCGGCATGGTTGCTGCCGATGGTACGCAGAAGTGCGACAATTTCACCGTCATTCGGCACCTTGCTCCACACTGCACCAGCAACGAACTATTCAAATACATTCTCGATGGCGAGGCCGAAGGCGCATTCGCAGGACAGATTTTGGTTGAAAAAGGTGCGCAAAAAACATCGGCCTATCAGACCAATCGCAACATCTGCCTGAGCAAAACCGCCCACATGCATGCCAAACCGCAGTTGGAGATTTACGCCGACGATGTGAAATGCGGTCATGGAGCCACCACAGGCCAACTAGACGAGAACGCGCTATTCTACATGCGCACTCGCGGCATTGGCTACGACGAGGCTCGCATGCTGCTACTGCTGGCTTTTGCCTCAGATGTGCTCGACAGAATTGCAGTAACGGCCGTTCGCGACCGTCTGCGCATGATGGTGGAGCAACGCCTGCGCGGCAACGATGCCAAATGCAATGCCTGCACTACGAAAAATGGAGGTTGCCCAAATGTTTGATATCGAAAAAATACGTTCCGATTTCCCCATTCTGAAGGAGAAAATCTACGGTCAGCCGCTCATCTACCTCGACAATGCCGCCACCACACAAAAGCCACAGTGTGTCATCGACAAGATTTCGAATGTCTATACCACGCAAAACGCCAACATTCACCGCGGTGTGCACTATCTGAGCATGCAAGCCACACTGGCACACGAAGAGGCGCGCAAAACCATTGCAAAATTCATTGGCGCACACGATGCTAGCGAAATCATCTTCACTCGCGGCACCACCGAAAGCATCAATCTGCTAGCGACAGTCTTTACCGAGCGATTTTGCAAGACTGGCGACGAAATCATCATCACGCAGATGGAGCACCACTCCAACATTGTGCCTTGGCAAATAGCGGCTCAGCGGCACGGACTGCGGCTGCGCATTGTACCGATCGATGAAAAAGGCGAACTGCAACTCGATGCGCTCGAAAATCTCTTTTCTGAAAAGACAAAAATGCTCTCTGTAGCGCATGTATCGAATGTGCTTGGCACCATCAATCCTGTAAAAAAAATTGTGACGATGGCGCACGCTCATGGCGTGAAAGTACTGATCGACGGTGCGCAAGCCGTGGCGCATCTGCCCGTCGACGTAACGGATTTGGATGCCGATTTTTATGCTTTTTCAGGACACAAAATTTATGGTCCTACGGGCATTGGCGTGCTCTATGGCAAAGCCGAATTGCTCGACCAACTGCCACCCTACCAAGGCGGCGGCGAGATGATTGACAATGTAACTTTCGAAAAGACCACCTACAATGTGTTGCCCTACAAATTCGAGGCTGGCACGCCCAACTACGTAGGTGCCATCGCTTTGGCCGAGGCGCTGAACTACATCGACCAAATAGGCAAAAACGACATTTTTGAATACGAAGAAAATCTGCTTCGATACGCCGAGCAACGCCTGCGCGACATTCCGCAAATGCGCATTTTTGGCGAAAGCGAACAGAAAAGTGGCGTCATATCGTTTCTTGTGGGCAAAGTCCACCCGCTCGACCTTGGCACACTGCTCGACAAGACGGGCGTGGCCGTGCGCACGGGGCATCACTGCGCGCAACCGCTCATCGACTCGCTCGGAATTCCTGGCACTGTGCGCGCCTCGCTGGCCATGTACAACACCACGCACGAAATCGACCAATTCGTCGAACACCTGCAACGCTGCTTGAAGATTCTCTATTAGTAGCAAGAAGCAAGTAACAAGTAGCAAGAAGCAAGTAACAAGTAGCAAGAAAAGTGAGGAGTGATGCGGCAAAGCCGCAATAGCAGAATTTCAAATTAAACAATTAGAAACTTAGAAACAAAAAATGCGATAGCAATTTTGAGAAACTAGAAATCAGAAACTTTCCCCAACGCGTTAAACTCATCAACTTATCAACTCATCAACCCAAAAAAAATTGCTAATCTATCTTATCATAGGAATTATTGCCACGGCGGCTATTGTTTGGTTGATTATTGCCATTAAGCGCACAAAGCCAGCCGAAGAGCCGAAGCCAGTCGACATTCCAGCCGACTGTTGTGGGGCGCATGCCGTGTGCGAGCGCGACAGTCTGCTCACCAAAACCACGCAGATAGTCTATTTTGACGATGAAGAACTCGATGCGCTGCAACACAAGCCATTAGAGCAGTTTTCGGCACAAGATTTGCAGATGATAAGCGATGTTTTCTACACCCTTCGCGAGCAAGATGTGGCTGGTTGGCTGCGCTCGTTGCAATTGCGCGACATAGCCCTGCCCGACGAACTCCGCGACGAAGCATTGCTCATCGTTAGCGAAAGACGCATGAAAAAAATTGAAAAGTAGGCGATGGTCGCCACAGCATTATGTTGATTGAAATTGATAAAGCGTCTGGTTTCTGTTTTGGCGTGGTGAATGCCATAAAAAAAGCGGAAGAGGAACTGCAGAGCGACGCTAGGCTCTACAGTCTGGGCGACATAGTGCACAACGAGCAGGAGATGCGCCGACTAGCCGCCAAAGGATTGACCACCATTGAACACAATCAGTTGGAAAATCTGCATGGCGAGCGAGTGCTGATACGCGCTCACGGCGAGCCACCATCGACCTACCAAACAGCGCAGCGCAATGGCATCAAAATAATCGACGCATCGTGTCCCGTGGTGCTGGCGTTGCAAAAAAAAATACGCAAAGCATTCACCGAGCACCCCGAGGCGCAGATTGTGATATACGGCAAACGTGGTCATGCCGAAGTGAACGGACTTGTGGGGCAAACCAACGGGCAAGCCACCGTGATAGAAAATCCCGACGAAATCGGAACGCTCGATTTTGGGCGCGACATCATACTTTTTTCGCAAACTACGCAGTCGGTCGATGGTTTCAAAGCCCTTGTGGCGCGCATAGAGCAGAATATGAAAGACGGAGCGCAATTCTGCTACCACGACACCATTTGTCGCCAAGTGGCAAACCGCCTGCAAAACCTGCGCGACTTTGCCAAGCGATTCGATGTGGTGCTGTTTGTGAGCGGTGCCAAAAGTTCGAACGGCAAAGTGCTTTATGGCGAATGCTGCGCAGTGAATGCCAACAGCCATTTCGTATCGACCTACGACGATATCGACCCAGAGTGGCTGCGCGGCGCAAAATCGATTGGTATCTGCGGCGCCACCTCCACGCCAAAATGGCTGATGGAAAAAATCGCAGAACAGGTATTAGTCGCAAGATATGAGTAGCAAGTAGCAAGACTTTGGGAATAAAGAGTAAGGACAAAAGAATAAAGACTTTTTTATTATTCAATTACCTAATTTTCAATTACTTAATTATTTGAAAATTTGAAGATTGCGGCGGTTCGGCTACCGCAATTTGAAACCTGAAACTTGAAACAGCCAACCAGAAACTAGAAACTAGAAATTAGAAATTAAAAATAAACCTCACAGGTCTCGACTAATGCGTTAAACTAATCAACTTATCAACTCATCAACTGTTCAACAACTTTTTTACTCATGTACAAAATAAATTGCATCGGCGTGCTGACATCGGGTGGTGATGCACCTGGAATGAATGCCGCCATACGTTCGGTAACGCGCGCCGCCATTTTCAACGGCATTCGCGTGAAAGCCATTTATCGCGGCTATCGCGGTCTGATTACGGGCGAGATTAAAGAATTTCACACCGAGGACGTGAGCAACATCATACAACGCGGCGGCACCATCATCAAGACCGCTCGCTGCACCGAATTTACCACGCCCGAAGGCCGAAAAATAGCCTACGACACCATGGTGCGCGAAGGCATCGACGCGCTGGTGGTGATTGGTGGCGATGGCACATTCACTGGCGCACGCATCTTCGCCCAAGAATACAACATTCCAATTGTCGGACTGCCCGGCACCATCGACAACGACCTGTGCGGCACCGACAGCACCATTGGCTACGACACCGCGCTGAACACCATTGTGGAGGCAGTCGACAAAATACGCGATACCGCCAGCTCGCACGAGCGACTCTTTTTCGTCGAGGTGATGGGCCGCGACGCAGGATTTCTTGCACTGAATAGTGCCATTGCATCGGGTGCCGAAGCCGCCATCATTCCCGAAGAGCAGACCAACGAAGAGCAACTTGAGGAGCTGATTAAAAATGGCTTCCGCAAGTCGAAAAACAGTAGCATAGTGATAGTAGCCGAAGGCGGCGGCGGCGCAACTGCCCTTGCCGAGCGCATGAAACGCGACTATCCCACATTCGACGCTCGCGTAACCATACTCGGACACCTGCAACGCGGCGGTTCGCCCACAGCCTACGACCGCATCATCGCAAGCCGCATGGGCGTGGCAGCCATCGATGCACTGCTCGACGAACAACGCAGCGTGATGGTGGGCATTGTGAACGACGACATCGTGCTTGTGCCTTTCACCAAAGCCATAAAAGACGACAAACCAATCAACAAATCAAAAATCAGCGTACTGCAGATTTTGTCGATATAAAAATTGCAAATTGTCGTCGCAGAAAATAAATAGGCTGAATTCCGCTCGAGGATTTCAGCCCTTATTTTCTCCTTCACAATATTTTGACGTATAGCAATAGGTAAGTTTAAGAAAAAAGTGTAACTTTGAAGTCCGTTTTTTAACAGCGTAATTACCACCAACTCCTCCGCCACCAATTTTCAACAGATTTTACCAAAGACACACAAAACTATGGATGAATTAGTAAAATACTGTGATATAGAAAAACTTGCTTCTGATGTAAAACAGATAATAGAGCAAGGTCGGAAACAAAGTGCAGATGCCATTAGTTCTGCAATTTGCATGACCAATTGGAAAATTGGTCGACGTATTGTACATGAAGAGCAGAACGGCGAAACGCGTGCCGAATATGGCAAAAACATATTGGATAACCTATCAAAACGACTATCGACAGAATATGGAGATAAAGCGGGAATGACTTCACGCGACTTGAGAAACTGCCGACAATTCTATCTGACTTTTAAAGATTACGAGATTTGGTACGCGCGCGTACCAAATCTCAATTGGACACACTATCGATCGTTGTTGCGTGTACAAAACGAAGATGCAAGAATGTGGTATCTCAATGAGGCTTCAAAAGAAAATTGGTCGACGAGAACGCTGGATCGTAATATCAATTCGCAATACTACTTTCGTCTATTGCAATCGCCAAATAAAAATGCGGTAGTAGCGGAAATGAATAGCAAGACCTCACATTGGAACAACGACAAGATGGGATTTCTTAAGAATCCTGTTGTAGCAGAATTTTTAGGATTATCAACAAACAACGAATTCACCGAAACAAAATTAGAGGCGGCAATAATTGACCATCTTCAAAAATTCATTATGGAGTTAGGCAAAGGATATGCTTTTGTTGCGCGCCAACAACTTATCCGAACAGATCTCAATGACTACTATATCGACCTTGTGTTCTACAACTACATCTTGAAATGCTTCTTGTTGATAGACCTAAAAACGACAGAGATTACTCATCAAGATATTGGTCAAATGGACATGTACATACGAATGTACGATGAACTAAAATGTACAGAAGGCGACAATCCAACTATTGGACTATTGCTGTGCGCAGAAACAAGTAACGACATTGCACGATACAGCATTTTGCACGACAATAACCAATTATTCGCCGCAAAATACCTGACCTACCTACCAACAAAAGAAGAACTAATTGCCGAAATAGAACGTCAAAAAGAATTTTTTGAATTACAAGAAAAAGACACAGCAGAAACTCGCAAAAACGAAATATAAGATCACTAAAAAACTTCACAACAATGAAATTACGCCACATCATCGCAGTACTTACGCTTATCATCATCGGAATTACTAGCTGCAAAAAAAGCAGTTCTAGCACCACCACAACATCGTCGACCACAACACTCACAAAATTTTATGTGATAAACGACAGCGTGGTCGATGGTCTCGATGAATACACATTCACCATCGACAACGACGCCAACACCATCTACAACGAGGATTCGCTGCCCTATCTGTGCCGCGTCGACTCGCTCATTCCAACCATCTACGGCAGCACCATCAAAACCATCACCATCAACGACACCATCGTCTATACAGGCAACGACACCATCGATTTCAGTCGCCCCGTGACAATAAAAACGCTTGCCACCGATGGCGAATCGACTCGCACCTACATCGTTACGGTGAATGTGCATCAGGTCGATCCCGACGAATATGGCTGGGCTGGCATCAAATCGGAGATTTTCAGCGGAATAACCGCCACAAGCCAAAAAACACTTTGGCACAATGGACAATTGAACCACTTCGTAGCCACCGACAGCGAAACGCTGCTTTTCACCAGCAAAAATGGCATCGATTGGACACAGCAAACAGTTACAGGACTGCCCGCCACAACCAATGTCAGCGGCATTGTAACCCTTGGCGATACGCTCTTCACCGCCATCGATGGAACGCTCTACGCCGCCGCCACGCCAACCACTTGGACGGCACAAGGCGCTGCCACGGGCATCACGCAGTTGGCTTTTGCAATGAACAACCGCCTCTTTGCCCTTGGCGAAGCCGATGGCGCACGCTGCATGTTTGTGCGCGACACCGCATGGATCAACCTCGGCACGCTGCCCGAACAATTCCCCGTGAGCGATTTTGCTGTCTGCGTCGATGCCGAACCGAGCGGGAAAATGCGCGCCTACCTTATTGGCGGCAAAACCAGCGATGGCACACCACTTGGCACCGTTTGGAGCAGCAACGATGGCGCCTATTGGGCAAATCTGGCCGCCAGCAAACAGTGGTTCACACCGCGCTATGGCGCAGCCGTGGTGCAATATGCCGATGGTTTAATGCTTTTTGGCGGTGCCGACGCAAATGGCGAATGCTCCGACCGACAACTCTTTTCGGTGGACTACGGACTCACTTGGGCCACGCCCAACGACAAAGCATTGCTGCCCGATCTTTGGGTTTCGCGCCACAATTTGAATGTGGTAAAAGATGACGAAAATCGCCTCTACATCGTAGGCGGAACGGCTGGCACAACCACTTTGAGCGACGTCTGGAGCGGACAAAAAAACAGCGAAAAAGCAGGATTTTCCAACTAAAAAATTAGAATTTAGACAAGACTCAAACAATCTATATTCTTTGCTCTATCTTCTATGATCTAAAAAAAAAATCTCATGTTCGCTGCCACCATCGATCTGCCTGCCTCGAAAAGCATCAGCCATAGAGCGTTGATTATCAACGCTTTGTACAAAAACGGTGGAACAATCGAAAATCTATCGGACTGCGACGATACAGTGGTGTTAGAGCGTGCTTTGCAACGCCAAAGCGGCACAATCGATGTGGAAGCGAGCGGCACGGCACTGCGTTTTCTCACAGCCTACTTGGCAACAAAAAGTGGCTCATTCACGCTCACTGGTTCGCCGCGACTGCGACAGCGTCCCATCGCGCCACTAGTCGATGCTCTGCGAATACTCGGCGCCGACATTCACTATCTGCAAAATGATGGTTACGCGCCACTCGCAATCAACGGCAAAAAACTGCACGGTGGTGAACTCACGCCCCACTTCGACGAGAGTAGTCAGTTTTTTTCGGCAATAATGCTGATTGCACCCTATCTCAGCACTGCACTCACACTCCACTTTACCCAAAATCCGCACTCGTTTCCATACATCGAAATGACCGCCGCCATGATGCGCCAAGCAGGAGCAAAAGTCGCTATCGACAGCAACAAAATCAGCGTCGAAAACAGACCTTATCGCCGCACCAATTGGACGATTGAACGCGATTGGTCGGCCGCCTCGTATTGGTACGAATGGCTCGCCATTGCGCAGCACGGACAGATTCTGTTGCGCCACCTGCAGCCCAGCACACTGCAAGGCGACGCACTCATTGCTACACTTTTTCAAGATTTCGGAATCGAGACAAAATTTACCGCCGAAGGTGCGGAAATTTCCCACAAAAGCAAAACCACGCCCACCACGCTGCAATACGATTTTGGAAACATGCCTGACATGGTTCCAACCATGGTCGTGACGTGTTGCGCACGTGGCACATCATTCCACTTCACAGGCGTAGAAAATTTGCGTTTGAAAGAGAGCGATCGCATCAGTGCACTCTCGGCAGAATTGAGGAAATGTGGTTTTGTGCTGAATCAGCCTACAAGCAACAGCCTTGCGTGGGACGGCACGCGCTGCCCTGCCGAGCATGCGCCAACCATCTGCGCCCACAACGACCACCGCATAGCCATGGCATTTGCGCCATTAGCCGCCAAAATGTCGCTTCACATCGACCGCCCAGAAGTAGCCAGCAAATCCTACCCAAACTTTTTCGAGCAGATAAGAGAATTCCTAACTTCTCACTCCTAATTCCT
>CAVFDI010000023.1:0-11114 GCA_963621145.1 Paludibacteraceae bacterium | reverse complement strand
TCCTAATTCCTAACTACCTTCACTTTCACCACAAAATCCTCGAAATCGAGTTCGGTGGCGTCGGCAATGGTATCGACTAAGGTGAGGCTGGTAGCAAGCACCTGCGAGGCAATGTAGTCGCGGTAGTCGGTTACAGCCTTGGCAATCTCGTCACGATTTTCAATCTGAACAGCGATCTTGTCGGTTATCTCGTAGCCATTCGATTTGCGCAGATTTTGAATGCGGTTTACCAATTCGCGCGCCACTCCTTCGTTCAGCAGCGCGTCGGTCATCTCTATGTCGAGCGCTACGGTGAGTGCGCCTTCGTTGGCCACAAGCCAGCCTGGCATATCTTCGGTGGCTATTTCTACATCGGCAAGTTCCAAAACTACCTCACCACTGGGCAATGGTAGCGTAAGTTGTCCATCGCGCTCGAGCGCAGCAATCTGATCCTGCGGCAATGTGGCAATGGCGGCAGCAATCTCTTTCATCTGTTTGCCATAGCGTTTGCCAAGGGTTTTGAAGTTGGCTTTGGCGCGCTTCACCAGACGAATCTCCGACTCATCAGACAAAACCACCTGCAACTCCTTCACATTCACCTCGGTTTTTACAAGATCAGCCACATAGAGCAACTCCTCTTTGGCAGTGGCATCTGGCACGGGAACGACGGCTTTTTGCAGCGGTTGACGCACTTTTTTGTTGGCTTTTTTGCGCAACGCAAGAATCATCGATGTAGTCTGTTGCGCCAACTGCATGCAGCCTTCAAGGCGTTTATCTTCGCGCAAATTATCCACCTCGGGGAACGATGCCAAATGCACACTATCGGCACCCGTAAGGTCGCGATAGAGGCGATCGGCATAGAACGGAGCGATTGGCGCCATCAGTCGGCTCACGGTGGTGAGGCATTCGTAAAGTGTTTGGTAAGCTGCCAATTTGTCAGCGTCCATAGTGCCTCCCCAGAAACGTTTGCGGTTGAGGCGCACGTACCAGTTCGACAGATTTTCTTGTACAAAATCGCTGATAGCGCGACCAGCGCGCGTTGGCTCGTAATTTTCGTAGTGCGTAGTAACCTCGCTCACCAGCGTGTTGAGCAGCGACAAAATCCAGCGATCAATCTCGGGACGTTCGGCCAACGGAACCGCCTTTTCGTCGCCCGTGAAGCCATCGACATTGGCATAGAGTGCAAAGAACGAATAGGTGTTGTAGAGCGTGCCAAAGAATTTGCGGCGCACCTCTTCCACGCCTTCGTTGTCGAATTTCAGATTGTCCCACGGCGACGAATTAGTCATCATGTACCAGCGCACAGGGTCGGAACCATATTTTTCGATGGTCGAGAATGGATCGACAGCGTTGCCAAGGCGTTTCGACATTTTGTTGCCGTTTTTATCGAGCACCAAGCCGTTCGACACCACATTTTTGAACGCCACCGAGTGGAAAACCATTGTGGCGATGGCATGCAGCGTAAAGAACCAGCCACGCGTTTGATCCACACCTTCGGAAATGAAATCGGCAGGGAAAGAGGCTTCCAAAGACCCCTCCAACTCCCCAAGGGGAGAGCTTTTTTGAAGTGCGTTTTCGATGGTTGCGATCACTTTGTCCATCGCACTTTCCACTTCATCGTTTTTGAAACGCAATACGGAAAAACCATGTTTTTCGATTACGGCAGTACGCTGTGCATCATACTCTTTTTGTTCTACAGTATCGTGATATTTTCCATCGACCTCAATCACAATTTTTTTCTGAATGCAAGCAAAATCTACGATATATTGATCGATGATATATTGCCTCGTAAATCGCTGCTCTTTTGTTCGTAATCCTTTGAGATATTCCCACAATTTTGCTTCGGCAGGCGTTTCATTTTTTCGCTTTTCGGCAGCCAACTCTTTCAAGCGACCATACAACATTGGATCTGCCTCCTTAAAGCCCCCTTGGGGGTTGGGGGTCTGCTCAAACGGATAGTGAATTTGTGCGTAAGGCATAGAACCGCTATCGAACCAAACATCAATCAGGTCTGATTCGCGGTGCATGGGCTTGCCCGACGGCGAAACCAGCACCACGCCATCGATGTACGGGCGGTGCAAGTCGATATTTTTCGGATCGTAATTCTCTTTCGAGTAGTCGCCAACATGGAAATTTGGCCACGGATTTTTTTCCATTACGCCAGCCGCCACCGACTTTTCAATTTCTGCGAATAGTTCTTCGATAGAGCCAATGCAAATCTCTTCGCGACCATCGTCGGTGCGCCAAATAGGCAGTGGCGTGCCCCAATAGCGCGAGCGCGAGAGGTTCCAATCGTTCAGATTTTCGAGCCACTTGCCAAAACGTCCCGAGCCAGTCGATTCGGGTTTCCAATTGATGGTTTTGTTTAGTGCAATCATCTCGTCTTTCACTGCGGTGGTCTTTATGAACCAACTATCGAGCGGATAGTAGATCACTGGTTTATCGGTGCGCCAGCAGTGCGGATAACTGTGCGTATGTTTTTCGATGCGGAATACCAAACCTTGGCGTTTCAGCATCATGCAGATGGCAATGTCGAGCGTCTCGTCCTTGTCGGTGAGGTTCGGATCGTAGGCATTTTTCACAAAACGCCCTGCGAACTCGTTGTAAAGTTCGGTATTGATGTGCGCGCGCACAAATTCGGGGTCGAGATCGTCAATCGCAAAAAATTTGCCCGTCATGTCGACCATTGGACGGATTTCGCCATTTTTGGTGACGAAAGTCATACCAGGGACGCCCGCTTTTTTCGCCACAAAAGCATCGTCGGCGCCGAAAGTTGGCGCAATATGCACAATGCCCGTGCCTTCGTCGGTGGTTACGTAGTCGCCCGCTATCACGCGAAATGCGCCCTCGCCAGGATTTGCCCACGGAATCAACTGCTCATATTCTGTACCGACCAGTTCCGAGCCTTTGCCGCGCCACAGTGGTTCGGGCTGTTCGCCCAACTCTTTGGCATACGATGCCAAGCACGAAGCCGCCAAAATGTAGGTTGCCGCCTGTTTCGAGTATGGATTTTCGCCACGCACCGCCACATAATCGATATTCGGACCAACGCACAATGCCGTGTTCGATGGCAAAGTCCAAGGCGTGGTAGTCCAAGCAATGAAATAGGCATCGCTACCCCAGCGGTCGCCTTTTATGTGGAATTGTGCGGTGCAAGTGGTGTCTTTCACATCGCGGTAGCAGCCAGGCTGATTCAGTTCGTGGCTCGAGAGTCCTGTGCCAGCAGCTGGCGAATAGGGCTGAATGGTGTAGCCTTTGTAGAGCAAACCCTTGTTGTAGAGTTGCTTGAGCAGCCACCACAGCGTCTCCATGTATTTGTTGTCGTAGGTGATATACGGATTTTCGAGATCGACCCAATAGCCCATCTTTTTGGTAAGCGCAGTCCACTCTTTGGTGTATTTCATCACCTCGCGACGGCAGGCAGCGTTGTATTCGTCCACGCTGATTTTTTTACCAATATCCTCTTTGGTGATGCCGAGCATTTTCTCCACGCCGAGTTCCACGGGCAGACCGTGCGTATCCCAACCCGCCTTGCGACGCACCTGATAGCCGCGCATGGTTTTGTAGCGACAAAAAGTATCTTTTATGGTACGTGCCATCACATGGTGAATGCCTGGCATGCCGTTGGCCGAAGGTGGTCCTTCGTAGAAAATGAAAGATGGACAGCCCTCGCGCTCGTCGATGCTACGGTGGAAAAGCCCCTGCCGTTCCCACTCTTCGAGCACCTGATGGTTTATTTCCGATAGGTCGAAATGGTCGTACTCGTTAAATTTTTTCATAATGGCTCGTGTTGTTAATATCAAACGGCAAAGGTACGATTTTTTGGCGATAGTAGCAAGTTGTAAGGAGGAGTTGTGAAAAATTACGTAATAGTGAAGACAAAAAAAAATAAAAACGTGAGTTGCGACACCAAAAAATGTATTTTTACTCTATACCCTCATCTTTATGTTATTTTTTTGGCAGAAAAAAATGTTTCGTAATTTTTACGGCGTAAACCAATTAATTTTACGACTATGAAAAAAAATCTTTATTTTAAGTTTGTGCTTCGTTCAATGCACTATTTGCAACAGCACCTGAAGGAGCAATTTCGGGTAAAATCTCAATTACTGAAAACAAACAAGTTTATTTTTCGAAAGGAAATACTACTGATGCGATAAATTCGCATTGACACTACGCAACTCGCTGATTTACAGTATTTTATATCAATTTTTACCTACTCACGATTTGAATCGCATTTTTTTTCGAGATAATTCGATTTGGACCAATTTTAAACCGTTTAATTATTGTACAATCTTTACAATAAATTGATGTTAGGTATGTATATAATTAAAAATCAAGTATTTACATATAAAATCTCTCGATTTGACGCCTACGTCTAAAATTGGAATAAAAAAAATTCTTTTTATTTTTTAAATATAATTTAAATCTAATTATCATTAAAAGTAATAAGCTATTATGATGACAATCCCAGTGCGAGGCTTTCTGTTCGCCTTGTCTACGATGTGCCAAGTGAAGAGACACCAACAGACCTGCAGAAAGCAGAGAGTGTAGATGTTTATGCTGAAAATGGCCGCATTGTCTGCGATAGTGAATTCAAAATTTTCGATCTGCTTGTCGCGATGTAACTCGCATGAATGGACAATTAAACGGCATTTATGTTGTAAAGGTTAGAGATAAAGCGCAAAAAATAATTGTGCAATAAGATTTCTCAGAACGATTTTTAGAACACTGTAGGGACGCGGCATGCCACTTCCCTTTTTATTTATTGCGCTACACAATCTTACCCCCTTGGGGTGATTGAGTGGCGCTTTTGCTACTATCGTCAAAAAATCGTATCTTTGCCGTTTGAATGGTACTAAACTACATCTGGATAGGGTTTGTGCTGATAGCGGTGCTGGTGGCACTGCTGCAGCTGTGTTTCGCTGGCGATGGCTCGGCACTGAATGCTGTGATGGATTCGCTGTTTTCGTCGGCGCGCACTGGTTTTGAAGTGTCTATTGGGCTTACGGGCGTGCTGGCACTGTGGCTTGGCATTATGAAGATAGGCGAGCGCAGCGGCGCAGTGGGCTTTTTGGCGCGCATCACATCGCCATTTTTCAGCAAAATTTTTCCCGAAGTGCCACAAGGTCACCCTGCCATGGGAACCATGTTTATGAATCTTTCGGCCAACATGCTTGGTCTCGACAATGCCGCCACACCACTCGGTCTGAAAGCGATGAAAGAGCTTCAGGAACTGAATCCGAAGAAAGACACCGCTTCGAACGCCGAAATCATGTTTTTGGTGCTAAACACATCGGGGCTCACGCTCATTCCCATCACCATAATGACCTACCGCGCGCAATACGGCGCTGCCAACCCAAGCGACGTATTTCTGCCCATTCTGATGGCAACATTTTTCTCGTCGTTGGTAGGATTTGTGGCAGTGGCCATTTCGCAGAAAATCAACATTTTTCAACGCAACATAGTGCTTACGTTGGGCGGGCTCACGGCATTGATTGTGGGCCTGATAGCGCTATTTTCGCAGATGGAGCGCGAAACCATGACCACCTGCTCCACCATCATTACAAGTGTTACGTTGCTGGGCATTATCAGTGCGTTTGTTGTGGCTGGCATGGTAAAAAAAGTGAATGTCTACGACGCTTTTGTCGAAGGCGCAAAAGATGGTTTCAAAGTGGCAGTTGGCATCATACCCTATCTGATTGCTATATTGGTCGGCATTGGCATGTTTCGCGCCTCGGGAGCGATGGATTGGCTGCTGCAAGGCATTGCATGGTTGTTTGCCGCCATCGGCTGCGACACCGATTTTGTGGGCGCACTTCCCACGGCTTTGATGAAACCCCTGAGCGGCAGCGGTGCACGCGGCATGATGCTCGACGCCATGGGTTCGTACGGCGCCGATTCGTTCGTTGGGCGACTGTCGTGCATTGTGCAAGGCAGCACCGACACCACATTCTACATTCTTGCGCTCTATTTTGGCTCGGTTGGCATCACCAAAACACGCAATGCACTTGTCTGCGGCCTAATTGCCGACACAGCAGGCATTATTGCAGCAATTCTGATCGGCTACCTTTTCTTTCATTAATAAAGAATTAAGAATGAATAATAAAAAATAGATATAATTAAGAATTTTGAATTTAGAATTAAGAGAGCCAACTGCAAAATAACCATTATTCCCAAAGTCTTAGTCAAAGTTCTTAGCCCCAAAAAAGTCTTTACTCTTTAATCCTTACTCTTTACTCAACCAACAACAATGATATCATACAACACCGAAAATGTGAAAATGCCTGTCCTTCGCAAGCGAGAGGTGAATGCTTGGATTCGGGCAGTGGCAGCGAAATATGGTAAAAAAGTGGGCGAAGTGGCGTATATTTTTTGCGACGATGCCAAAATTCTCGAGGTCAATCGCCAATATCTGCAACACGACTACTACACCGACATCATCACATTCGACTACTGCGAAGGCGACACGCTGCATGGCGACATATTCATCAGTCTGGACACGGTGCGTAGCAATGCGCAGGAGTTTGGCGTGTCGTTCGACAACGAGTTGCACCGCATCTTGATTCACGGCATTCTGCACCTGTGCGGTCAAAACGACAAAGCCCCAGCCGACCACGAAGAGATGACGCGAAAGGAGAATGAAGCGCTTGCGCTAATTGACAATTCAACTCATGAACAGAAATTGCGCTAGCAATTTCGAGAAACTTAGAAACTAATAGAACCACACAGAAACGTGAATTTCATATCGAAAATAGGCGGGAAACGCGCGCTGGCACTCTATGTGTTGGCAGGAGCATTGGCCATGAGTTGTGCCAATCGCGGTAGCGGTCCACAAGGCGGTCCCAAAGACGAGATGCCGCCCATTCCGCTGTCGTCGAAACCCGAAAACGGCACGCGCAATGTGAACAAACAGCGCATCGAGATAGTGTTCGACGAGATAGTGGTGCTTGACGATGCCTACAACAAAGTAGTGGTTTCGCCGCCGCAGAAGAAAGCCGCTATCACCAAAGCCTACGGCAAAAAAGTGGCGATAGAATTGAACGATTCGCTGCTGACAGACTGCACCTACATTGTCGATTTTGCCGACGCCATAGTGGATAACAACGAAAAAAATCCGCTGAAAGATTACTATTTCACCTTCAGCACGGGTGGTACGCTCGACTCGCTGATGGTGGGCGGAATGGTAGTCGATGCCAAGACGCTCAATCCCGTTTCGGGCATTGTGGTGGGCGTGCATTCCAATCTCGACGATTCGGCATTCACTGCACTGCCGTTCGACCATATTGCCAAGACTGGCAGCGATGGCCATTTCTGGCTAAAAGGCTTGCCTTCAGGCACTTATCGCATCTACGCGTTGACCGACATGAACAACAACTATCGCTACGATCAGCCCATCGAAACGCTGGCGTGGAGCGACTCGCTGGTTGTGCCGAGTCTTGAATTTGCCGAAACACTCGATACCATTTGGCGCGATTCCATAACCATCGACACCATTGTGGCGCACAGTCACCCCAAATACACCAACAACATAGTGCTGCGCAGTTTTGCTATGGATTACAAGCGCCAAAGTTTTGTGAAAGCCACGCGCCCCGAGCAACATCAGTTGGTGCTCTATTTCACTGCGCCCGTCGACTCGCTGCCCGAGATTGAGCCGCTGAATTTTGCGCTCGACAGCAACTATCTGCTACAAACCAACCCAACGCGCGACACGCTCACCTATTGGTTGCGCGACACGCTGCTGTGGCAGATGGACACGCTGCAATACACGCTGCGCTATCAGCATACCGATTCGCTAGAACAACTCGTTTGGCAAACCGACACGCTCAACACCGTCTATCGCCACAAAAAAGCGAGTGAGAAAAAGAGCAGCAGACGCAAAAAAGACGATGATAACAAACAAAAAAAGATTGAATTCTTGAAAGTTGCCACCAACACATCTACCGCATTCGACCTATACAAACCTGTGCGATTCACTTTCGATGTACCAACGACCCTCAGCGATTCGGCGCAAGTGCTTGTAGAACAGCAAGTTGATACGCTTTGGCAAAAAATTGATGCAACACTGCAGCGCGCCGACAGTCTGGGTATGGCATACGAAATTCGTTATGCTTGGCAGCCCGAAAAGAATTACCGCGTTACCATCGATTCGGCGGCGTTTGTGAGTCTAACGGGCTTGCACACCAACAAACTTCAGCAGACGTTGAAAGTAAAATCGCTCGAGAGTTATGCCACATTCTACCTGATTTTCCCGAATCTCGAAGGAAATGAGATTGTAGAACTGCTCGACAAGAGCGAAAAAGTGGTGCGCACGCTGCCAGCCAAAGCCGAAACCGTTTTTGAATATCTCGACCCAGGCGAATACTATCTGCGGCTCTTCGTCGATGCGAATGGCAACGGCATGTGGGACGCAGGTTCGTATGCCGAGCACCGCCAGCCCGAAGAGGTTTTCTACTACGAATACAAACTGGCCATGCGTGCTTTTTGGGATGTGGAAGAGCATTGGGACTATCGCGCCCTGCCCATCACCAAACAGAAGCCAAAAGAGTTGATAGAAGCCGCGCAAAAGAAGAAAAAGTGATTGAGTAAAAAGTCATAAACATCGCAATTTGAAATCGGGAAACTGAAATTTCTCAACCAATTAAGTAATTGGAAATTAAACAATTAGGCAATTAAAATTATGAAAATCCTTGTAGTCGACGACGAGCGTAGCATTCGCAACACGCTGAAAGATATTCTGGAATTTGAAAAATACGAGGTCGATTTGGCTGAAGATGGCTTGATTGCGCTCGAAAAGGTGAAGACAACCACCTACGACGCCATCTTCATCGACATAAAAATGCCACAAATGGACGGCATCGAAGTGCTAGAAAAGATGCGCAACGACGGCATCGAAACGCCCATTGTGATGATTTCGGGACACGGAACCATAGAAACGGCCGTGGAGTGCATCAAAAAAGGCGCGTACGAATTCATCGAGAAGCCAATCGACCTGAATCGCCTGCTTGTGGTTACGCGCAACGCCTTGGACAAGACCAATCTGGTGGCGCAAACCAAGATGCTGAAGAAAAAAGTGGACCGCAAATATGCCATGATTGGCGAATCGGAGCCGATGCAGCAACTGCGCACGCTCATTGCCAAAGTAGCGCCAACCGATGCTCGCGTGCTAATAACGGGCGACAACGGTACGGGCAAAGAGGTTGTGGCACGACAGATTTTCGAACTCAGCAACCGCAACACCGCACCATTTGTCGAGGTGAACTGCGCTGCCATTCCATCGGAACTGATTGAAAGTGAGCTATTTGGACACGAAAAAGGCGCATTTACATCGGCCATAAAAACGCGCGCTGGAAAATTTGAGCAAGCCAACAACGGCACCATTTTCCTCGACGAGATTGGCGACATGAGCCTCTCGGCACAAGCCAAAGTGCTGCGCTGTCTGCAAGAAAATGTGATCTCGCCCGTAGGCAGCGACAAGATGATAAAGATAAACGTTCGCGTGATAGCCGCCACCAACAAAGATCTGCGCAAAGAGATTGACGAAGGACGTTTCCGCGAAGACCTTTTCCACCGTCTGAACGTCATTCCAATTCATGTAGCATCGCTGCACGAGCGCGCCGACGACATCCCGCTGCTAGTCAACCATTTTGCCGAACAGATTTGCGAAGAACAGGGCATCGCCATCAAACCATTCGACCCGAAAGCCGTGGAACTGCTCAAGGCGCAACCATGGCACGGCAATGTGCGCGAACTGCGCAACGTGGTCGAACGCCTCATCATACTCTCGGGCAAAGAGGTTACCGCCAACGATGTGAAGATGTTTGCATAAATGCGAGTAAAGAGTAAGGACAAAAGAGTAAGGACAAAAGAATAAGGACAAAAGAATAAGGACAAAAGAATAAGGACGGAGGCAGTGAGTGAATTGTAGGGGCGAATAAACACATTCGATGATTCAATGATTCAATAATTCAATAATTCAATAATTCGATGAGTAACTCGCAATAACACCGCAATTTATTGCGGTGGATTTGCCAAACGATCAAGAACTAAACTTAAATTATGCACTTAATAATCAGCAACTTACAAGAGATAAACGCCGTAGCGCAGCAGTTTGTTGCGGCCATGCAAGGGCGCACGCTTTTTGCTTTTTATGGCGAGATGGGTGCGGGAAAAACCACCTTCATCAAAGCCATTTGCGAAGTGCTGGGCGTGCAAGATGTGGTGAATTCGCCCACCTTTTCGATAGTGAACGACTACGCCACCGCCACGGGCGAGCATATCTACCATTTCGATTTCTACCGACTGAAAACGCCGCAAGAGGCGCTCGATTTTGGCGTAGAGGAGTATTTTGCCAGCGGTGCGCTCTGCCTTATGGAGTGGCCCGAGCAGATTGGCACGCTCCTGCCCGACGATACGGTGCGCGTCGAAATCAAAGTAGAAGAAAATGGTAGCCGTGTCGTAGAAATTTGCTAACTTTGCAGGCTGAAAAATAAGATCAGTGGGGCGGTCTGTCGCGTACAATGTCAGAATTGTGCGAGGAAAGTCCGGGCAACGCAGGGCAGCCATGCTTCCTAACGGGAAGTGGGCCGTGAGGTTCAATCAGCGTTACAGAAAGAAAACCGCCTTTGGGCAAGGGTGAAACAGGCGAGGCAAGAGCTCACCGCTTGTGTGGCGACACGCAAGGCTACGGCGCATCATGGGTTGAAAGACCAAGTAAACCGACGCTACGAGAGCGGCCCGCTCCAGTCGGAGGGTAGGTCGATAGAGGCAGATGGCGACATCTGTTCGAGATAAATGACAGACTTTGTGCCACGCGCACAAAACAGAACCCGGCTTACAACCCCACTGCTCTTTTTTTGATTAAAAGATTGAAGCATAAATAAATGGAAGAAACCGCTGGTCGTGCGGGATTTGTAATCCCGCACTAGCATACTATCAGGATTTGTAATCCGAAAAAAAAATCAAATTTGAAAACACAGAAACCTTAAACTTTTTATCCTCCCCCTTGGGGAAACGAGGGGGTATATCAAAATGAAAAAACACACCATTTTATTCTGCGCCATTGCGCTTTGTGCTACTGGACTGCGCGCCGAAGCACCAGCCAACTACTACGCCTCTGCCGAAGGCAAAACGGGCGA